>UQNF01000042.1 GCA_900542285.1 uncultured Clostridium sp.
GCTATGCACGATTGCTTAACTCTGCTTTAGGTGTTTTTGTCTTCAGTCTGAAACGCTGAAAAGCGTTTCAACTTGGGAATGAAGCTTGCAGGAATCCCAGCTGTCGGAAGGCTTGTTACTCGTTTTCTGCTCAAGCAGGTCAGGGACGAGTTGTTTGGCGATAGCATCTGCTTTATGATAACGGGTGGAAGTGAAATACGCCAACAGGTCATTGAATTCTTTAACAGAATAGGGTATCATCTTGCCAACGGATATGGCGCAAGCGAAATAGGTATTACCTCTGTAGAGCTAAGCAACAGACGAAGCTGGCTCAATAATTGCTATGTCGGAAAGCCAATGAGGTCGTGCGAGTACCGCATCAACGATGACGGAGTGCTTCTTGTAAAAAGCAGTTCGGCTGCAAAACGCATTCGGGAAGGTAACGTTGTTTACAGTCGGGATGAATGGTTCAACACTAAGGATTTGGCAGTATGCAAGTGCGGTCATTATCAGATCATGGGGAGAGCGGATGACGTTGTGATAGGTCAAAACGGCGAGAATCTGAATCCATGTCTGATCGAGCCACTATTTGACGGCATAGGAAGAGGAGTGTGTCTCATTTCAGATAGAAAAGAAGAGGCTAACATTCCAACACTTGTTATCTCGGTCAAACCGGATATAAGGCCGGAGAAGCTTATCGAGATGCAGCAAAGAGTCAACGCTGTTCTTTCTGAGTCGGGCATGAACAGAGCCATTGTGTCTACTGTCTTCATTACAGACGTGCTTATTGGTGACAATGATTTTAAGATAAACAGGAGCTCGATAGCCAAAAGATACGCCCGTGGAGAGCTTAGCATCGTTACTCCGGATACGCTGAAAGACAATGATATGAGCTCTGATATGCTGACGGATCAGATGATCTCGATATTTGCTGCTGCGCTTGAAAAATCTGCGAACGAGATCGGCCCGAATTCCGATTTCTTCTCCGATTGCGGAGGGACAAGCTTGGACTATTTTGCAATGCTTACTGCTATTCAGCAGGAGTATGGGATCAACCTGACAATAGGAGATACGGAGAAGCTCAATACACCCGGACGTCTTGCTGAGTGTATCAGGGCTAAGATGAATGATGATTAAGCCATTTATTGCGTTTGTTAGAATCACCGGATGGCTTCCTCAGCTTCTCTGCTTTAGGACGAAGATACATTACGAGGATGCAGCGGTTCAAAAAAGGCGAATAAAAGGACCGGCGATCATTGTTTCTAATCATACCTCGGTCTATGATTATGCAGTGTACCTGTTCGTATTTATGTCCAGAGTCCTAAGGTTTCAAATGGCGGAGGTGCTTTATGAGCGTAAACCCCTTGCGCTGCTTCTGAAAATGCTGGGAGGGATACGAGTCGACCGCAACGGGCATGATTTCGGCTTTGTTATCCAATCTGAAGATATTCTGAATAGTGGGGGAGTAGTCGGGATATTCCCTGAAAGCAGGCTTCCGCGTGCGGGAGAAACAACGCCGCTGGAGTTTAAAACAAGCGCTGCGTATATCGCACTATCGTCCGGTGCGCCGATAATACCGGTTTACACCGACGGCTCATATTTCAAAAAGAAGCGAGCCAATGTTATTATCGGAAAACCTTTCTATGCATCGGAGCTGACGGACAGCAGCCTTTCCGATAAGGAAAACATTGCACTTGTGAGCAATAAAATTCGAAGCAAGATAATTGAACTTAGGGGAATGCTTGATGAACGAACCAAAGGTAAAAAAGCATAGACTGATTTCGTTCAGATATCTATTCTTTGATATTGCAAAAGTTACAGGAGCCATTCCTATGCTGATATGGTTTCGCCCCAAGCTATTATATGAGAACGAGCAGGCGAAAAAGCTTATCCGCGGAGGAGCATTGCTTATGGCCAACCATATTAACATGTTGGATCCGATTTCTGTTCAGGTAAGTGTCGGATACCGGAGGCATCATTTCGTTTGCATGAAGGAATTGCTTAATACAAAGCTCAAGAGGCTGGTATTTACAGGATTTCACTGCATTCCGATCGATCGCGAACACTTCGGCATGGATTCGTTTAGAACCATCACCGGTCACCTTGAGTGCGGTGATATCGTCAGCATTTTTCCTGAAGGGCGTATTCATCAGGAGGATGCTGCGGCTTTCGCAGAGTTTAAGTCGGGGATAATTCTTATGGCGCTCAAAGGTAAAGCTCCAATCATTCCGATATATACTAAACCGCGCAAACACTGGTATGAGCGTACCGTAACAGTTATTGGCGAAAGGATCGATGTGGAGAAGCTGATAGGGCAGCGCCCGAGTATGGCTCGAATCAGTGAAGTGGCTGAGCTTCTTCGAAACAAGGAAAGTGAACTAAAATCAATAAGTGAGAAAGGATAACATCATGAACACACCATCCCGTGAAGCATTCAGAAAGTATACGGACGATCAGACCTTTGATAGGATTATCGAGTTTGGAACGGTGAGCGAGATGTGGAGCCGCTGCTCAAAGGAATTTGCGGATGCAGTCGCAATAACTGATGCACAGAATGAGTATACATATGCACAGCTTGATGAGGATACAGCAAGATTCCGCACCCTGTTAAAATCCGACGACGGTAAGCCCTGCATCGGCATATTATCATCAAATTCATATGATTTTGTAAAGGCATTCATTGCGGCAGCAACGCTGGGGTATTCTTCACTTATCCTTCCGGCCCATCTCGATGATAAGAGCATATATGGATGCTGTATGATGTATGGCGTCAATACTCTTGTATTTAAGTCTGATCTTGATGATAAGGTTCAGCTTGTTAAGAGCATGGCGCCTCATATTCGTCTTATTCCTATCGAACAATCAAGCGATGTTCGCACCGAAGCGTGTGAATGTGAGCCTTCCGATGCCTGCGCAATGATGTTTACCGGCGGTACGACCGGAAAGAGCAAGGTTGCCGTGCTGTCAAACGAGGCTGTCATGCAGGGCACCGTTAACGGCTGCTATGGATACAGAGAGGTTTTTGGACTTAAGTATATGCTTCATCTGCCATTGTCTCATGTTTTCGGGCTTATCCGCAACATGATGACTTCTCTGTACACCGGAAGCAATATGTTTATCTGCGCCAATAATGTTGACCTGTTCAGAGATATCGAAAGGTTTAGGCCCAATATCCTCGTTACCGTCCCTGCATTGGCCGAAATGGCACTTTCATTATCAAGAAAATTCGGGCGTAATATGCTTGGCAAGGATATGAAGTACATCATCTGCGGTGCGGCGATGGTATCTCCTTATCTTATCCGTGCTTACCATGAACAGGGTATAGAAATGTTTGCAGGCTATGGCTTAACGGAGTCTGCAAATCTGGTATCCGGCAACCCGGAAAGCCTTACAAAACCTGAGTCGGTTGGCATTCCGTACCCAAATCAGCAGCTGCGTGTTGAAAACGGAGAGCTTTGGCTCAAGGGAAAGAACATAATGATAGGTTATGTAGGAGCTGATAATTCAGAAGCCTTTGAGGATGGCTGGTTTAAGACCGGAGATCTCGTGCGCTTTGACGATGAAGGCTATCTCTACATCGTCGGAAGGATAAAAGAGATCATCGTTCTCCCGAGCGGCGAGAACATTTCGCCTGCGGAGGTCGAGGCCCGTTTTAATGAACTGCCGTTCGTTCAGGATTCACAGGTATTTGAAGATATAGATGAACAGGGAAGGCATATTCTTGCGCTTGAGATCGTGCCGAGGGCATCTGAAATCGCTAAGCTTTGCGTTGAGGATAGCGGCGCGTATATGATGGAGGAGTTGGAAAAGGTTAACAAAGTATTGCCGAGTTTTGAGCGTGTGCAGCGTATAACGATACGCACGACCGACTTTGCAAGAACTCCAAGCATGAAGATCGCGAGGTACCACAAATGCTGATGTCAAGAGGAGATATTTTTGAAGAGCTCAAGAGCATTTTGATTGCGGCGGGGGAAAATGATCCCGCAATGGCCGAGCAGTGCACTGAGGATACGAACCTGTTTACGGATCTGGGATTAAATTCGGTAGGTGTGCTTTACATTGTCATTGCAATCGAAGAGACGTTTAACATCAGGTTTGTTGATGTGAATATGTCTTCATTCGATACCGTGGGGAGCGTTATTGACTATATTGAGAAATGCATGAAGTGAAATGGTGGCCGTCCGAATGTAAAAAGGGTGATATGATTCGTGTGCGTATCGGATCGATCTATCACTATGGAATCTTTATATCCGAGGACGAGATAATCCAGTTTGGACTTCCGCCAACTGCGCTTATTCCCGAGAACGAACAACGCGTATGCGTATGCAGTATTGACGAATTCGCCTGCGGAAGCATTGTTGAGACCGCCATTCTTGATAGAAATGACCAAAAGCGGCGGTATGATGCCGATAAGACGGTGAGAATTGCTCGTTCCCGCATTGGAGAAGGGGGTTACAGCCTTATCCATAATAATTGCGAACACTTTGCCTATGAGTGTGTATTTGGGATCAAATACTGTTCACAGGAGAATGCTGTAAGGCGAAAGTGGAGCAATCGAAGCATACTTGATGTGTATATTTCATCGATTGTTACCTGTCCTGACAAGCCGGAGCTGTATCCGCCAGAGCGATCGGCAGAGATTGCGACGGTAACGAATAGCAGGCTGAGATCGCAGATGTACACAGCATGGAAGCTTCTGGAACTTGCGTTTTCTCGTTCGTTTCATAAGCCTATTACGGAGCTTGCGTTTCAAAAGACGGAGTCAGGAAAGTGGCTATGTGATGCGTATTGGTTTTCTGTTTCGCATACGGACACTGCGGCGGCTGTATGCGTATCAAATTCCGAAGTTGGCATAGATGTCGAGGATGTCGATGCTTTCAGGAGAAAACACACAGAGGTACCGGAATCACTAAAAAACAGGGTGCTTACAGAGGAAGAGCGAGCAGTATATCCGGATCCGGATATTGATAGCTTCGCTAAGCTTTGGACAAAGAAGGAGAGTATTTTTAAGCGTTGCGGAAACGGAGTTTTTGTGCCGTCCAAAATCGATACGACGAAGGACACCGCAGCTTCATTTTTGCTCCGGCAGGAGCATGGCTTGATTTTTTCGGTAAGCGGAGCAAACATTTCAAGCATGCGGTGCTTTAGAGCGGATGAAGGGCATTTTAAGCTTTTGTTTCCCCAAAACATAGATAGGAAGTAATAAGGTATGCAGCCGTTAGGTTATATTCTGATAGCGATCGGGGTATTTGTTGTTTTCGTCGCCGCTCCGCTGCTAATAATTTTTTGGTGTATATTTTCACGAAAGAAAAACAGCACCTTTGCATCTGAGGGCCATGTAAGAGCGTATCATGTTCCGTATGCGGACAGACTGAAGGCATCGGAAGACAGAATAAAAACTCTGCCTTTCCATGAAGTCCATATGACTGCTCGGGACGGAACCGTATTAGCAGGACTGTATTTGGATGGCGGTTATGATAAGACTGCTATCATGCTTCACGGTTATCGTGCCGATCCGAAGGAACCGTTCTTCGTATATGGAGAAAGGATGTACAAAGCGGGTTATAATCTGCTGCTTCCTTGGCACCGCGCACACGGAAAAAGCGGGGGCAAGCATACGATGCTCGGGCTTCAGGAACAGTACGATGTTATCGATTGGATAGAATGGGAGGATGTTCATGCGAATATTAGCAAGATCCTTCTTGTAGGGCTATCCATGGGCAGCACAACGATAGAATATGCCTCAGACAAGATCAACAATGCAAAGGTTGGTGCGATGATACTGGACAGCGGCTTTTCATCACCATATGAACAGCTGATGTGCGACTTCAAAAAACGCCATACGCCCGGTGCGATACTTATGCCCTCCATCACAATGCTTGTGAGAATACTATATCATTTTGATATTCGCAAGACGGTGTATGACTCGCTGAAAAATACCACCATTCCCGCATTCTTCGTTCACGGAGATGCAGATGAATCTGTTAGCGTTGAATATGGACTCCGCAGCTATCAGAGCTGTGCTTCGGATAAAGCGCTATTTGTGGCTCGCGGCGCTAATCACACGATGGGCTTTGTAACTGCAAGCGAAAACGAATGGGGAAAACTATTTGGCTTTATAAATAAATTTATCATTTAATTCCGGAGGTTATTATGCGTGACTACATTATCATGGCCGATGCTGCGTGCGAATTGGCCGAAGCTTTCTCTGAAGAGTACGAGATTAAGATCGTTCCCGGTCATCTTGTTTTTCCGGGAGGTAAGGAACTTAGGACTTTTATGAATTGGGAAGAGTATTCACGAGAGGAGTTCTATGCCGATCTCAAGAAGTCTCCTTCCAGCTATGCAACTTCACCTGCCAATCCACAGGAATATGCAGAGGCATTTGAAAAGTATGTTTCTCAGGGATACGATATCCTAATCATAACTCTGTCCAGCGGTATCAGCGGCTCATATAACAATGCACAAACGGGTGCAAAAATGGTGCTTGAAAATCATCCCGAGGCCAGCATTTGCTGCATTGATTCGCTTCGCTTTGGCGCTGCCTGTGGTTTGATGTGTATCAATGCTGCGTTACTGCGTCGCAAGGGATTATCGCTTATGCAGACCGCCGCATATACCGAGGACAACAAGAACCGTTATCACCAAGCGGGGTGGCTTGACGACCTTTCATTCGTTGCGAAAAAGGGCAGAATAACGCATGCAAAGGCTTTCTTCGGAACTTTGGTAGGTGTTAAGCCCATTGGTGAGTTCGATTATAACGGCTTGACTACCGTTATCGGTAAGGCAAAGGGGGCAAATGCTGCTTATTCCGCTCTACTCGATTACATCGGAGAGACCATTGAGAATCCGGAAGAGCAGATAATATTCGTGGCTCATACAAATCGTTTGCCGCAGGCTGAGGCCTACAAGAAGATGATTGAGGAGAGGTTCCATCCCAAGGCCGTCTATATTAACGATGTTTTTCCCTGCTGTGGTATTAATGTCGGCCCCGGACTTATGGCGGCTTATTATGTTGGCAAGCCTATTTCTTCGGATTTGTCTGTTGAAAGAGAAATAATCGGAAGACTGTTGGGAGATCAGAAATAAAATGAAAAAGCTTCATAAAAAAAGTCAAATGCTTCTGTACGCCGTTTCGGGTATGGGAGTCAATATGCTCAACTTGATGTTTGGCTCCTATCTGTGCAGTGCATTGCTGGCAGGCGGATTTGCTGATAAGGTTCTTCCGTTTCAAACATATATCGGAAAAGATTTGGTAGTTGCTGCCGTTTGGGCTGTTTTCGTACTCGTTGCAAAGATAATCGATGGAATTATCGACATTCCTATGGCTTCATTTGCGGACAACCTTCGCACAAGGTGGGGCAGACGACGCCCTTCGCTGATTATTGGCTTTATCCCAATGGTTGTAGCATACCTGCTCTTTCTCGTCATCCCCGATCCCACAGGCACTACCATCGTTAATACCATATATTACGGTATTGTGCTTTGCGTGTTCTACATCTTTTATACGCTCACGATGGTCACATATTATGCAACATTCACGGAAATCGTGGAAACCGAAAGAGAACGAACTATCATTTCGAACACAAAGGCCGTATGCGATATCCTTTACTTCATTCTCGGTTATGTTGTTGTTCGTATGATGCTCAACAGCATGAATGTTCGCCTTGTTGCGCTTATCGTCCTTCCGCTTTCATTGACGATGATGATCCCGATGTTTATGATAAAGGAACCATCCAACCGCAAGAGGGATGGCAATGAGGATGAAAAAGTCAAGAGTGTCAGTCTGGTGAAGTCGATCGGCTATACTTTCCGTAACAAAACATTCATCGTTTGGATGGTAGTTTATTCGCTGATGAGCTTCGGCTTGCAGCTTTTCCTCGGAGGCATCAATGAGTATTTCTCCTTCGTAGGGCTGAATATGGTATTCGTAATGATGGCTTCATTTGCTCCCGTACCGCTTGCGCTGATTTGGTGCAGCCGAATTCAGCGCCGAAAGGGGTTTGGAGCTGCGTATCGATTTGCGCTTATCAGCTTCACGGTCGGTATGCTGATGCTGTTCTTTGTTGGACTTATGCCGCAGGGAAGCCTGAAGAGTATTCTTTCAATAGTAAGCGGTTTGGTATGTTCGCTGGCAGTAGGCTCAATGTTCTCTGTGTCGTACTCGATCCCATCGCAGCTTGCAGCAGATGAAAGCGAGGCAACCGGTGTATCGAATTCTGCCATGTACTTTGCAATTCAGGGTTTGTTCTCTGGCATCGCCACGGGTATCGCTACCGGCATTGTACTTGTTGCATTAAAGGGTAAGGGCGACAGCGCATCCGATGCCATCAAGTATATGACGTTGATCTCTGCTATTGGTGTATTTGCTGCATTTATCGGGACCTTCTTCCTGAAGAAGTCCCTGCTTAAGCTCGGAAAGGAAACGGACGAAAAATAACCGTTTATTAAACTAACTGTGAATACAAGAAGAATTAATGGCTCTGACTTTGAGGCGATGACCAGGAATGCTTTGGCATACCTAAGAACAAAGGAAACTGAGCTGAACAATCTAAATGTTTTCCCTGTTGCCGACGGTGATACAGGCACCAATATGTGCCTCACTCTTCAGCATGGGGTCAATAATGCGAGAAGCAGCAGCCACTTGGGAGCCTATCTAAAAACTCTTAACGACAGCATGCTGCTTGGCGCAAGAGGAAACTCCGGGGTTATTCTATCCCAGCTATTTAAAGGGTTTTGCCTGGAACTGGCGCGCTGCAGCGAAGCGGAAGTTAATGATTTGAAGAATGCGCTTATCCGCGCGTATAAAACCGCATATTCCTCTGTTGTATGCCCTGTCGAGGGGACAATACTTACCGTAGCAAGGGAGGGGATCGAGCATATCCGTAGTCAGACGGATCGCAGGACAACTGTCGAAGCCCTGCTGTCGATGTATATAGCAGAGATGAAAAAGACGCTGAGCTATACACCCGAAATGCTTAGCGTTCTCAAGGAATCCAATGTTGTCGACAGCGGTGCCGCCGGGTACATAGCCATATTTGAAGGAATGCTGAAGTATCTCTATGGCGAACTGATCCAGGACAATACTTCTTCGAAATATCAATCGAAGGCTGCAGATATCGAGAATCAAGCCGAAGTTGATGCTGCGATATTTAATGAGAACAGCAGCTTTGAAGATGGCTACTGCATGGAGTTCATGCTTCAGCTCATGAGTTCACCGCGCTACATTGCCAATTTCGTGCTGGATGCGTACCTGGAGAAGCTTGGACTGTATGGCACTTCTATTGTTGCGTCCATGGATGGGAGAAGGGTCAAGGTGCATATCCACACCTTTACCCCTGCTCGCATAATCGCTGCAAGTCAGGAGTATGGTGAGTTTATTACATTCAAACTCGAGAATATGCAGATGCAGCATAATATGCATACACGCTCCATTAACAGGCAGGCAAAGCATACGCCAATGGCAATAGTATCCGTTGCCAATGGGCAGGGCGCAGAACAGCTGTTGTCGGATCTTGGCTGCACACATGTCATTAACGGCGGAGAAATGATGAATGTGTCAAGCGAAGAGTTTCTTGATGCTTATCTTCAGCAAAACGCTGACTGCATTGTCGTTCTGCCGAATAATAAGAATTCGGTTATGGCGGCGCAGCAGGCATCGCAATTGCTGAACGGGACAAGAGTTGAGATAATTCCGAGCGAGAACATCATCGAGGGATATTTTGCACTATCAATGGATATTACAGACAGCGTCGTTATCGAGCAGCGGATTTCGCAGATGAAATCAGGTTTTTTGAACGTGACCAGCCTAATGGTAAGCAGAGCTGCGCGCGATTTTGGAAATGACGGAGTATCATGCCGCGTCGGTGATATCATATGTCTGTCAGGTGATAAGCTTGTCGCAGCTTCCGACAGCTTTACCGAAACTGTCATAGATGGGTTAAGAAGTGTTGATGGAATCGATGAAAAAGAAGCATGCATCATTCTGCGCGGAAGGGATGCGGCCGAGGAGGATGAAGCGCTTCTGATGACGGCGATCAATCAGGCATATCCTCAAATCGAAGTGTGTTTTATTGACGGCGGACAGCCAATTTATCAATGGATGATCGGTTTGATATAGGTGGAGAAATGACGGCCGGAACTATTGCTACGATTATCATACTTGCAATACTCATCTTCGGTGTTATACCGGTTTTTTGCTTGGGCTGGATTCTGTATTCCGTATTGCTCGTTCGCACCAAACCGGAGAAATGGGCGAGAGAATGCAGTATGCCCGAAGATGAGGAATATCTCCGTATGTTCAAAATCGGAGAGGAGTGGAATGAAAAGTATGAATCTTATAAACGGGATGTGAGCATCACCAGCTGTGGCCTTCGCTTGTGCGGTGAATACTTTGACTTTGGATTCAAACGTGCTGTGATCATTATTGCCGGAAGGATGGAGGCATGTACATATTCTTATTACTTTGCCGAGCCTTATCGCGCAATCGGTTATAACGTACTTGTAATCGACAACCGGGCGCATGGGCTATCAGAGGGTAAATATTACTGTCTTGGCGTAAAGGAATATAGGGACATCATTAACTGGAGTATGCTGCTTCATGATGAACTCGGCAACGAAAGCGTTGTTCTTCACGGAATATGCATTGGCTCAGCTACGGCTCTATATGCTTTGATTAGTGATGACTGCCCGGAATACATCTCGGCAATGGTCGCTGAGGGAATGTATAATACATTCTGCGAGTCGTTCAAGTGCCATATGAAGCTTCAGCATCACCATGACTTCCCGTTGACATATGTAGTCATGATGTATATCCGTCTGGTAACAGGCAAAAGCGCTATGACCGATGGTCCGGTCAAACAGATTGGCAAGCTCAGAAAACCTGCTCTTTTCCTGCATAGCAGGGAAGACCAGTTTTCGCTGCCGGAGCTTGCAGAGGATCTATATAAAAAATGCAATTCCGAAAAGCAGGTGGTGTGGTTTGATAAGGGAACGCATTCCCGTATCCGCATAAACAACACCGAAGCCTACGATTCGGCAATAAAGCAGTTTTTAAATAATAAACTATAAGCAGAATTCTGCGGAAAGGAAAACAAGATGAGATGTGACAAATGCGGTTCTATGTATGAGCAAGGGGTTTTCTGCAGCCAGTGCGGCGCAAAGCTGACGCAGGAGCCATACCAAAACTACTATGAACAGAACAACAATGCAAACATGCCTGTGCATGCTGACGATCCAAGCACGTCCAATATCCTGGTTTGGGGTATACTAGGCTTGGCATTTGCTTGCACTTTCTTCCTTAGCTTTCTTGGAATCATTTTTTCGAGTAAAGCAAAGCGGCTTTTCTATGAGTATCGCGGCCCAATGTCCGGCAAGGCGAAAACCGGATTCATACTTGCACGAATCGGGTTTATTGTCGGAATTGTATTCACGGCATTATTTGCAACCTATATCATCGCCTTATTGGCACTTTTAGCTAAATAAGGCAGCGGTTATGCTGTTTTAGTGTATCTCTTAATCCAAACCGGGCAGTTTTAAACTGCCCGGTTTGTCGCAAGTATAGCATGCTTCAAAAACTAATATAAGTAATATAAATAAAGCTGTATCATTTGTGGACGAGAAGCGAATCTTAGGACGCAGCTGCAAAATACATCATGTTACAAATATGTATTCAAGGCTGCCGCCAGCGAAAAGAGGATGTCACGAGTCGATAATGGTCGTGTTTCCTGAAGATTCCAGCATTGGGGTAACGTTTTCAACATCCTTAAGTGTCCTAAGAATAGCGCGGGTGCGTACGCCAATCAGCTTGTCAAGCTCAGAGTTTGCGGAGCTTATGCTGCGCTGCGTTTTTTCAAGGACATCACCGAAGTTCTGGAACTCCTTCTTGATATCCGCAAGGATTTTCCAAACCTCATTGCTGCGCTTTTGAATTGCGATGGTCTGAAATCCCATACGCAGGCTGTTCAGCAGTACTGCCATCGTCGACGGCCCGGCAAGATTGACACGGTAGTCATGCTGCAGCTTTTCGATAAGTCCAATGCGTACGGCTTCGGCATACAGCCCTTCGGTAGGTAAGAACATGATAGCAAAATCCGTTGTGCGCGGGGGATTTATGTACTTATCTCTGATGGTCTTTGCGCAGTTTTTGAGCGTGTCGGTCAGCGTCTTCCTGGCGTTTTCAATGGTTTCCTGGTCTCCTGTATCATACGCATCCATCAATCCCTGATATGTAACGACAGGGAATTTACTGTCAACAGGCAAATAAACGGAGTCTGCCGAATCAGTTGGCATCTTTATTGCGAACTCGACCCTGTCATTTCCAATCTTCTTTTTAGCATCAAAATTGCATATGTATTGTTCGGGAGCAAGGATCTCTGCCAAGATTGCGCCAAGTTGAAGCTCGCCGAGGTTGCCGGCGGTTTTGACATTTGAAAGCACCTTCTTTAGGTCACCAACTCCTGCAGCTAAGCTTTGCATCTCACCAAGCCCCTTATGAACCTCGGCAAGTCTTTCGCTGATGAGCTGGAAATTCTCTGCGAAACGCTCATTAAGCGTACGCTGAAGCTTTTCGTCAACAGTTGCTCGAATGCCGTCCATGTGCTTATCGTTGCTTTCACGCATCTGTCGAATACTTCCCTCAAGCGTATCATTAATGAGCTTCAGCTGTTCAAGACAGCTCTTCTCAAAGGACTGATAACGAGCTTCGTTTTGAAGAACGGATGTATCAAAGCCTTTGCGAATACCGTCAAGGCTTTCCTTCGTTGATTGCTGTTGTGCATCTAACCTTAGCGAAATGCTGTTTTCAAGGGCTGCTTGTCGATCCGACAGCTGTCTTCCGATCGCATCAAGTCTAATAGTAAACGATTCGTTCAGACCGATTCGCAGCTCGCTAATGCTGCGATAATTATTGTCTTCAACTTCTTCTATCTTGCTGTGCATATGAGCTTCAAGCTCCGCGAGCATGGCAGAAACATGTTCGATGAATTCATCATTACTCTTTTGTGATGAACGAAGCTTGTTGAATAAAGCAACCAGTATTACGGATGGGATCAGAGCTGCAAGCAGTAATATAATAAATTGCCAGGTTTCCATATTTTCTCCCTAAATAATCAATGCGGAAATCTGTGAGAGATCCGCATTGAAATCCATGTTATTATCTATCAATTGTTCTCGTCTGATGTGCCTTCATCAGACGAAGCGCGACCGCTGCCTTTTTCTGCGCCGTCTTTCTTAAGCTTTAGCCTCAAAGTGACTTCAACAATGGCCAGTATGATCAACGCAATAATTACTACTGTTATTACTATGCCAAGGGTTTTATAAACACTTGTGAGTTTTTCGCCGGTTTCCGTCAAAAGCGAGTCAAGCTTATGCCCAAGCTCGGGATCCTCAGCAACGCTGGGCGTTGCAGGCTTTGGGGTTTCACCGGAGGGGAGTATATCGCCTCCATAGTTTGCATTCAGCTGAATCTCATAGTAGTAGGAATTGCCGGACGTATCTTCGGCATACAGTTCAAATACTAAGGTTCTTTCGCCATCGATCTGGAGCTCACAAGGAATCACCCTTGGTTCATTGGAAGGACGAAGCACCTCATAGGGCGTTCCAACCTGGAGACCAAGATTCTTCTCGGTGATAGAAACATTATGATAATCGATCGATCCCGTATTCTGCAGATAAAACGAAAGGGATATTACGTTATCGGCATTTAGCGGCTGAACTACTTCGACGGAGAAATCTATTCCGAGTTTAGTCGGGTCGATATAAGGACGAACCGCATAGCTCTTTGTATTATCGGAAAATGGTATATCATCGTTTTTACCAGTAATACTGAACACAACGTAGCGGACATATGTCGGGTTTTGAACAAAATAGGGAATGATCTTGGTTTCGCCTATTGCAAGCGAAAATCCTGAAGCTACAAGATTCCCGAGCTCGTCCTTAACGACAAGATCGCTGAGCGTACGGTTTCCGTTGTTGGTCAAGTAGATAGTGAAATCAACGCCTTCTGCTGAGGGTGATCCCATAACAACCTCTTTAGTGAGCTGCGCATTCATTAATCCCAGTGTCTGCTTTGGCGCAGTTACCGAGTATTCAGTGCTGCTGCCGGAATACCTGAAATAAGCAACAGGCTTTGAAACAACTGATTCCCGGCCCATTGTGTAGGTATAGTTGTACTGATAGCTTTTTCCGGATTCCAATGTAATGCCGGAAATAATCGGAGCGGTTCCTGCAATCTTCTCATCAACAAGACGAATATTGTTGAGTGTAACCGTTCCTGTGTTGACGAGAACATAGCTGATGGTCACCTGCTCGCCCTGAACTGCGCTGGTCTTGCTCATGGTACGATTGAGCGTCAGATACACGGTATTGGCGCGGCCAATGGTCAACTGAACCTGTTGGGAATATGTGGGATAGAGAGTTCCGTTAAACTCCTGCCACTCAACGGTGAATGTGAGCGGTGTACCGATCATTACATCGGTAACATGAAGAACAGCCGTAAAGGTTGCGGTGGAACCGGGTTCAATACTGCACGGAACAAATTGAGCACCATAGCTGTTGATGATATTGACGTTCAAATATGTACCGATTTGAGGACCGGGTGTGTTTGTCGGAGCTTCGGTGACATTGGGATCATCTGTTTCTGATCCGGGATCACCGGAGGGACGTACCGATGTTGAACCGAAATAACTGTTTGTATTGGTAACGGTAATACTGACGGTCACATCGCTTTCCGCCGTCAGATATGCAGGGTTGGATGAAATAGTGATCTCGGCCGGGGGATGAGTTGTTGAAAGAGTTCCGGGAGAGCTCTCCGAAACTGCCGATTCACCAAAAATCAAAACCGGAATGATGAATGCGGCTGCGATAATAATCGCAATGATTTTTTTTGAAAATTCAGATTTCAATTCTTTTCTCCTTACCGGTGCAGCGAATGCACCATTCAGCGTGCATAATAATTCATCTTCATTATATTCTTTTTCCTTTCCGTTTGCAAGTTATATTTTGCTTGAACAGCTAAATGCTTAAAGGAGGGTATTCTTTAGATGACATATCGAGACAATAAGTTCGGTTTTAGCGACAATGTTGAGGTACAATACATGGGTAACAAATAAGAAGCAAGAGAAGGTTCTCCTG
>UQNF01000043.1 GCA_900542285.1 uncultured Clostridium sp.
AGAACGTCGTGAGACAGTTCGGTCCCTATCCATCGTGGGCGCAGGAGATTTGAGAAGAGCTGTCCTCAGTACGAGAGGACCGGGATGGACGTACCAAGGGTGTATCAGTTGTCACGCCAGTGGCACAGCTGGGTAGCCAAGTACGGATCGGATAAACGCTGAAGGCATCTAAGCGTGAAGCCGACTTCAAGATAAGATCTCCCATCCGCAAGGAGTAAGACCCCATGAAGACCACATGGTTGATAGGTCGCAGGTGGAAGTGCAGTAATGTACGCAGCTGAGCGATACTAATAGGTCGAGGGCTTGATCAAAGTGAGTTAACTATCTGATATGCAGTTATCAAGGTGCTAAGACACCAAGAATTTCCGGTGGTTAAGCTAAGGGGATCCACCTGTTCTCATTCCGAACACAGAAGTTAAGCCCTTATACACCGACAGTACTGTGCTGGAGACGGCATGGGAGGATAGGCAGCTGCCGGATTCCAGATAAATAACAGACACCCAGAGGGTGTCTGTTATTTTTTAGCATGCAGTACAAAAGCCTGCTCTCCCTGACGGCTCCAATAGTTTTGCCGCAGCAGCAAGCGGCGGCAAAATCTATATAGCTCAACGCAGGCGTTGAGTTTGGAGACCGAGCAGGATCTTTATATCAAGCTTGATATAAATCGAATGCTTAGCAAATGGTGCAAGTGCGCTGAAAAATCCGACAGGCCGAGCTCATGCAACTCTTCTCGCAGGTCTGTCTGTTTTTTCTTTAGCATACAGTACAAAAGCCTGTTCTCCCTAACTCTATACTGCCTTTCTGATACTTCCTGTGCATTACCTGTATATTGTGCGATTCTCTTCCCTTATTTCGCTTTTTCTATTGCAAATTCTCAGTAATTGGTATATGATAATATCTGTTCTGTTATGCTGTGATTTGCATGACAAGATAGATATTGACACGAATTCTTTGGAGGATTGATTGATGAAAATTATTACGACAGGCGTTGCCGGAACAATGGAGTCCAGTGACATCATCGTTACTGTTGAGCCAAAGGACACTCCCGGTATTGAGCTTACTCTTGAGAGCGATGTCATGACTCAATATGGTAGCCAGATCAAGAATACCATTCTTGAGACCCTTGCCGGGCTTGACATTGACAGCGCTTTTGTTTCCGCTGTAGACAAGGGAGCTCTTGACTGTACGGTAGCGGCTCGAACTGCTGCTGCCGCATATCGTGCTGCTGATTGCAAAGAATATGATTGGAGTAAGTAATATAGGAGAATGCGTTGAGCTTCAATTCCAGAGAGTTTATTAATATTTCTGATAGGCGGCTAGAAGAGCTTTCTGATTTCCTCGAACGTATGGGTCTTCACTATGAGGGTGGAGCCGAATTCACAGTGATTCTTTATGACGACGAGGATGAAATCGTTGGTACGGGTTCACTCTGCGGCAGCGTACTTAAATACATTGCCGTGACCGATGAACTGCAGGGCGAGGGCGCTTCGGCTGCCATCGTCAGCAGGCTTGTTAGTCATGCCTATATGATTGGCAGAAAGAAACTGTTTTTGTTCACTAAACCGCAGAATAGGCTTCTCTTTACAAGCCTTGGTTTTTTTGCGATTGCCGAAACCGACAGCGTTGTCTATATGGAGAACAGCCGGAACGGCCTGAAGGATTATCTTGCTTCTTTGAAGCAGGGCAGTGGCGTACAGGGAGCAGTTGTCGTCAACTGCAACCCTTTCACCTTTGGACACAGGTATCTGCTGGAAACCGCCGCGAGCATGGTCGATACTCTTCATGTATTTGTTGTCAGTGAGGATAGATCCGATTTTCCTTTCAGCGACAGATTTGAACTTGTTCGGAAGGGAAGCCAAGATATAAGCAATCTCATCCTTCATGAGAGTGGCGACTATATAATCTCACATGCAACATTCCCAACTTATTTTATGAAAAAGGATGCTAATACCGATAGGATAAATGCTGAACTTGACTTGGCATTATTCGGAGAAAGGATAGCTCCGGCGCTTAACATTACCGAGCGGTTTGTCGGCACTGAACCCTATTGTAATGTTACCCGTGCCTATAACGAATGCATGAAACAGTTACTTCCTAAATACGGCGTGCAGGTCGTTGAAATCGAGAGATTGGACGGAATCAGTGCGAGCAAGGTGCGTGAGGCTGTCGGAAACGGCGACTGGCAGCTTGTTAAGAAATTGGTTCCGCAGTCCACATATGATTACCTTCTGGAAAAAGGGGATAAGATATGAAAAAGACAATAACCATCGTAATAACTGTTATGGCTGCGATCATCGCTGCCGCTCTTGCGGCATTCGTTCTTTTTGCATATCCAAGGTATGTTCAGCCCTACAACATTTATAAATCCGCCGAGAGGTTTGAGCGTGAAGGTGATTCTCTTCGCGCCGCGCTGTGCTTTGAATCCATACCAAGCTACCGGGACAGTCAAGACAGGGCAAGACAGGCTTGGGTCAAAATCGGAGATGAAAGGTATAACGAGGGTGATTTTGAGTTTGCTTACAGCTGTTATGTGAAGGCAGGAGCAGACCAGGAGCGTATGGCGAGCTTGGATGAGGCGTTTTTCAGGCTTGGCAAGGATGCGTATGAAAGCAGGCTAGGCTCTGCTGAGATCTATTTCGACAGCATAGAGTCCGATGAATATGATGTGCGCAAGGATGAGGTGCGAATCGCTTCGGGTGCTGAGTATGTGTACGCAAACGAATACGAGCAAGCCAAGTCGATATTCGCTCTTTGCTCCGCCGATACTACGGATAGAATTGCGGAGATATGGTTCAGGCAGGGAGAGGTCTGTTTGGAGCAATTCGAACTTGAAAGAGCATTTTACTGTTTTAGCGAGGCAAGAAAAACTGTTTCGGATGATAAACTGACGGATCTTCTTGGCAGAATAAACCAGAAATGGAGCGACGCTATGCTGGATGCTTTGCTTTCCAATAATGCGGAGCTGGCAGACGCATTCGGAAAGTACGGCAGTATGTTCGAAGAGGACAGTGTATTGGCCGAAAGGGACAGGCTTCGCTACGAGGAAGCGGTTGCCGCATTCGATTCTGGCGATTTTCAACGAGCACTAATTCTGCTCAAAACCGTTTCCGAGGGGTATGAAAACGCGGATGAAATGATTGAATTTATCCGCACTAAGCTGAAAAACGCACCCGCAGCCGGCGGAACGGAGCTTGGCGCTGTATTGGAACTTGACGGCTCTATCCGGTTACTTGGCAGCGGTTGGCAGATAAGCTCCCCAAACTGGGCAAACATTGATAGCATTGCAGTCGGTAAGGATGCGTTCATACTGGGCGTGCGGACTAACGGTACTGTCGTTGCCAAGGGCATTTCAAGCTACAACAGGACCAATGTCGGGGATTGGAAGAATATTGTTGCAGTCGCATGCGGGCAGTATCATTCGCTTGGCCTGACTGGGAACGGGAGGGTCGTTTCCTGCGGCTGGAACTATTATGGTCAGGGTCTGACGAGTCAGTGGAACGATGTTGTTGCCGTGGCCTGCGGAAGCCAGACATCCTATGGCCTTACTAAAAACGGAAGAGTCCTTGCGGCAGGAGACAGTTCGCTTGGGCAGCTCAATGTAGGTTCATGGAGGGATATTGTCGCCATTGCCGCCGGCACACAGCATGTTGTGGGCGTAATGAAGGATGGTTCGGTCGTGGCGACAGGCAGCAACGATAGGGGTCAATGCAACGTTTCGGGTTGGCAAAACATCGTAAGCGCAGCGGCAGGTGAAAACCATACGGTTGGACTTCTTGAAGACGGAACACTTGTGGCAGTTGGGGATAACACCTACGGTCAATGCAATGTATCGGGGTATTCCGGCGTTGTCGCTATAGCAGCAGGCGGTGGGTTTACCGTTATCGTATTTGATAACGGAGAATACACGGTTATCGGCAATATCTCCAATGGCGACAGTGTCTCCATGGGTGAATAGATGGGAAACAGAAGGTATTCAGAAGTCAGCGTATGCGACATGGCTGATTGCCGTGAACGGCGTGTTATGCGTCAAAATGAGCTGATAAAAACGCTGGGCTTACCCGTGGTTTCATTTACAATGAATATCGCAGGCCCGGTAAAGAACTCTCGACTATTTGAATTCGGATTTGCGATCGGTTTGGAAAGCATAGCGGAGGAACTCGGAGAACACGCTGCCAGAACCGAGATTATCAGAGCAAATACGGGCTGTGAAGCTCTTATTGCCACAGCAATCGAAGCGGATGAGCTCAAAGAGCGCATGATGCGTATTGAGGCGAATGCTTCGCTGGGCAGGTGGTACGACATCGATGTTATCGGCGTGGATGGAGTTAAAAAATCAAGGCCTTCTCCGAGATGCTGCATAATCTGCGGCCGTGAGGTGACGCAATGCGCTCGAAGCAGGGCGCACAGTGCGGAGGAATTGCAGGCAAGGACCGTTGAGGCATATATCGATGCCCTATCCCACGAGCTTGGAAAGCTTGCGCGCGAGGCGCTGTACGATGAGGTTCATCTAACCCCCAAGCCGGGGCTCGTGGATGAGCGCAATTCCGGTGCAAACACCGATATGAGCATTGGGACATTTGAACGCAGCATGGAAGTGCTCGAACCGTTCTTCACGCTTATGGCAGCGGAAGGCGCAGCCGAGAATAACCGACAGCATTTGATGCATAAGCTTCAGGAGCTTGGGAAAGAAGCAGAATGCGCAATGCTGAAGGCTACCGATGGAGTAAACACCCATCGTGGGGCGATTTTTTCGCTGGGGCTGATCGTGGCTGCCTATGCCAATGCGGTAGTCAATGCGGATGCCATGAGCGAAGATGACGATTGCCTATCCTGTGCGGCGATAACTGCGCGCGCAGCCGAGCTTGCCGCTTGCCAACAGGTGGAAACGAAAGAGAACAGCAATGGCTCGATAGTTCGCAAGACCTATGGCGTTGGCGGCGCGAGGGAACAGGCAAGAGCTGGTTTTCCGACCGCCAAGCGTGTGCTAAGCTGCTATGATGAGTACAGGCAGAGGGGCTTTTTCACGCCCTGGCTGGCAGGACTCCTTACGGCTATGGCAGAGCTTGATGATAATAATGCGCTCAAGCGCGGAGGAAGTAGCGGCGCAGAGCTTGTCAAGAAAAGGGCGGTTGAGCTTCTGTCGCTCGGAAGTGGGCTGACGATAGATCTGCTTGAAGCGTTCGATGATGAGCTTATTGCGCTGAACATAAGCTGCGGAGGTTCGGCAGATCTGCTTGCCTGCGCTATGCTTCTTGATAAGCTTGGGAAAAAACAATTATTGTGAACTATTAGACAGAAGTATTGGCATGAGGACGGGGAATAATGGATAATCGTCCAATTGGGGTATTCGATTCCGGCATGGGCGGAGCAAGCCTTCTTCGCAATGCGGTCAGAATGCTTCCAAAAGAAAATTTCATCTATTACGGAGATAACGGCAACGCTCCGTACGGCGACCGTACGGAAGCCGAGATACTTTCGCTTACATCAAATGCCGCTGATTTCCTTCTGGAGCACGGTGTTAAGGTGTTGGTGATCGCCTGCAATACCGCAACCGGCGCATCGATCAACGTGCTAAGGAGGAAGCTCGGCGTGCCGGTTATCAGCATGGAGCCGGCGATAAAGCCTGCATGTTCGATCGATGGAGACGGCAAGGTATTCATGCTGGCGACGGAGGCCACAACGCATATTGCGCGCTATCTTGCCCTGCTCAGCCGTATGCCGGATCCGGATAGGGTAATAAATGTGGGCTGCAGCGGCCTTGTGAACAGGATAGAGCAGGGAATAATAGCGGACGATGCGTTCGACGATATCCTTGATAAGCATTTAGCCGCATACCATGGGATGAAGGCTGATGCCGTAGTGCTTGGCTGTACGCACTATCCGTTCATAGCGGCTGCGATCGAGAGGTATTTTAGTATTCATTTTCGGGGTGAGCATAGGTTGTTTGACGGCAATGCCGGGACGGTTCGCCAACTGGAGCGGGTGCTGAAAGCCAACGGGCTGATGAACGACAGCGGCTGCGCCAATGTGGATTTTTATACAAGCGGTTCTTCGGAACACTATAAACCAATTTTTGAGAGGTTTCTCAAGCTGCCGATATACGGCGAATAAAGATAAAGTGACAGAAAGCAATCGGGCCGTCCGATCAAACGATCGAGCAGCCCGATTTCATAATCCGTTTTTTGATTACATGAGTGTAGTTCCGGCCCTTCCCTCGAGTGCGTCAACCGCCTTGTCAAGGGAGGTGATAATGGCCTTCCTGCCCGGCTTGCTGGTGACGAACTTGACGGCAGCCTCAACCTTTGGCAGCATGGAACCGGGAGCGAAATGTCCTTCAGCGATGTACTGACGGGCTTCGTCAACCGTCATGACGGAAAGCTCCTTCTGATCAGGCTTTCCAAAGTTGATACAGACCTTTTCTACGGCAGTCAGTATAACGAGTGCATCGGCGTCAATGTCCTCTGCAAGACGCTCGGAAGCAAGGTCCTTATCGATAACGGCAGCGGTTCCGACATAGTCTCCATCCTCGTTCCTGATGACAGGGATACCTCCGCCGCCGACGGTGATGGCGATGAAGCCGCCGTCGATGAGGCATTTTACGGCGTCAAGCTCAACGATCTCGATTGGCATGGGAGAGGCTACAACACGGCGCCAGCCGCGGCCTGCATCCTCTTTCATGGTATAGCCCTTCTCGGAGGCGATCTTTTTTGCTTCCTCCTCGTTATAGAAGGGGCCAATAGGCTTGCTGGGGTTTTGGAACTTGGGGTCGTTCTTATCGACAACAACCTGAGTAATGACGGTGGCGACGCGCTTACTGCTGCCCCTGTGGCGCAGAACCTTTTCAAGACCCTGCTGCATATGGTAGCCGATATAGCCTTGGCTCATTGCGCCGCATACATCAAAAGGCATTGCAGGGCTGACGGAGGCCGCGTATTCGTTCTGAAGAACGATCCTGCCGACCTGCGGACCGTTTCCGTGTGCAAGCACAACGTCGTATCCGCTTTCGATGATGTCGGCAATGTATTCCGAGGTCTGCTCAACGACCTCGAGCTGTGATTCTGCGGTTGCAGGCTTTCCTGCTTCCTGGAGTGCATTGCCGCCGAGGGCAATAACGATCTTTTTCATCTCTGTTCTCCGTGAAAATATTAACGGCATGACCCTTCCGGCCTTGCCACTTAGTAGAATTATGCCATTTTATATGTGCCTTGTCAACACACAAGAACGTTTTTTGATAAATATATACATAAAAGCACCGCTTCTTAACGAAACGGTGCCGATATTGCTAATTGATTTGATTATGCAAAGAACTTGCCGATGATATCAACGATCTCTGCGCCGATGCGGCCCTGTGCTTCAGCGGTTGCTGCGCCGATATGGGGGGTGCAGCTTACATGGGGGTGGCTGAGGAGGGGATTATCGGTTGCGGGCTCGGAGGACCAAACATCAAGACCTGCTGCGCGAACCTTGCCGCTGTTGAGGGCTTCAAGGAGAGCTGCTTCATCAATGTTGGTTCCGCGGCTGGTGTTAACGATGATGACGCCGTCCTTCATCTTTGCAATGGTTTCAGCGTTTACAAGGGGCTGACCCTCAAGGCTGGGAACATGCAGGGAGATGAAGTCGGAAACCGCATACAGCTCATCAAGCTCAACATAGTGCATATGCTCGTTCTCGATTCCGGGTACATGGAATACATCGTATGCAACGACTTCCATACCCATGGCGATTGCCATTCTGCCAAGGCTCTGGCCGATACGGCCGTAACCTACGATACCGAGGGTCTTGCCATGAACTTCGATGCCGTTGTAGATCTTCTTCTCCCACTTGCCTTCACGCATGGTGTGACCTGCAATGCTGACGAAACGAGCGCAGGAGAGCATATGAGCCATTGCAAGCTCTGCAACTGCGTTGCTGGAAGCACGGGGAGTGTTCATGACCTTGATGCCCTTGGACTCGGCATATTCATGGTCGATATTATCGATACCAACGCCGCCGCGGATGATGAGCTTGAGCCTTCCGGTCTCAAGAGCCGCGTCGATGATGGGAGTGCGGACCTTGGTAGCACTCCTTACTACGAGAACATCAAAATTCTTGACCTGCTCTGCAAGCTCCTCGGGAGCATAGAACTGTTCAACGACTTCGTGACCCTGGTCGCGGAGTGCTGCAACAGCGTTTTTTTCCATACCGTCTGATGCAAGAATACGCATAACTAATTCTCCTTATCTTAAATGGTTTTGAATTTTAGCCCTGGTAATGCTCTTCCTCATACTTCTTGAGGAAATCTACGAGTGCGATAACGCCTTCGATGGGCATTGCGTTATAGATGGATGCGCGGAGGCCGCCAACGCTCTTGTGGCCCTTGAGGTTATCAAATCCGGCTGCCTTGGTGGCTGCAACGACTTCTGCGTCGGTTTCCTTGGATGCGGTGACAAAGGGAACGTTCATGAGGGAACGGAATTCCTTGTCAACGGTACCGCGGAACATCCTTGACTGGTCGAGGAAATCATAGAGTATCTTTGCCTTCTCCTCGTTGCGCTTTGCCATTGCTTCGAGACCGCCAATGCTCTTGAGATACTTGAAGACTTCGCCGCAGACATAGATGCTCCAGCAGTTGGGAGTGTTATACATGGAGCCGTTGTTTGCATGGGTAGCATAGCTCATGTAGGTGGGAACGTAGGTGGGGAGATCGTCACGGATGAGATCCTCACGCATGATGACGATAACCATGCCTGCAGGGCCGATGTTCTTCTGAACGCCGCCGTAGATTACGCCGTAATCGGATACGTTGCAGGGCTTGGAGAGGAACATGGAGCTCTGGTCGGAGACAAGGATCTTGCCCTTGGTGTTGGGGAGCTGCTGGTAGGTGGTGCCGTGAATGGTCTCATTCTCACAGATGTAGACGTAGTCGGCATCTTCGCTGATGGGAAGATCGGAGCAATCGGGGATGTAGGCGTAGTTGCGGTCTTCGCTGGTTGCAACAAGGTTGATCTTTCCGTACTTCTTTGCCTCGGTGTAAGCCTTCTTGGACCAGTTGCCGGTTACGATATAATCCGCAACGCCGTTCTTCATAAGGTTCATGGGGAGCATAGCGAACTGGAGGGTTGCGCCGCCCTGGATGAACATTACCTTGTAGTTATCGGGGATACCCATGAGCTCACGCAGGTCAGCTTCGGCCTCGTCAATGATCTGCTGGAAGACCTTGGACCTGTGACTCATCTCCATAACGCACATTCCGGAACCCTTGTAATTGAGAAGGTTGTCACGGACGCTCTCAAGAACCTCTTCGGGGAGGATGGAGGGGCCGGCGGAGAAGTTGTAAACACGATCGTATTTCATTGCAGAACTCCTTTTATGTAGATATTGTTGCGGTATGATGCCGAACACTCATTCTTCAGGCAAGCATACCTTCTGATAATGCGATTATAACGCGAATCGAAAAGACATTCAACATCATTTTCAAACATGAGGCATATATATTTTTTTCTTGCGATTCCTATAAATTATACCTTTACATTTGTAGAGAATCAATAGATACACAGAATAGCGTAAAAAGACCCCCGCGAAACAGAGTCTCGTGGGGGCCGGGTCGTTTGACGATAATTCCGTCAAGAGGAAGGATTAGTCTTCAGCAAATGCCGCAATGCGCATGATGAGAAGTGCGTCAGCCATTGTTACAACGCCGTCGCCGTTCATATCAGCGATTTCGAACTGGGTGGGAGTAAGCTGATAGAGACCCAGTGCATAGCGTGCTGCGAGAGTAGCGTCAGCCATTGATACTTCGCCGTCGCCGTTAACATCGCCGGAGATTATTCCGATGTCGCCGGAGAAGGCGATGTTATCGATGTAAGCGCAATCCAGACCATCTTCAGCAGCGGGGTCTTTCTCGAAGCACCACATGAAGGTGAACTCGCCATCATAGGGAATGGTGTATACATAGTGATCCCAATCGTCCATGAGGTTTGCACATTCGAACACGCACTCGCCGTTTGCATAGAACCTGAAGAAGTCGTAATCCGCTTCACTGCTTACGAAGTAATCGAATTCGATGGTCTGGCCTGCTCCCACCATGGCCTTAGCGATGAGCTCGGATGCGGAGTTGCTTTGACCCTGGTTGGTAGAAGTCAGGTAGTACCTGCCTTCATCCTGTACAGGAGTGAAGGGATAGGGATTGGTGGTTCCGAATACGAGGCTGCCGCCCGGAACGTTTGCTGCTGCGTTAAGTTCGGGATCCGAACCAACGGTTACGGTAACATCCGCTACGCCGAAAATGACATCATCGACATATACTGTGCAGGTGACGGTTGCGGTACCGACATTGCCTTCGGAGACGATCTCTGCCCTGCGCCTGTTGCCGGATACGGTAACGATGCTCTCATCGGAGGAACTCCATTCTACGGTGTAGTTGTTTGCATCGGAGGGGTTGCGGAGGACGTCAACGGTTGCGCTGCCATAGAGGTACATGTTCAGTTCGTCTTCGCTGAGCTCGAAGCTCTCAAGAGGAATGGTCTCTGCGGAGCCTGCTTCATCAATGAAGAACATACCCATTACAATACGGCCTCTGCCGTCGCCAATCCTGTGAATGGTGAATGAGTTGGTGTCGAAGTCGTATTCGAACATACCGCCGGTGTTGGGACGGTCATAGCCGAGCCAGCTCCAGTGGGAGGAGAGATAAACACAGTTATGCTGCTCATCATAGAGAAGATCTCCGGTATAACCCTTGCCGCCAATATGGCTGCTGCTGTACTGGGGATCGAAGCAGGGCATTACAACGGTTTCAAGGGTATTGCCCTCATAGTCCATGATGACCAGTGACCTGTTGCCATCGTACAGAACGATCCTGTCTTTATCCATTACATCCATGCCCCAGGGATCGTAGACAGAGCTAAGATCAGAAATGAGAGTTACATCGAAGGTCTCAAGATCGAATGAGACGAGCTTCTTGCCGCTTCCGGCAGTGGGATGGTTATTGAAATACATTACGGCGATGCACTCGTTGGTCTCGGGATTGAATGCAATATTCCTTGCGCTCATGGTATAGCCGGTAACAGAATCTGCATCATAGACGAGGGTCTCATCAAAGGTCTCCGGATCAATGGCCACGATGCTGCCCATAGCGTAGTTTCCGACCTCGCCGACTACAGCGTATACCGTGCCGTAGTTATCGACGGCAGCAGACTGATACTGATATTCGCCGCCGAATAAGCTGTTGTCAATGGGCTTGATTTCGGGCTCGGTGAGCTGTTCAACAGCGACGCTGGTTCCGGGCTTGAAGGATACCCAGCCGATCTCACAGCGGTTTGTATCGTAGTTTTCGGTTGCGAAACCATAGATGGTGCGGCCGTTGTCGGAGAAGGAGGTGTTGTTGCAGATAACTGCTCCGTTGTTGATCTCGTATATTTCTTCGTTGCCTGCATAGTCAGCTACTGCAACATAGAAGTGATCCTCACTGGTTGCATAGTCGAAGCCAAGGCCTCTCTCTTCGCCGAATACGCCGGTCTCATAGATGCAATCGGTGAGCTCTGCGTCGGAGTAGATAGCATAGTATGCGACATAGTTCTCATCTACGATGCGGATACCGTCATCGGTGATGGTAACATCGGGAGCCTGAGTGTCCTTGGTTACGGGGATTACCCAGCGGCCGGACTCGTTATTCTCGGGGAGATAGCCCTCATGATCGAGCCAGGTCTCAAGGACGATGTTGACGGTCTCGTTCTCAGCAAGAGCTGAGCCGTCATAGTTGACAACGATGTCATGCCAGGACTCGCCTGCGCCTACAAAGCCGCCGCTATAGCTGTCCTTGTTGGAGTAGGTAGTGGTGTAGAGATTCTCGATAACGTTGCCGTTCAGATCCTCGACATTGAGGGTGATGAGGCTTGCGTTACGGAGTAGAACGAACTCAACATAGGTGAAAGCATCATAGATACCGTCGCCGTTGGGGGAGATAGCGTTCCTGTCGGGAAGATAGGTCTCGCCGGTCATATCAGCATAACGGTTGATGCCGAGGCCCTGCTCGTTGCCGTAACCGGCAATGTTATAGAGGGTGTTGACGAAGCTCATGAGGTTGACTTCGCCGGTTGCTGCCTGCCAGTAGTAACCACGGTCGAGCATGGAGGGCTCGTCCCAATCGCCTACATAGCCAAGGAAGGGGATGGAGAGGTCGATGCCGTCATCGGTATTCTCGGTGAGCTTTACCCAGCCTTCGAGGAATGCGCCGACGGGGAAGTGTTCATTGAAGTAGCTCATGAGCTCTTCGTTTGCAGCGATGGTCATGGTGACGGTTGCAGTGCCGCCTGCGGGAACGGTTACGGTTGCAGGAGCATTGTTGGTGACCATGCCGGATACATCATAGATGGAACCGCTGATGAGGTCAACCACGGTGGGTTCTTCCTCGTGGGTCCAGTGTCCGTCGTATACCTCGGTGCTGATCTGCTCGGTCAGTGCCTTAACGCTGATTGAGTAGGTGTGATCAACATCACCGATATTGTTGAGAACGAAGGTGAAGGTGAAGGTGCCGTCTTCACTCTCGCCAACCTCAAGCTTAGGACGGCTTGAATTGGGAACGGAGAGATAGACATCGGAGCTGATAGCCTTGACGATATCGATGAGGCCTGCGCCCTGCTGACGGACAAAGCCGTTAGCCTGGTTGGCGGTGCTCATTGCAAAAGCGTAAGCAAGCTCGTTGATTGTCGCTGCGGTAGCATCGGGGAAGATCTCCCTGAGACGCTGCTTAATGATGGAGAGCGCTGCGGAGATATGGGGGGTAGCCATTGAGGTACCGCTCCAGGATGCATAAGAAGTATCGGTATCTGTGCCGATAGCGGAGTAAACGCCGTCGCCGGGTGCTGAGATCTCAGGCTTGATCTTGAGGTCTGCGGTAGTGCCCCAGCTGGAGGACGAAGCCATATTGATGGAGCCATAGCTGACGCCGGGAACGATGGTGCACTGGGTCACGCCGCCGTTGAGCTGATCAACGATGGCAAGACCTTCGCTCTGGGTCAGAAGACCAAGAGGAATGGTGCTGGTAACGCTGGGGTTGAACGAGCCGGAAGTGTTGTTGAACATCAGAACGCCGACTGCGCCTGCCGCTGCTGCGTTGGTGCACTTATCGGTGAAGGTGATACCGTTGCCGCGGCTGACGAGAGCGATAGCGCCTTCTGCGTCGATCGCTGCGAATTCATCAGTGCTGCCGTAACCGGCATATACGATCCTGTAGGTGCCGGGGATGGTGCCGAGGTTATCGCAGGAAGTGGTTGAGCCATAGTAATAGCTGACGCCATCTACCTTAAGATAGCCGGTGTTTGCGCTTCCGTTAACGACGGATGCAACGGAGAAGGAACCGGGGAAGGTCGAAGGTGAACCGACAAGACCGTAGTCGGGGTTGGTGGACAGGGTCTTATAGTTGCTGTAGAACCAATCGCCGAAGGTGGTCCAGAGGGTGTTGTTCATATCGTTGCCCGCTGCAGCGTTGACACTGATGCCTGCTTCTTCAAGAGCATCAAAAGCCTCTGACAGACCGATAATGCTGGTGTAGGGGGTGGTGAAGCCTGCTGCAGAGCCAAGACTCATGTTGATGGTATCAACGCCAAGGTATGCGCAGTCCTCAAGAGCTTTAAGAACGGTGGAGAAGTATGCGCTGCCGCTTGCTTCAAATACCTGCATGACTGCCAGCTGTGCATCGGGAGCAACGCCCTTGAAATCGGTGCCGTTGTTGCCTGCTGCAATACCTGCAACATGGGTGCCATGGTCACTTGCAGTATGGTTGGGGTCGTAGTCATTATCATAGTAGTCCCAATTGAATGCCTGCTTTGCGCTGTAATAGAGCTGGCTGGCATCGTGACCGCAGTGGAGAAGGTCGCCGTACTGGCTTACGATGTTCTCAAGATAAGCAACATCGACCTTGGTATTTGTGGGCATTATGGAGAATGCTTCGTGGGTGTGGCGGATACCGGTATCAATGATGGCTATGAAGGTACCTTCGCCGGTGTAGCCAAGATCCCAAGCCTGCTGAGCGCCGATAGTTACGGTGCTGTTGGACATGTTGGGAGTTACTACGTTTTCATAATCATCATCGGCTGCAACTTCGAAAGTTGCGGGGATGAAGGCGGTGATGCCGTCGAGCTTATTGAGCTCTTCAAGCATCCAGTACTTGCCCTCGAAGGAGAAACCGTTGAAAAGAAGAGCGAATTGGTCTTTGACCTCGATCTTCTCGCCAAGCTTGGTTTCAACGCGCTCGATCTGAGCGGGGAGCTTTGCGAGCATTTTTTCAGCAACCTTTGCCGCATTGCTTACGGACTTGGTCTTCTGAAGGGCGGATGTGCCATCTACTTTTACAAGTATCATGACATCGGAGTCGGGGTCGATGCTTGCATCGCCTTCGACTGTGCCGGGAACGAAATCAGTGGGATCAGTTGCCTTGATTTCCGTGGCGGCAAGTATTGACGAGATGCTCATCAATACCATTGCGATGGTGATCACGAGTGCGATCAACCGTCTGGTCTGCTTCATGGTGAAGTGCCTCCTTTATTTTAATTATACATACTATATCATTGTTTGACAATAATTGCAATAGCTTTTTTAATGAAAATTAAAATTATAGGCAAAAATCCTTGAAATCATTGGCCTGCACATATTGGGAATAGATTTAGATTCAAAAATTATTAGAACACTTATCGAGTTTCCATAAGCATCGTATACATATGCTTGGCTTAGGCAACTAAGCAGTATCGTCCGTATCTGTCGGGTGAAGAGCTTGATAACAGAGCAAGTCAAAGATCTATTCATGAAGAAGCAGCAGGGGAATGATAGAGGTCATGTCAATTCGGACAGCGATAGATTAGTGTAAAATAATTCTGGGAGAAATAACGAGCCCCGGGCTGCCGGCAGGCGAGGGCTTCGCCCCCCCCGAGGGGGG
>UQNF01000044.1 GCA_900542285.1 uncultured Clostridium sp.
CCCTTGACTGCTCTCTTGAGAGGAAATGTGTCACCTATGCTTGACGCTTCAACAAGCAAACATAGTATAATTTGCAAATCCTATTGCAATTACGGCAAAATTGGACTACAATACAGGCTTGGTAATACTTTGTTTGGAGTTATATTAAATATGAACGACAAAATCCGCAATATCGCAATAATTGCTCATGTTGACCATGGCAAGACCACCCTTGTTGACCAGCTTCTCAGGCAAAGCGGAGTCTTCCGTGCCAACGAGCAGGTTCAGGACAGGGTAATGGATTCCAACGACATCGAGCGTGAGCGTGGAATAACTATTCTTTCAAAGAATACATCCGTTAATTATAACGGTTATCGAATTAATATCGTTGACACTCCCGGCCATGCCGATTTCGGCGGTGAGGTTGAGCGCATTCTTAAGATGGTAGACGGCGTTTTGCTTCTCGTAGATGCGTTTGAAGGCTGTATGCCGCAGACGAGGTTCGTTCTCAGGAAAGCTCTTGAACTTGATAAGATCCCTGTAGTCGTTATCAACAAGATTGATCGTCCGGGCGCACGTCCTTATGAGGTCGTGGATGAGGTTCTTGGTCTGTTTATTGAGCTTGGTGCAAGCGATGAACAGCTTGAATTTCCCATAGTTTATGCCTCTGCGCGTGACGGTGTTTCGGGTTACGAACCGGATCAGATGGAGCCAAACATGAAGGCCGTTTTTGATACCATCATCGACCATGTACCGGCTCCGGGCGGCGAAGAGGAGGGACCTCTGCAGGTTCTGATATCTACCATAGACTACGATGACTATGTTGGCAGGATCGGTATAGGCAGGATAGAACGCGGCACTGCCGTCCGAAATCGTCTTATCACCGTGTGCTGTGCAGATCACGAGGAACATAGGGATGCAAAGCTTTCGCGCCTATATCGTTTCGAAGGTCTCAAGCGCGTCGAAGCCGAATCGGTAGGTGCGGGGGATATAGTTGCACTGGCAGGCATCCCCGGAATCGCGATCGGCGAGACCGTCTGTGATCCCGGCGCTGTTGAGCCGCTGCCCTTCGTCCATATTGATGAACCGACCGTAAGCATGGACTTTATAGTAAATACCAGCCCCTTTGCAGGAAGGGAGGGCAAGTATGTAACATCAAGAAACCTCCGCGACCGCTTATTCAAAGAGGTTGAAACAAATGTTTCCATGCGCGTCGAACCGACCGCCTCCACCGATGCATTCAAGGTCAGCGGCAGGGGAGAATTGCATCTTTCCATCCTTATTGAAACGATGCGCCGACAGGACTATGAGTTTGCGGTGTCGCGCCCCAAGGTTATCATGAAGCGTGATGAACAGGGGCATCTGCTTGAGCCTATCGAAGAATTGACGATAGATGTTCCGCAGGAATACATGGGCACCGTTATGGAAAAGCTTGGTACTCGCCGCGCAGTTTTGGTGAACATGATAAACGAGAATGAAGGCAGCGTAAGGCTGGTGTTTGATATCCCGGCGAGGGGACTCATGGGCTACCGCAGCGAACTATTGACCGATACCAGGGGCAATGGTGTAATGAGTCATGTATTCAAGGATTATGAACCATATACCGGCGAAATCGAGGAACGCACCAGGGGCTCCCTCATCGCTTCCGAATCCGGAGAAGCCAATTCCTATGGACTTTTCAACACGCAGGAGCGCGGAAGGCTGTTCGTAAGCCCGGGAGATCCCATTTACGAAGGCCAGATAGTGGGTGAATGCTCTCGTAACGAGGATATCACAGTCAACGTCTGCAAGAAAAAGCACGTTACCAACATGAGAGCCTCGGGTTCGGACGAAGCGCTGAGGCTGACGCCTCCGCTTGAGCTCAGCCTTGAACAGTGCCTTGAGTTTATTCGTGATGACGAACTTGTTGAGATAACGCCAAAGAGCATCAGAATGCGCAAACGCTTCCTCACGAAGGATCAGCGAATCAAGGATTATAATCGCAGGCAGGCTCAAAATGCTGCGGATGCTGAAGAATAATTATATTTATGGGAGACGGCATGGAAGGCATACTTAATTCATTAACAAATTGGATCGGAACAAATCCTTGGCTTGCGCCTCTTGCAGCGCTGCTTTCGGGTCTGTTCACCTCGCTTATGCCATGCTCGCTCTCCACGATACCTCTGATAATCGGATATGTTGGAGGAAACGATGCCATAGGCGAGAACGGTAAGGGAACCAGGAAAGCGTTCTTCCTCAGCCTGATGTTTGCCCTGGGTTCTATGGTCGTATTCTGTGTCCTGGGAATGCTAGCATCCGCTATAGGCAGCTTGCTGGAGGGCGCTGAGTTTTGGCTGCACCTCCTGATGTTCGTACTGTTGACGCTTATGGCGCTTCAAGTCTGGAATGTGATAAACATTATCCCTTCAGACACATCTATTCTAACGAAGAATAAGATAAAGGGCGGGCTTGGCGCGCTTTTATCGGGACTTATCGCAGGGCTTTTCGCTTCACATTGCGCACTTCCCGTTGTTATTGCTTTGATGGCAGTGGCAGCCGAAACTACTACGGCAGGGAAGGGCCTGACTTATGGGCCGCTGCTTTTGCTGCTGTTCTCGCTTGGCCATTCCGTACTTTCGGTCGTTGCAGGTACCAGCGTAGGGTTTGTACAAAGGCTGATGTCAAGCCCAAAATATGAAAAAGCCAGTAAGATAATTCGAGTGATCCTGGGAATAATCATTATGCTGGTTGCAGTGTATCTTCTCATCGAAGCCATACACGAAGGCCTTGGAGCACATCAGCATTGATCGCTTTTGAAATAAGCTTGTCAACAGGAGTATGGAGGAGAAATGAACATTATCGACTGTATTGACGACAGAGCCCGAACATGGGCAGAGATCGATTTAAGCGCACTCAAGCATAATCTGGACTATGCCAAGGAGAAGATGGGCAGGAATGTGATCTGTGTTCTCAAAGCCAATGCCTATGGGCATGGTGCGGTGGAATGCGGAAGATATCTTGAAAAATGCGGGGCATATATGTTCGCCGTAGCTACGATAGGCGAAGCGTTAGAGCTGCGTGAAGCCGGGATCAAGCTCCCTGTGATGATTCTCGGATACACATCGCCGGAATACGCTGAAATTATCAGTAAATACGATATTGAGCAGACCGTTGTAGATGAAGCTCATGCCAATGCCATGAATGAGAAGGCGGCGGAGCTTGGCGTAAAGATCAAGGTTCATGTCGCGCTGGATACCGGTATGTCGCGAATTGGGGTATTTGCGCAGTCAGATCATGAGGCAGCAGTCGAGGCCGTTGAACGCATTTACAATCTTCCAAATCTTTCTGTCGTTGGTATGTTTACTCATTTCGCGGCAGCTGACGATCCGAACGAGAACGAATACACCAGATTTCAATATCAGAATTATTCAGCGGTTTACAGCGGACTTGCGGAGCGTGGGATAAGGATACAGAACTGCCATGTCAGCAATTCTGCCGCTATCCTTAACAGCCCGATACATTTTGACTCCGTGCGCTTTGGAATATGCCTGTATGGCATGTATCCCGACAGCAAGCCTGTACAGAACGGACCGCTCAAGCCTGTAATGACGCTTAAATCACGTGTAACTCAGGTTAGAACACTGCCGATGGGAACTACGGTAAGCTACGGAAGAACCTATACTACAACAAAAGAAACAAAGTCGGCGATAATTCCTGCTGGGTATGCCGACGGCTATTCAAGAAGGCTTTCGAATCAGGCATTGATTGCGATAAAGGGCAGAATGTACCGCCAGATAGGAAGGATATGCATGGATGTCTGCATGGCGGATGTGACCGATGGCTATGATTCGGCAGACGGCGTTCGAGAGGGCGATGAGGCTGTACTGTTCGGCGTAGGCGGTATGAGCATCGAAGAGGTCTCCGAGATAGTCGGAACGATTAATTATGAGCTGACATGCCTTGTCACCAACAGAGCAAAGAGGATATATATCAACGCCGAACAATGAGGAAAAGATGGCATTGATAATAATATAATTTTAAAATCTCCCTGTGTGTATTGACAAAATTCTGAATGAATGCTAAAATAACAAACTGAGCCGCACCGAAACGGTTTAAAGTGATGCCCGGATTTCGGGCATACACCATTAGGGCGAGACTGGTAAGAGGAGGAATTCTTTATGTACGCAATCATCGTAACTGGCGGTAAGCAGTACAAGGTTGAGGTTGGCAGCGAGATCATGGTCGAGAAGCTCGACAACGAGATCGGCACCAATGTTCAGTTTGATGTGCTTATGATAGCTGATGGCGAGAATGTCCGGATCGGTACCCCCGTTCTTGATGTCAAGGCACAGGCAGAAGTGCTTGAGCATGGCAAGGGCAAGAAGGTTATTGTCTTCAAGTATAAGCCCAAGAAGGACTATCGTAAAAAGCAGGGACATCGTCAGCCCTACACCAAGGTCAAGATCCTTTCAATCGGCTGAGGGATAATTGTATGACCGTGATAACCGTCTACAAAAAAGGTGGCAGGCTTGTAGGCTTTGAAGCCAAAGGGCATTCTGATTATGCTGAGGCAGGCGAGGACATTGTGTGTTCTGCGATATCTGCCGTAACTCAGACAGCAGTTCTCGGTATTACCGAGCTGGTCAAGTGTCCGGCCGCTTTCGAAATGCAGGACGGAGAGCTCTGCTTGATATTGGATGCATCCATTAGCGAATGCAAATGGCAGCAGGCAGAGTTGATACTGGGAACGATGCTCTTGGGGCTGAGTTCCATACAGGAAGAATATAGTGATTATCTCAAACTGATAGAGAGGGAGGTTTAATATGTTCAGGATTAATCTGCAGCTTTTCGCACATAAGAAGGGCGTAGGTAGCTCCCGTAACGGTCGTGACAGCGAATCCAAGCGTCTGGGACCGAAGCGTGCGGACGGTCAGTTCGTTCTTGCGGGCAACATCCTCGTCAGGCAGCGCGGTACTCACTTCCATCCCGGCAACAATGTCGGTATTGGCAAGGACGATACCCTGTTTGCAAAGGTTGACGGCATCCTTCGCTTTGAAACAAAGCACGGCGGCCGCAAGTGTGTCAGCGTTTACCCCGAGGAAATCGCAGGCTAAGTAGAATATTCATACACTATAAAGGAGTTCGAGCTTTCGTACTCCTTTTTTCTGTTTGTGGGGCTTTTAAAAAGTCGATTTTTGCGGTAGAATCAATGCTATGGAAATAAGATTCGAAAACAACACGCTGATAATCAGCGGAATAGACGGCTTTGATCTCGCTAAATCCTGCGCCTGCGGTCAGGCGTTCAGGTGGAAGGAGAACCCGGACGGAAGCTGGCAGTCAGTTCTGCACTCTCGTCCGGTAAAGGTTAAGCAGAACGGCAGCATTCTTTCGGTTTACCCATGCAGAGAGGGAGATGAACAGCTGTTCATCGATTACTTCGACTTGGAAAGGAACTATGCGCCCATTGTTGATTTCGTAACGTGCGACAGCACATTATGCGTCTGTATGCCTTGTGCATCGGGGATAAGGGTGTTCAATCAGGAACCGTTTGAAGCGCTTATCTCGTTCATCATCTCAGCCAACAACAATATCAAGCGTATTTCTGGCATCGTTGAGCGTCTGTGCCGTCTTGCCGGCGAAGAGTTGGAGCTTGACGGTGAAACCCTCTATGCGTTCCCGAAGCCGGAACGAATTGCTGCGCTCACGGTTGAGGAGCTGAAGGATATTGGCGCCGGATACCGTGCGCCATATATTAAAGCTTCCGCTCAGCGAATAGTCGACGGATATGACCTCGAGCCGCTAAGAAATATGAGCCTTGATGAAGCGCGCAAAGAGCTTTTGACTTTCTTGGGCGTTGGCCCAAAGGTGGCAGACTGTATATTGCTGTTTTCGCTTGGACATACAGATGCTTTCCCTGTTGATGTTTGGATAGGCAGGGCAATGAAAGAACTCTACTTCGATAGCGAGCCTCCAACGAAAGCGGCACTTAACAAGGTTATTGAGAACATAGGGCATTATTCAGGCATTGTGCAGCAGTACATCTTCTATTATGTCCGTTCGATAGGGCTGGGGAAGTAATGCTTAACTCAATATCACCACGATCTCACCGAATATGCTCTTGATAGAATCGACAAAGCCTCCGAGGGCTCCGCGGCTCAAATCGTATAGCGTAATCTTGCTGGGCGACATAGAGATTATTAACTCCAGCATTTCATCCTCGCAGCCCGGCGAGCTTTCAATGCGCAGCTCCTGACTGTCAGTCAATGTACAGCTGCCATCGGGCTGAAGCATCAGACTGACATTACCCACGTCATCGCAGGGTATGTCAATAAATGCCTTGAGTAGTCTGACCAACTCCAGATACTCATCCCTTAGAAGAATGTCGTCTATTGCGGAATCAACGCAGCTTTGCCAGAGCTTTATTTCCTCCTGCATCATAAAGTGAAGGTATCCTTCAAGTACCAAGGTGTTTTCCCTGGCAAAATAGTCACCAAGCCTTTCGGTAACGGCGTCCGGGTCCGCATGCATGAATGCCCTTGAGCAGGCGGAATGTATCACGGTGCTTTTTGATTCTGCTTCAATGTTGTATGCCTGAACCATGGAGGCTATTTCTATCCTGCTAAGGTCAAGCAGGATCACCTCGGCTATTATCCTGCATACTTCGGCAAGCTGATCTTCGTTGTACTTTATCTCCACGCAGCGCCCGCCTTGAACGGACTCGAGCACAATATTGCTTTTCACTCGATGCAGGATCCTCGTCGAGAATACTTTTAATAGATCGATATCATATTCATATGTACAAACTCTTATGTTTGCCATAAATTCTCCTCACAACGATAATCTGACAATTCACATTGTATTATGTGCATTTGGAGAAAAAAGGTGCTTGACAATATCTTCAAGTTGAATTATAATTCAATCGTTCTATGAACATTGGTGTTCTTGGATACTTGAGGACAGTAGCCGTAGTGTTTCTGCTTTAGAGAGGTGTTGCCGTGGCTGCAAGCAGCATCGCAGATAGCTTGTATGGTGAAAACCACCTCATGATATACGACTAATCATCGTGGCAGGAGTGCCTTATAACTCTTTGAGTGGCCGATTATTTCGGCAACCGAGGTGGAACCGCGGTATTACCGTCCTTGGACTTTTGTTCAGGGGCGTTTTATTTTTAAATATAACTTTAGGAGAAAGAAAATGATAAACATTACCTTCCCGGACGGCTCTGTCCGTCAGTATGAAGACGGCGTGAACGCACACGCTATTGCAGAAAGCATCAGTCCGCGGCTGCGCAAGGCAACCCTTGCTGCGGAGCTTGACGGCAAGCTTTATGATGCGGAACTGGGTATCCACGGCGACCATGCTATCAAACTGCTCACTTTCGCTGATGAAGGCGGCAGGTGGACCTATCGTCATACAGGTTCACATGTGCTGGCCCAGGCAGTTAAACGCCTTTGGCCGGAGGTTAAGCTTGCTATCGGCCCTGCGATTGATAACGGCTTTTACTATGACTTTGATACCGATATTCCTTTCAGCCCCGAAGATTTCCCGAAGATTGAGGCTGAGATCGCCAAGATAGTTTCAGAGAATCTACCCCTTGAGAGGTTTGAACTTCCCCGTGAGGAGGCTATCAGGTTCATGGAGGAGCGTGAAGAACCCTATAAGGTCGAGCTCATTCGCGATCTTCCCGAGGATGCCGTCATCAGCTTCTATCGTCAGGGTGAATTCGTCGACCTGTGCGCAGGCCCGCATCTTGAAAGCACCGGAAAGTGCAAGAATATCAAGCTTATGAGCGTTGCAGGTGCATATTGGCGCGGCAGCGAAAAGAATAAAATGCTCAAGCGTATCTATGCGACAGCATTTGAAAAGAAATCCGACCTTGACGATTATCTGCATATGCTTGAGGAAGCTAAAAAGCGTGACCATAGAAAGATAGGTAAGGAGCTTGGCCTGTTCACGATCATGGATGAGGGTCCCGGATTCCCATTCTTCCTGCCCAAGGGAATGGTGCTCAGGAATAATCTAATCGAGTATTGGCGCGAGGTTCACAAGCGTTACGGCTATGTCGAGATATCCACTCCCATAATGCTCAATAGGGACCTTTGGGAGCGTTCCGGTCATTGGGATCACTATAAGAACAATATGTATACCACCGTGATCGACGAGACCGATTTTGCCATTAAGCCCATGAACTGCCCGGGCGGAATGCTTGTATATCAGACAGAGATGCGTTCCTATCGCGATCTGCCACTCAGAATGGGAGAACTGGGTCTTGTACATCGTCATGAGCTCTCCGGAGCTCTGCATGGCCTTTTCCGTGTGCGCTGCTTCACTCAGGACGACGCCCATATCTTCATGACGTGGGATCAGATGAAGGATGAGATAAAGAATGTTGCTCGTCTATTTGATGAGGTATACTCAACCTTCGGTCTTGCTTACACCATTGAACTGTCGACCATGCCGGAGGATCATATCGGTGAAGTTGAGACTTGGGAGCGTGCAACGGACACCCTAAAGGAAGCTATTACCGAGCTTGGCAAGGACTTTGTGATTAACGAAGGCGATGGCGCTTTCTATGGTCCCAAGCTTGACTTCCATATTGCGGACTGCCTTGGCAGAACCTGGCAGTGCGGAACGATACAGCTCGACATGCAGCTTCCTGAAAGGTTCGACCTTGAATACACCGGCGCTGACGGCGCAAAGCATCGCCCTGTAATGATTCATCGCGTTGTGTTCGGCTCGATTGAACGCTTCATCGGCGTTATCACTGAGCAGTTTGCGGGCGCATTCCCGACATGGATAGCTCCTGTACAGGTCAAGGTTATGGATATGACCGACCGCACCCGTGATGCTGCAGAGGATATTGCCGCAAAGCTTGACGCAATGGGCATTCGCGTTGAAACCGATCTGAGGAATGAGAAGATCGGCTTCAAGATTCGTGAGGCACAGCTTCAGAAGATACCGTACATGCTGATCATCGGCGACAAGGAGGTCGAGAACGGCGTTGTTGCAGTGCGATCAAGGAAGTCTGGAGACTTAGGAACCATGACGCTTGAAGCCTTTGCCGAAAAGGTTCTTGACGAGATAAAGACCCGCAGCATCGACTGAACATAACTACAACTGTATTGTTGCATGCCCCATTATTCCATGATGGGGCATTTGCTTTATATTCACAAATTAATTGAGTGTTGTTTGACTTGCAGTTAACATTTATTGGTATAATAGACCAAAAACGAATGGAGGCAAAGCAAATTGCTGCATATTAAAAATGTTAAGAAGGAATATACGACCGGCACGCTGGTGCAGCGAGCACTGGGCGGCGTGAGCCTTAGCTTCCGCAAGAGCGAGCTTGTAGCCATACTTGGTCACAGCGGTTCGGGCAAGACGACGCTTCTCAATATTATCGGAGGGTTGGATAAATGCGACAGCGGTGACCTGATAATCAACGGAGTGTCCACAAAGAAGTATAAGGATAGGGACTGGGATACATACAGGAATCACACCATAGGCTTTATATTCCAAAGTTACAACCTGATACCGCATCAGAGCGTCCTTGCAAACGTCGAACTTGCATTGACGCTATCCGGCGTATCAAAGCAGGAACGCAGGCGCAGAGCAAAGGAAGCGCTGGAAAAGGTCGGCTTGGGCGACCAGACGCATAAGCGTCCTAATCAACTGTCGGGAGGACAGATGCAGCGTGTCGCGATCGCTCGCGCGCTTGTAAATGATCCTGAAATCCTGCTTGCTGATGAGCCTACGGGTGCACTGGACTCGGATACAGGTTTACAGGTAATGGAACTGCTAAAGGAGATAGCAAAGGATCGCCTTGTGATAATGGTCACCCATAACGCTGAGATCGCCGATGCGTATGCGAGTCGCATTGTCAGGCTTAAGGACGGAATGGTGATTGATGATTCAGACCCCTATGAACCGGATGCCGAAGAAATAGCAGCCGCCGAAGCCCTGGCGCATAATTCGAAGCGTGAGGGAAAGAAAAAGAAGACATCGATGTCATTTTTTACCGCTCTTGGGCTGAGCATAAATAATCTTTCCACCAAGAAGGGCAGAACTGTACTTACATCCTTTGCTGGTTCCATTGGCATCATTGGTATTGCACTGATCCTTGCGCTGTCAACTGGCATTCAAAACTATGTCAACGCAATTCAGCGGGACACATTGACGGCATATCCTGTGTCCGTAACGCGTTCACAGTCCGATATCTTCAGCATTATGATGACGTCAAGGGATATCATGTTAGGCGAAAATGAGCGAGAGGAGGATGGTAAGGTACATCTTAATCCAAAGCTGTACGATATGTTCAATGCTGCTGTCGGCAACAATGAAAATGAGAACGACTTGCAGGCATTCAAAGCTTTCCTGGATGAAAAGCTTTCAGATACGGATGAAGATAAACCTCTGTCGGAACTCATCACTGCGCTGCAGTATCAGTACGACATAAAGCTCAACACCTATGTTAGGGATGAGGCAGGGGAGTTCCGCAGCACCGATTTTTCAAAGCTGTTTGCCGGCACTATGGGAAATGATGAATCCTCGAGCCTGTATTCTATGATGTCAAACAGAATGACCGGAGCAAATGTCTGGACGGAGCTTCTTTCGGGTACGAACGGGGAGCTTGTTTCGCCAATGCTCCAGGAGCAGTACGATATCGTTTGCGGAACATGGCCAACCCAAGCAAATGAGATCGTAATGATTATTGATGAACACAATGAGATCCCCGATACCGGATTCTATGCGCTGGGACTGCTTTCGGAAAATGAAGTGATGGACATTTTCAGTTCGGTGATGAAGGGAGAGAGCATTGAGACAAAAGAGCAGAGCATATCGTATGAGGACATACTCGATATTAGCATGAAGCTTGTGCTTGAGAGCGATTGCTATAACAAGATAGATGATAGACACTTCGAGTATGTTGGGGATGATGCGGATGCGATGAGCATTATCATTGAAAATGGGTATGATCTCCATATTTGCGGAATAGTCAAGCCAAATCCTGATGCCTCCGCAAACGCAATATCTGGAGTATTCGGCTACACATCCGAGCTGGTCAATTATATTATTGACGAGACAAATAAAAGCGAAGTGGTGATCGCTCAGCGCAGTCCTGAAAATGAGAACTTCGATGTGATTAAGGGACTTCCGTTTGTAACCGATGAATCCGATGAACTCGATGAGCAGCAGAAGGCACTGGCGATAAATGAATACTTTGCTTCGCTCAGTGATGCGGAAAAAACTGATATTTATACACAGATCCTTTCAGTTCCTCCGGAAGGCTATGTTGAGCAGGCCGTCGCCCCGTTTATGGAACAGCTTGAAACAAGGGAACAGATGATTGGGGTCATTGCAGAATCATACGGGCTGAGCGAGGAGAAGATAACAGAGTACCTATCTAAGAACACGGATGAAGAAATCCGAGGTATGCTTCGTGACGGACTGGCGCAGATAGTTGAGACGCGGTATGCTGAGCAAGCAGAGTATCAGATTCGAACTATGATGAATGAGGCCACACAGCCGAATGACCTGTTTGGCATGGGTGGGTACGCTGCCGTTGCGGCACAGTTTGATCTGTACTTATCCGCAATACAGGATGATGCAGAGTTTGCAAGCCTTTATGACAGCTATATGCCTTCAGGCGTATCTGGATCGACGCTTGCGGATAATCTGGCTTTACTGAGCGCAGTCGATATCGATGATCCTTCTTCGATAAATATTTACGCTGATTCCTTTGAGGACAAGAGCGAGATAGAGAGTGTTATCAAGGAATACAACAACTCCGTAGGGGAGGATAAGGTAATCAAATACACGGATTATGTTGCAGTTATGCTTTCGGGTGTCAACACCATGATCGATGCAGTGTCCTACGGCCTTATCGCATTTGTTTCGATCTCATTGGTAGTATCTTCCATTATGATTGGGATAATCACCTATATTTCGGTGCTTGAGCGAATTAAGGAAATTGGTGTTTTACGCGCGATCGGCGCATCGAAGAGGGATGTTTCTTCGGTATTCACTGCTGAGACGCTGATCATCGGCTTCTGTGCAGGAATAATCGGCGTGGGCGTCTCGCTCCTGCTCTGCATTCCGATAAGCGCAATCATTCGTTCGCTTTCGGGTATCAATGAGATTCGAGCGGTATTGACTCCGACTGCCGCACTGATACTCGTTGGAATAAGCATGCTTCTGACATTCATTGCGGGACTCATCCCTGCCAAGATGGCGGCAAAGAAGGACCCGGTTCTGGCACTCAGAGCTGAATGATGCAGAGACCTTGATTGTTTCAAAAGGTGAAGTAAATTAGCGTAAGCAAGAGTGTATAATTACAGCGGGGGAGGGCAATATTGCCTCCTCCGCTGTTTGAAGTTGCCGGTAAACTAATCGATGAATCCGAGCGCTATTCTGAGCACACTTGTTGCATCGGACATTTGAATGATACCATTTCCGTCAATGTCGCAAAGACTGCATGTTGCTTCATCAAGTTCGATCAAATCCATAACGTGCCTTGCGACCAGTACAGCGTCCGCAGCTTCAACTATTCCGTTTCCGTCCGCATCGCCAATAACACCTGCCGTAGGGCCATTTGTCCATTTGGCTGTCAGAGTCACATCCATATAAGAGATGGTGGCAAACCATGACTCGTCAAAGTAAAAACCGAGCGCAGAATCCGAAACGAGCGTTCCATTGGCATCAAACCATCCTGAAAACTCACTTTCAGCATATGTGGGGTAACAGACCGGGTTTATCACCTCTGTGCCACCGAAGTTATAGAGTCCCATATACATTCCAACGCTGCAGTTTTCGGACAAGATGGTAAGCACATGGCCATGCGCGTTCACGCGTATTTCTCTCAGGTTAGGCATTTCTGCGATCAATGGTTTCAGCTTCCTACCATTGAGTCCAGAATGGATATGTTCAAGCATCTGCTTGCAGATAGCGAAAGAAGCTTCCTTGCGTTTGGAGATTTCAATGCAAGACTTATTGAGATGAATATTATAATTGAGAATGATCATGATACGATTGTTAAGCCGAGTCTGTTCCTTTTCAACGGAATAAGACTGCATCTTGGTGCAGAAGGCGCAAACAGCTTATTTATGGGAGTTTTCATAGACAGTATTTTTGAGATGCGCTCAAGGTTAGTTGACGCTGAATCGTATCTTTCGATGCTAAAGACCCTTTCTGATGGGACTCGGCTCAGAGTTCTGAAATCACTTTATAATCGCTATTCATATGGGCAGGAGCTTGCCGACGAGCTTGGCGGTACTCGCAATGCAATGTATTATCATATTGAAAAGCTGATGAGCATCGGTCTTGTCGATTGTAAAGTAACCGAGTATAAGATGCTGTACACCATGAACAAGCTTAATGTTTATAATCAGCTTACCGCTTTTCGTGACGCTCTCCTGCAAGGATGGAAGCCGGACGATGAAGAGCGAGGGTAATCCTATGCAAGGGGTTGCATGAATTATATTTAATTGGAAGAATAAAGAACAGCTGCGGAAATTAATCCACAGCTGCTTTCTCTAAGAATTGAAGATTAGTTGTTGAAATACCTGTCGAGAAGACCCTTCAGAGCCTTGCCGTGACGGGCTTCGTCCCTTGCCATCTCGTGAACGGTGTCGTGGATCGCATCGAGGTTGAGAGCCTTGGCACGCTTTGCAAGGTCGGTCTTGCCTGCGGTTGCGCCATTCTCGGCTTCAACACGCATTTCGAGGTTCTTCTTGGTGCTGTCGGTTACGACTTCGCCGAGGAGCTCAGCAAACTTGGCTGCATGCTCTGCTTCTTCAAAAGCTGCCTTCTCCCAATAAAGTCCGATCTCGGGATAGCCTTCCCTGTGTGCGACCCTTGCCATCGCAAGATACATACCGACTTCACAGCACTCGCCGTTGAAGTTTGCACGAAGGTCCGCCATGATATCTTCGGGTGCGCCCTGAGCAACGCCGACAACATGCTCGGATGCCCAAGTCATCTCAGACTTCTGCTCGATGAACTTGGAAGCGGGAGCCTTGCACTGGGGGCAGAATTCGGGAGCGGTCTCACCGGTGTGTACATAACCACATACTGAACATACAAACTTTTTCATTTTATTATCCTCCAAATAATGGTGTATTTGTGCAGGAGTTCATGACCTTTCTTTTGTCATGCATTCGGTGCAGCGCACCTGCATACTGACATCATATGAAAGCACATCGACTCCGGTGCATTCTTTAATATTGCGTTCAAAGTCTTCGGTAGGAAAATCGAAGACTTTTCCGCAGTCAACGCAGACCATATGTCCGTGCGGGCTAATGGTCTTATCGAATCTGTCGGGTTCTCCGGGAATAGATATCCTGCGAATCTCACCGGCATCAACCATAAGGCTGAGATTCCTGTACACCGTTCCGAGCGCGATCGAGGGCATGATTGCCTTCGCCTGTTCATAAACCGCCTCGGCGGTGGGATGGCTGCATGATTCGCACACGATTCTATGTATCAATAATCTTTGCTGTGTCATGCAACCTCCTAAGAATGATTCTTAATCTTATTATAGCATCAAATTTCTCCGTGTCAAGAATTTTTTGTTCGACAAGCCAATATATTTATTTTAAGTGAATTCCCAAAGTAACTTCCACAGTGGAAGTTAGAAGTGGAAGTTACTCTGG
>UQNF01000045.1 GCA_900542285.1 uncultured Clostridium sp.
AACCTATGACCCTCTGCTTGTAAGGCAGATGCTCTCCCAGCTGAGCTATGCTTCCACAAACGTTGCTGCTTTGCAACACACTGCTTCAAACAGCTTTGTTATTATAGCTCATGCCTGAGAGATTGTCAATACCTTTTGCGACTCTAAATCGATATATTTTCAATCCGATCCGAATCTCACTTATCGCTATTGCGCCTTGACAATATCTATGATATGATGGAGACGCTCTCATGATGACTGAGATCATGAGAAAAATCAGTAAAATCAGCACGAAAAACAAGGAGGTATTTATGAAGATAATTACTCGAATACTGGCGTTTTCCATGTGCGCTGCCATGCTTTTCGCAATGGTGCTCGGAACTGTCGGCTGCTCTTCTGCTATAAATGCGGAAAACCTGCTTGAAGGTATCACTCCGTCGAGTGTAAATGGCAAGCAGGCCGACGAAGGCTTTATCAGTTCATCGGCCGATTTTGCAATCAAGCTCTTCCGGCAGTCAGTTGCCGGGGATAAAAACTCTCTTATTTCACCGCTGTCGGTGATGCTTGCGCTCGCAATGACAGCCAACGGAGCGGACGGCAAGACTCTCCAAGAGATGGAAACCGTCCTTGGCGGAGGAATGTCCGTCGATGAGCTCAACGAGTATCTCTATACCTATATGAAAACGCTTCCTTCGACCGATAAGGCAAAGGTCACGCTTGCTAATTCCATTTGGTTCAGAAATGAAAAGGGCTTTGTTGTTGAAAACGATTTTCTCCAGAGGAATGCCGATTATTATAACGCTCCTGCGTATAAAGCCGAGTTTGACAGCAGCACCGTTGACGACATAAACAGGTGGGTGAGCAACAATACCGATGGTATGATTGACCGTATCATTGATGGCGATATCGATGAAGATACCATGATGTACCTTATCAACGCTCTTGTTTTCGATGCGGAATGGGCGGAGATCTATGAAAAGAGAGATATTCGTGACGGGATATTCACCTGCTATGATGGGAGTGAAAACACCGTTTCGATGATGAGCTCGAGCGAGTCCCTCTATATCGAATGCGGGAATGCCAAGGGTTTCGTCAAGCAATACGCAGGCGGTGAATACTGCTTCGCAGCGCTGCTGCCCAACGAGGATGTTGATATTCTTGATTACATCGATTCGCTGACCGGCGAAGGCTTTGTTAATGCATATAACAATGCTGAGTATGCTGAAATTAATGCCAAGCTCCCCAAGTTCAGCTATGATTATAGCCTGAGCATGAACGATGCACTTATTGCTATGGGAATGCCCTCCGCATTCTTGAAAGCAGATTTCTCAAAAATGAGTAATGAAGACCTATTCATCTCACAGGTTCTGCACAAGACTTTTATCTCCGTTGATGAGAGGGGAACACGCGCAGGAGCGGTCACATCTGTCCAAATGAATAAGGAGTCCTGTCCGGATGGAATCATCGAGATAACTCTGGACCGTCCGTTCATATATGCCATAGTTGATAATGCAACTGGGCTTCCGATATTCATTGGTGCGGTTCTTGGCCTCGGCAAATAACCGATAGGGATATGAGCCATGCATATCTATGCGTAACAATGACACATGGGAGCTTAAAAGCAAGAAAAACAGTGAACCGATAGTGATTCGGTTTATAAAATGCCCCGAATATCGCAGACGCGGTATTCGGGGCATTTATCGCATAAAGCAGGGTTTCGCCTAAAGGAGGAGGCAGTGACACGGATGCTTCATGAATTAGTCAGGTCCCGACGCTCGGCGTGGGAATGATCACGGCGTGCGGAATGCTAATTGCTTTTTTCATTATCGCTGTCATGCGGAACATAGGGCGATTTCAAAACCTCCATAAATGAATTCCACACCTTTTCAATATTATCCATGCGAGGCTTGAAATAAACCTTTCCCTTTATCAAAGTGGATTCGACAAAGCCATGCTCGATAAGCTTATTGACATGGTATGATACCGCCGATGCCGTAACGCCCATAATATTTGCAAGTTCCAGCCCGAAGCGAGGGCCGGCGCAGATGCAGTGAAGGACATCGAACCTGGTTTCATCGGCGAGTGCCTTGAAGGAGGATATTATCCTTTCATTATCATACCGATTGCGCAGCATCTCTGCGAGATCTGCGAAACATATTCCGAAGATCAGGTCAGACGTGGAGCATAATCTATCGTTGATCGTTAGGGCGTTTGGGGATAGCACGGAAACATATATCTGGAAATTCATGTATGACGGCAGGACAAGACCGCACAGATCCTTAACATATCCAACCATATCATCAACCGCTTCGAGTTTTTCTCCGATAGCGGTCACTGCGGGGGCATAGATTGATTCATTTGCGACTATGATATCGACGATCGGACGCAGCATTTCTGCAACCGAACGGATATGCTCGTCAAAATCTTTATATAGGCTAATCAGTTTGCGCCTGTGCCTGGGCTGAATATCAAGCGATTCCAAACATTTAATAAATGCTTCCTCGTCGCCGTTTGCGATTATCTTTTCGAATTTTCCGTTTTCATTCTCATTAGTGCGAAGAATAATATCATTACCGCTTAACAGCAGCATTCTTTGTTGAGCGCTAAGGCTGAGACGCTCGGCTACGATGTCATCGAGCATCGCCTCGGGGCTTAGATCATTCTGTAAGTTTGCGAACAACAGAGTAGCGGCAGTTGACATCACTCCATTATCGCCAACGAGGTCTTGAAGAAAATAATAATCACCTTTAACAGGATCAAAGTCAATGGCTTCATCAAGAATGTTCTCAAGCAGCAGCGTCGGCCGAACAGATTCTTTTGTGCGCTCTGCGGTATCGGGTCTGCGCGATTCAACATCGGAAATATAATCCTTGATAGTATCATTGGAAAGCAGACTCGATAAATATTGCATCGCATCGAATATAGGATAGTAGAATTTCACAGATTTTCTCCGTTTCTCGGCATGCTTGCAGGGAACCAAACATCGGTTCCTGCAATCAAAGTATACCACGAATTATTTTGGTGTCAACCGATATGAATAAAAAATCAAATTTGATTTGAAATAGGTCTTGACAATTAAATAGGTTTTGAATATACTTAAGGTACCGAAAGAGATAATATTTTATAATATCGGCTATATCGGCACTTCCCGGTTTGAAATGCGGTGAGAATTCTAATGATGAGATGCAGACCGCTGACATAGGGGAAGCCGAGAATGAAGCGGAATTCAATTTTCCCGGGGATCGCTTGCTGAACCGGTTTGGCAAGCAGGAACCGGAATAAACAACCGTCACCGCCAAAACGGGATGGTAAAAAAATATCCGGAAGGAGAAACAAAAGTATGAAACGATTTCTTGCACTGCTGATATCGGTTTTGATGGCATTATCGCTTGTCACCATTCCGGTCTTTGCAGAAAACACGGATCACGAGACTGCCAAAGTGAACCCCGGTTCCGCAGTTGCCGTGAAGCCGAATGACGCTGAGACCCTCGATGAGGCTCTTAATGTTCCCGGCGGCACGCTGACATTTGTGTCTGATGGTGATTATCCTTGGGAAATCTACGAGGATGGCGCCAGAAGTACAAACATGGGTGTTAGCAACTCTGAATCGAGCGTAAAAACCACCGTCGAAGCAACCGAGGGCGGCGAAGTACTCCAGTTCGATTTCATGAGCTTTGGCGAAGGCGGCAGCTACGATATTCTCCAGCTCTTCATTGACGATGAGCGTGTTGAATATTGGGCAAGGGTCGAAGAGGTCGAGACCTTTGGTTATCCTCTTACCATCGGTACTCACGAGGTTCGCTGGACCTATAAGAAGGATGGCAGCGCAGACAAGCCCGGCGACTATGGCTGGATTGACAACGTTCAGATCCTCCCGCCCCAGCACCCCGAAGAGATAGAGGTATTTGATATCACTATGTATCCCGGTCAGGAAACCCCTGCTCAGGTCAGGGTTTATCCTGAAGCAGCGTTCAACAAGGACGTAACATATGAAATTGCAGACACCAGTGTTGCAACAGTTACTCCGGAAGGCGTAGTCTATGGCGTTGCATCCGGCGTCACCACTCTTACAGTAACCGCCGTCGACAACGGTGTCCAGGGCTTTGCTACGGTCACCATAATGGAATTCCCGACATATGACCAGGAATCATTGAATGAAGCACTCAATATCCCCGGCGGCACTCTGGAGTTCGTTTGTGAGGATGATTTCCCCTGGATCGCTGCAGAAGATGGCGGTGCAACCAGCACCAATATCGGTGCGCACGGAACCAGCTGCTCCGTTTCTACAACCGTTAACGTTGTTGGCGGCGAACGCATCGAGTTTGATTTCCTGTGCTTCGGCGAACAGAACTCAAGCGGCAGAGTATGGGACGGTCTGCATTTCTATGTAGACGGCAGTCTGATTGAGGACTGGGGCGAAGAATTTGAAATGCTCCATTTCAGCTATACCCTTACCACGGGCACTCATGTGCTGACCTGGGCATATGAAAAGGACGACGACTGGAGCGAGCCCGGCGACTATGCTTGGCTGGACAACGTCCATATCGGCGATCGTATTTTGCCGGAAGAGATCATTGTTGAGGATGTTACCGTTCCCGCAGGACGTCGCACTTATTTCGGCTATACCGTACTGCCCGAGGATGCATACAACAAGGATGTAACCTTCTCCACTGTTGACGCTTCCATTGCGACCGTCGATGAAAACGGTGTTGTATACGGCGTTGCCGAGGGCACAACTACCCTTATCGTTACCGCTGTTGACGGCGGAGCATACGGCACAGCAACCATAACCGTAACCGAGGCGCTTCCGACCGTTAGCCTGTACGGTTATATGTGCTTCAGTGATGAGCTGCAAGCTTACCCCCACTATTGGGGCACCTTCGCGGACTATGATCCAGGCATTGTTGCTGAGCTTGATTCCGCACCGATAACCTATGCCGCCGCTTCCGCAGGAAACATGATCTACGGATATAATAAGACAGGCGAATTCTACAAGATAGATCCGGCGCAGGGCATGATCCCCGTGTATTCGGAATATTCCACAAACTATACTATCATTGATATGGCATATGACTATGTCAATAACGTGATGTATGCGATAGGCGAGAATTCTTCCGGAACCCGTTCGCTGTATACGGTAGATCGTTATATGGGCGTTCTTATAGAGGTTGCGAAGCTTGATTCTGCCAATGATATGATGACCTTGGCTATTGATGCCGAAGGCAACGCCTACGGTATCTCCGCAAGCGACGGTATCCTTTACAGCATCGATCTTGCGACTGCTCATTGCACCCAGATCGGCAGCACAGGTCTTGCTCCGTATTATGTTCAGTCCATGACCTATGACATGAACACCAACCAGTTCTTCTGGGCATTCTGCCCCGGCGGATACAGCGAAGTCGGTTATCATCTCCTCAACGTGGATGTTACCACCGCCGAGGTGACCTCGCTTGGCCGCATCGGAAGCGGCATGGAAGTCACCGGTCTTCTTACCCTTTGCGATATTGAAGTGCCGGAGCCCACGATTCCCGAATTCACCGTATCATTCGTTGATAATGTGACCGGCGACGTATTTGCTTCCTTCATCGTTGACGCAGGTACCGTTATCGATGAGGAAGATTATCCCAATCCTCCCGTACACGATGGCTTTGAGTTTGGCTGCTGGTCCGGCTACAACGGAGAACCCATTTATAACAATATCATTATCACTGCAAAGTATTACAGCACTGATGTTCCTCCGGTGAACTTCATTGGCTATGTCTGCGACAACCCGAATGGCGTATCAGGCTGCTGGGGTGAATTCGCCGATTACGCTCTCGAACAGATCAACTGCCTTGTTTCCGCACCGCAGAGCTTTGCAGCGGCTTCAGTCGGCCAAAAGATTTATGGTTTCGAGACCAACGGTAAGTTCTTCTCAATCGATACGACCGAAGGCATGGTTCTCAGGTATACCGGCTATAAGGCTAACGACACCATTTTGGCTATGGCATTCGACTATACGACCAATACCCTGTATGCTATTGCAAACACTGACAACGGACGTGTTCTCTACACCGTTGACCGTGCGGTAGGTACTCTTACCGAGGTTGGAGCATTTGACGCGGAAGCAAATATACATACTTTAGCAATAGATGCAGACGGTAATGCATACGGTATCGGTTATGAGAACGCTGTGCTTTACAGCATCGATCTTGAGAACGCACATTGCACCGAGATCGGCTCCACCGGCTTGCAGGTCGCATTCGTTCAGTCCATGACCTACGATATGAACACCGATACGATTTACTGGGCGCATTACTATCCCACCGGAGATATGTACATCGTTGACCCCGAAACCGCAGAGGTTACCTGCCTTGGCGTTATTGGCGGCGGAGCAGAAATCACCGGTCTGCTCACCCTTTGCGATATCGAAGTTCCCGATCCCGTTGCTCCCGAATTCACCGTTCGCTTCATCGATGGCATCGACGGTACGGTTATTGGCACTGTAACTGCAATCCCCGGCTTTATCGTTGAAGAGTTCCCCGAAGCTCCTGTTCATGAGGGCTATGAGTTCCGTGGCTGGAACAACTATTATCCCGGCGATGCTCTTTATCAGGATACCGACATCGTGGCAGGCTACTACAACCTGAGCGAACCTATCGCAAACCTTATCGGCTACATCACCGCTGCTCAGGGTGACGCACCGTCCGGTATGTGGGGCGCATTCACCGATTATGCACCGCAGCAGATAGAGAGCCTTGGAAACATGAAAGCTATTTATGCGGCAGCATCCGTAGGAACCACGATCTATGGCTATACCGATTGGGGTGAGTACTTCGTAATCGATACCACCGAAAGCATGGAGCCCACGTTCCTCACCGGCTATGCAAACGGTTGGGCGGTACTCGGAATGGCGTATGACTATACCACCGAGACCATGTTCGCTATCTATATCGTAGGTGCTGACTACTACCTTGGTACCGTAAATCTCGAGACCGGGGAAGTCACCGCAGTTGGTCTGTTCACCGCTCCTGCTCATATCTACACCCTTGCGGTAGACGCAGAAGGCACCATCTACGGTATCGGCTATGAGGATGGCGTTCTCTATGACATCGATCCCGAAACCGCCGAGTGCACCCCCATCGGCTCCACCGGACTTGTTCTCCACTATATCCAGTCCATGACCTATGATATGAACACCGGTAAGCTGCTGTTCGCAAACTACAATAACTACATCAAGGGTGCTCTCTATGAGATAGATCCCGAGACCGCAAACGCAACCTACTACGGTGCGATCGGCAACGGCGCAGAGGTTGTTGGCCTTCTCACCCTGTATGTTCCCCAGACTCCTCCCGAACTGGGCGATGTCAATAACGACGGTAATGTCAACATGGCGGATGCTGCCCTGATAATCAGGTACTCTATGGGCATCATCGATGAGACCGGTCTTGATGTTACGGTGGCGGATGTCAATGGCAGTGGGAACATCAATATCGAAGATGCGGTTCTTGTAATTCGAATCGCTCTCGTACTTGCTTGATCCACGCTAGCCGGTTGGCATGAGGATAATGAATTGATCTAATCTGTGCATGACCGCCGTGGGTAGCCTCCTCCACCTGCGGCGGTATTCTTGTACTCGAACTTAGCCAAGAACCATCCCGGTATGGATTTCAAAATAATTCTGCTTCATCATTTCGAATATAGTTACATGAAAACTTTACTATTGAACGCATAATTGAAGTTTGATATAATTATACACACGAGAGCATTTGGAGGCAGTATGATAGATATTCACAGCCATATCCTATACGGCGTTGACGATGGAGCGGAGGATTTCATCGACTCTCGAGAAATGCTGAGGATTGCGGAGGAGAGCGGAGTGACCGACATCATCGCAACTCCGCATAGCTATCCGGGCATGTATGATAATTATAACGGAAAGACACTTGCTTCACGGTTTGACAGGCTCGACCGTCATATTCGCGCGATAAATTCTCCGGTGCAGGTTCACAGGGGAATGGAGGTCTATGCGGACGACAATGTATTGGGACGCTTTGACAGCGGAAGACTTATGACGCTCGCCGGCAGTCACTATTTGCTTATCGAATGTGCCTTCAACGAGAATCCAATCTTTATGACCTACATCCTAAGATCGCTGCGCGAACGCAGGATACATCCGATAGTTGCGCACCCCGAACGCTATTATTTTATCAATGACCGAATGGATATAGCCCTCGACTGGGTGGATATGGGCTGCTCGCTTCAGCTCAACGCCGGGTCGATAACGGGTTATTTCGGAAGGGAGAGCATGGAAACGGCTTTTGCGCTGCTCAGAGAGGGCGCGGTGCAGTTCATTGCCAGTGACTCTCACGGCGCAATCACACGCACGCCGGAGCTTGCGCAGGCGTATGAGCGCGTCGGAGCGCAGTTCTCGTTTAAGTATGCGCAGCTCCTTTTTACCGATAATCCCGGCAATGTGATAGCGGACAGGGGATTGGAGTTCCCAATCGTGGATAGGGGTGAAAGACCTGACGATTTCTTCATAAGCGATGATGAGTATTGGGATCAATGATGCTTGAATACAGCGACAGCGGCGCAAAGCTTAGATTTTTCAACGCCTGCGAGACCGCAAGGGCGTATACCGGCGGCATGGGTATTGGCACTCTGAATGAGAAGCAGCTCCACTGCGCCATAAAGTTTTTTATCGAACCCGACAGCGCCTGCCATGAGGTCAGGATAGGAAGGAACGTTGCCGATGTCAGAAATGAGCATGGAATTTTCGAAGTTCAAACCCGCGCTTTCAACGCAATGCGGAAAAAACTTGCAGATTTTCTTAAGATCGATGCCGTTACGAGCGTCCACCCAATTCCGGCGCAAAAGCGAATTTTCAAGCTGGACGAGAAGAGCGGAGAACTCTCGACTCCAAGGAAAAGTCCCAAGCGCGGTACGGCTTATGATGTCTTCCCGGAGCTGTATAAGCTCGGTGAACTGATAAACAGTCCGAATTTCAGACTTCTGATTCTGCTGATCAACATGGACGAGTATCGGCTGGTCGGCGGCAGGACGGGACGCAAGGGCTATGTTCGCTTCGACAGACTTCCTGTGGAACTTGTAAACACCGTATATCTCTCGGAACCAACGGACTATTTGCAGCTTCTTCCCAAAGAACTGCCGCAGCAATTTACCACTCGGGATCTGTCGGTAAGTGCGCATATACCGCTGCCCATCGCTCAGACAACACTTCTGGTGCTCAAACGCCTTGGCGTTGTCAGCTGCATTGGCAAGTCGGGCAGGCTGAATCTATATAATGTGGAAACAAAAACGCCCGAGCAGTGAAAATGCCCGGGCGCATTCTATGCTATTATGAATCATTGCCGATTCGGCGGTTAAAGCAATCATCCGCAAGCGATGCAGAACTCAAGCTCAACAAGAGGTCACGCCATGGGACAGCATATAAGCATTAAGCTTTTTCAGTGCTCGCTTTTCGATCCTGGACACATATGACCTTGATATTCCAAGAAGCTCACCGATTTCCCTCTGAGCGTAGACCCTGCTGCCGAACAGTCCGTAACGCATTATTATTACCTTCTTTTCCCTAACGGTAAGTGCATCATTGACTGCATTCCGAAGCAGAGCGTGCTCTTCATGCCTCTGCGCTTTCTCGCATACGTCGTCATCGCTCGACAGCACATCCGCAAGTGTTATCTCGTTCCCATCCCTGTCCACTCCGATGGGGTCCGTCAGCGGGACCTCGCCGCGCTGCTTGCGCTCCGCGCGTATGGACATTAGTATCTCATTTGCTATCTTCGCCCCAATGCGTTTTTGCTGCATTGCGGGGCTCAGTATTTATCAAGCAATCCTCCTCCGTGTCATCGCACCCGTAATCCATATCCACGAAGCTATCCGGTTCATCGGTGTCATCATCAGTACATGAATCGCCGTAAAGACCGGACATGTCCGGAAAATCAATATCATCATCTTGCACACCGAACAGAACGATATGAACATTGACTCCGTCCCAGACCACCTTGCGCACGATAGTGCGTATGGCGGCGCGTTTCTGCTGAATGGTCATTGCATCGATTCCGTCTTTGAATGCAGTCAATAGCTGACGCATTACATCAAACTCAATATCGCTGAGTGTGTGCTGAGAAGTCAGTCCTTCCAATTCCTGAATACGGGAGGCTAACGAAGTACACTCCGAACCAAGCTGTTCAATTCGCTTTGCCACACGGTTTCTGGCAATACAATCATTCAGATCAGCAAGTGAATCTACAAGTCCATCCAGTTTCTTTTCAAGATCGACCTTTTTTTGACGCATGGCGGCAAGCTGTTCTTCATAGTCCGCTCTGTTTCCGGTATAGAATTTGCGGCTCTGCTCCAGCTGGCTGATAAATGTTCCGTTATCTTCCGCAAGCATTTTGATCTGCTCGATTATCGCCATATCAATGGTGTTTCCATTGACATTTTTGCTATTGCAGACTGCCCGCTGGCTTCGCTCCTTCATCTTGCACACATAGGTGTAGATTGGTTTGCCATCTGCAGTCATGCGCTTGCTGAGCTTCGGATACATTCGGCTTCCGCATTTGCAATACAGCAGTCCGGTCAGCAGGGCTTCGTTACTGCGGGGTTTACGGTATGCTTTGGATTTGTTGCGTTCCAGCGATTCCTGAATTTTAATCCAAGCCTTTCCGGGAATGATGCCCGGGTGCAGACCGACAGCAACGATCCATTCACTTGGCGGCAGGTATTCGGTGGTCTTTCCTTTTTCCTGGTTCGTGCGGTTATAGGCCATAATACCATGAACGCCGTCAAAAGCACTTATGTCAGAAAACAAATCCGCATCAACTTTCACAAAATAGTCATAAGCGTCTTGGTCAGCAATAACATAGACCGGATTCTGCAAAATCGCCTTAATGGAAAAACGAGTGAAATATCTGTCGTTCTTTGTTTTGATGCCTCGTTTCATCAGTTCTGATTCGGTAATTGTCAGCGAATCTGTTTCTGCATATAAATCATAGATCGTTTTGACTATGTCCGCTTCTTCAGGAATGAGTTTCAGCTTGCAGGCCCTCTTTGTTTTGCCGTCCACGGCTACAGTTTTTACGCTTTCCGAAGCATATCCGGTCGGCGTCACTCCGCCAAGCCATCTGCCGGTCTTTGCCAGTTCGTGCATATTGTCACGGATACGCTCGGCAATCGTTTCACGTTCCAGCTGCGAGAACACTGAGGCAATATACATCATGGCACGTCCCATGGGAGAGCAGGTATCGAACTGCTCCTTGATGGAAACAAAAGAAATATCCAGCCGCGCCAGTTCATCGATAAGACCGGCAAAATCGCTGATGTTTCGGCTGATACGGTCAAGACGATAGACGATGATTGCCTTGAACCTTCGCTTTCCGGCATCTTCCATCATCTTCTTGAAGTCCGGGCGGTTCAGATTGCCGCCGGAATAACCTTCGTCTTCATACACGATAATTCTATCAAGCGCAGCATCTCCAAAATGCGTGCGTACATATTCTTTACAGAGATCGACCTGATTGCCGATGCTTTCACCCTTTCCGGTAAATCTTGATTTTCGTGAATAAATCGCTATGCAGTCATCGTTTCTTCGCATCCGGTTGTCCCCCTTGCATCGTTAAGTTATGTTCTGAATACGATTATATCATAGAGAATTATCAAAGTAAACATAGATCGGATGAAAGAAATTAAAAACAACCCTTAAGTGGGCAACCGGTCAACGCCTTTCGCAATAAAGGGAAAACAAAAGCGACCAACCTGTTATGGCTGATCGCCTCGGCACTGTTTTCCTTAAGTTATTGCGGTACGCTAAACGTTGAAATCCAAATTTCTCATAAACTGCACCGAAAATGAATGAAAAATCAGGTAGTCATAAACTGAAGTTTCGGTTTCATACAGTAACGCTGCATGCAGCAGTCGAATACTTCTTGCCGCGTTCAACACAGGAGACAGAAATATCACTCAGTTGGCCGCAGTATCCAAGACACAGAGCTCCATCTTTAATCTTCTGGAAGATCACGGTTTCGAACAGCGCAGCTGGACAGCCGTCAATGCATCCTTTGTTACGACTTATGCATATACCGGCAAGTACAGCGCAAAGCTTAGCTCTTCCGGCGGAAATGCATATGTGACCACCACCGCCTCGGTGACATCCGGGCAGGTATATACGCTCTCGGCATATTTCACGGGCGGAGTCAACGCAAAGCTCCAGGTGCTTGACGCTTCAGGGACGGTTATAGCGGAAAGCGATCCCGTTCAGACCCCCGGAACCACCGGTACCGACTGGTCAAGAGGCGTTGTATCGTTCACTCCGGAGACAAGCACGGTGACAGTGAAGCTCCTTGCGCCCTCCGGTAACGGAACTATTTATGCAGATGCCGTACAGCTTGAGGCAGGCCAAACTCCAAATCGCTACAACATGCTTGAAAACTCGGATTTCAGCGACGGCCTGACTCACTATACCACAAATAACCTTGAAAGCGATGACAAGGTAATAACCGGATCGCATTCTTCACATCCCGAAGCCTTTTCTGCCAAGGTCTTCAGATTTGAAGGCAATCCCAAAAAAGTAAAGAGCATTTCACAGACCATAACGGTAAGCGGCAAGAAGGGTGACAGCTACTCCTTTGGAGGATGGATACGCACCGAAGCCCCTGCATACGTCGAAGGCTATAACAGCAACGATGAGATAAACCTGATAACGATCAGCGTCGAGTTCATCGATTCCAGCGGAAACACCGTGGGAGACGCCAGTGTGGCACGCTTTGACGCCAATACGACCGACTGGCAGTTTGCATGCAGCTCTGCTGTTGCGTCTGCAGCGTATTCAAAGATAAGAATAAGCGTGACCTTCACGAATGGACGAAATAAGGTCTATGCAGATGGACTACAGCTGTATAAGGAAACGTTCTCACAGGCATATTCCTATGACGAGGACGGCAACCTCGTAAGCTCTGTCTCCCTAATAGGACAGGAGCCTAAGCTGACCTATGACAGCAGCAATAACGTAACATCCTCGATCGATGCGCTGGACAACGAAACGACCTATACCTATGACGGAAATCATAATCTGCTTACCTCGACCAGCCCCAGCGGGATATTGACTACCAATGTCTATGACGCAAACGGCAATGTGACCGAGACGAGGCTGGGAAGCAGCACGACATATATCCGTTCGCAGACAACATATGATTCCGCATCCGCCCTCGCAACGGCAGTCACGGACGCAAGGGGTAACTCTGTCACATATACCTACGACAGCAATACAAGGCAGCAGACCACAATAACCGATGCAAGGGGCAACACGAGCACCTACAGCTATGGGAATGCGGCTTCCATGCTGCGCCTTGCAAGCCTGACCGGCACCGGCGTTGGCACGGTGAGCTATGGTTACGATTCCTACGGCAGGCTCAATAGCATAACCCGCGGCAGCACTGCATACAATTTCACCTACGATGAGTGGGGAAGAACTGTAAGCACCAAGGTTGGAGATACCGCGCTCTCCACCAATGTCTACGATGAATACAACAGGCTCATCAGGGTTCAGTATGCGAACGGTTCGGTTATCTACTACTTCTATGATTCGCTTGACCGCGTTTCGGGTATAGCCAAGGGCGATGCGACCAAGAGCTGGATGGCCTATGGGTTCGTCTATGACGGCGAGGGCAATCTCTACGAGCTGCGGAATTAT
>UQNF01000046.1 GCA_900542285.1 uncultured Clostridium sp.
TCTGCTGCGGGATCGCTCTCGAAGTACCAGCCGGTGGGAACGGGTGCATCAGGATCGAAGTACTGTGCGGTGATGGTGGTGTCAGCATAGATGGGTGCATTGTTGTAATCCCATCCGGTGAATTCCAGACCCTCATGAGCGGGAGCTTCGGGGAAGTCTGCGGGATCGAGGACGGTGCCTGCTTCTACGATCATGGAGCTGATGACTGCGTCGTTGCTGCCATCAACAAAGGTTACGGTGAATTCGGGAGCTTCGGGAGCGGGAACTTCTACATCGTAGATGCTGCAGAGGCCAAGAACCTCAGCGCCGCCGCCGATGATGCCGCATTCGGAAACCTGAGCGGTTGCGGGATCAACAATATAGAGGGTACCGGTGGTGTTGTAGTTTGCCCAGAACAGCTGGTTGGTGTTCATGTCCCAAGTCATGGACTGAACATACTGGAGGGTAACGCCGGTGGAACCGATCTCGGTGCAGTGTGCGGTCTCGAGGTCGATACCATAGAGGATACCGGTCTCATATTCGATACCGTATGCATTGCCTTCGTTGTCGATTGCGAAGGTTGCAATGTTGCCGGTAATATCGAAGTCTGCGATATGGGTCAGAGCACCGAGGGCGCGGTCAACGATGTAGAGACCACGGATCTCCTGTGTGTCATCGGTAGCAACGGCATACATGGTGTTGGTGATATAGTCGTATGCCATACCAAGAACGATCTTGTTGCCGGAGGTGACGCCGGTATAGACGGGGGTCATGCCGGCAGTGGTGTCGATGGTGTAGAACCTGGTATCGCCGTCAGCGTAGTTGTAGCCGTAGATGGTGGTACCTGCGGTTGCAGCTGCGAATGTGGTGGGGGCAGCGCCAAGGCCGACTATGCTCGAAGGATCATAGTCAGCGAATTCGCCCCACATGTTAGCGGAACCGGACGGATCGTATGCGATGTAGCCAACAAGGTTTGCGGTGGGCAGAGCATCGGTTACGGTTACGGTTGCGATGCCGGAAATGCCATTAACGGTGGTTACGGTGATGGTGGTGGTGCCTTCCGCAACGCCGGTTACAACGCCGTTTGCATCAACGGTCGCGATGGATTCTTCAGCGATTGTAAAGGTAACGCTCTTGTCGAATGCCTCTGCGGGGAGAACGGTGTACTGCACGGGCGCACGGCGTCCTGCGGGAACGGTAACGTCCTCAACTACAACAGCGGAGGGCTGTACGGGTGCGCCAACATATACGTTGTCGAGCCAAGCATAGTCGCCGGGCTTATCAAGGCTGCTGTCCTTCTTGTAGGTCCAAGAGAGGGTGTGCTCGCCTTCGGTAAGTTCGTATGCGTAGGTAGCAATTTCCTCAACGCGGTTCCACTCTATGATCATGGTGCCGTCTACATAGAATCCAAGACCATCCCAAACGGCGCTGGTGCCTTCGCCAAAGCTCATATAATCGAACTGGACGATGTCACCTGCTGCCGCGGTTACGGTAGCGGAAACGGTGGAGGTAGAGGAAGCAACATTTACATTGGTGCTTACCGCTGCGTCACCGCTTATGACCCAAGGATAATCTCCCTCGGTCACGAAGGTGATAGTACCGCCGGGTACATTCAGCGCCTCGTCAAGAGTCGCTGCATCCGCAGGCTGTACATTGTTAGCAGAACCGGGCTTGGCAACCGAAGTTGCGGTATCTGCTGACTCTGCCATGACGGGAATGGTGACAAGTGAGAGCACCATTGCGATCGCCATCAGCGTTGCAAGAATTTTCTTCATGCTTTGAATCTCCTTCCAAAGTTTTAGTCTACTGCCCCCTCTTGTCGAAAGGCAATAGCTGTAGGTTTTACACGATAATTGCCGAAATAGAGTTCAATCTACTCCACCATTTAGCGTGCTGAGCACATTATAGCATAAAGAATATAAAGTTGCAATCCCTAATTTCAGCTTTATATTATCTCTATGTGCGTGTTTATAAATATATTTCAAATTCTCAATCCGGAACCAATCCCCGTTTTTTTGACCCCCGGGGCGAAAAAATCTGCATATACGCACGCGCGGATGCTCCAAATAGGATTATTCAATCATTTTCTTCCAAAAAATTGCCGTCCCGACGCACGCAGGATTGACAGGCGGACGCACAAAAAGTATAATGGACTCAGCCAATAGGCCAAAATAGCCGTATGATAAAAAACTGATAAGGACATGACAAAAAATGTATTTTGACTGGTATTATCTCATACTTGTCGTGCCTGCGATGATATTTTCACTCATTGCAAGCGCGAGCGTTAATTCCACCTATAAGAAGTACTCCCGGCAGATAGCCGGCAGAGGCCTGACCGGAGCGCAGGCAGCACGCATGGTGCTTGACGCCAATGGGCTCAGAGGCGTACCCATCGAACGCGTGAGCGGAGAGCTTACCGATCACTATGATCCCAAGAGCAACGTCATCAGGCTTTCCGACAGCGTCTACTCCAGCCCATCCACCGCCGCAGTCGGCGTTGCATGTCACGAGGTCGGCCATGCAATCCAATACGCAACAGGCTACGGCCCCATCAAGCTTCGCATGGCAATAATCCCCCTCACCAATATAGGTTCCAGGCTTTCCGTGCCGCTCATCATAATCGGAATCATCCTGGGCGGAGTTTCGGATCTCTTCTATTATGTTGCTTACGCCGGCATTTTCTTCTTTGCACTCGTCGTATTCTTCCAGCTCGTCACCCTTCCTGTCGAATTCAACGCCAGCAAGCGAGCGTTGGCAACGATAGAAAACGGCGGAATACTCAGCCGCGGTGAAGAGCTGGCCGGCGCACAGAAGGTGCTTCGCGCCGCTGCAATGACTTACGTTGCCGCACTTGCGGTGTCTATCTCCCAGCTTCTCAGATTCATCATGCTCGTCGGAAAGAGAAGAGATTAGGGCCTGATAATCGATCATACGACACATATATTAAATAAGAAGGAATAGTCTCGACAATGCCCAGAACCAAGCAACCTATTATTCAGCCCGAAGCGGACTGCACGCATTCGGAACGCCGCCGCGGCGCAATGGATACCGCCATATTTACAGTGCGCACCGTTTTTATCCTGCTTGCCGCAGCCGTGTACGCCATATATGAGCACACTAAATTCCGAAATTCCGGCATTGGAGCGCTGCTGCTCGGCGCTGCTTCGGCGCTGCTGTTTGCCGGCCGCTTTATTCTTGAAGGTGTACTCGATAGGCGGCCGTGCGATAACGATACGCACAGAGCCGGAAAAACGCTGAAAATATTTGATTTCGTCAGCATCGCTGTCCTGCTTGGCGGCTATGCAGCGTATGTATTGACCTACGGCAAAGAGCAGGATATAATTCAGGAGCTTTGCTCCTCGCTGTGTCTCATACTGTTCACGGTGCTGGGCTTGGTCGTCATACCGGGGATTGTCCGCACGCTCTGCGGAAGGGATCAAAGGCTTTGCGGCAAGCGTGTCGCGGACAAGAGCAGCAGGTTTTGGACGGTCGTGCTCATAGCCCTCGGAATACGCATCGTGACTACATTCGCCGGAATGCTTATCTACCGACTCACGCACGAGGGATTCGGCGGCGGACTGTTCCGACTTTGGCAGGAAGCATGGTCAAAGGGCAACACGGACGCCAACCACTATCTCAATATTGCGGAGAACTGGTATGTCGCCGAAGGAAACGATAAGCTGCTGATAGTCTTCTTTCCGCTGTTCCCCCTGCTGATAAGGGCATTGAACCTCATTATTCCCAACAGCTTTATCTCCGCACAGATACTGAACACCATATTTACCTGCTTTGCCGCAGGAATGCTCTATAAGCTGATATGCGAAGTGCTCAGCGAATCCAAAGCCTTACTTTCCTCCATAATATTCCTGCTGCTTCCCGGCGCAGTGTTCATGAACTCGACGATGACCGAGCCGCTATTCGTGCTGCTGACCTGTACAAGCCTATACTTTATGCGGAAAAAGAGCTATCTGCTCGCAGGGCTCTTTGCCGCACTGTCCGGGTTCACCCGTTCTGTCGGCATACTGCTCATCGTGCCCATCGCCATTGAGGGCATAGGTGAGGCGGTTTATCTGTTAAGGAATAAGCAGAAGGCTGCAGGAACCATACTCCGCCTTGTCGGAGGGCTTGGCATCTCCTGCACCGGAACCGGAGCGTACCTTCTCATTAACAGGCTTGTTACCGGAAACGCCTTCATGTTCAGCGTGTATCAAAAGAGCAACTGGTCGCAGAGCATCGGCTATTTCTTCGACACGCCGCGCTACATGTACGCTCATGCGGCGCACTATGCTTCATCCGGCGATTACGCACACCTGCTGGCATTTGCTTTGCCGACCTTGGCAGTGATATTTGCTTCGCTCATCATCTATCTCATCAGGGCAAAGCGGCTGCCTGCAAGCTTTAACGCATATTTCCTCGCATACTTCGTCATCGCAATCGGCTGCACATGGCTGCTTTCCGCCGTTCGGTACATCTGCGTTCTCGTACCGTTTATAGCCGCCATTGCGCTGCTCCCCAAGAAAAAGGCAGGCGAATGCGTCACTATCGGACTTTGCGCCGTGATGTACTGCGCATATATGTGCTGCTATATGCTCCGATACAGCGTATTTTGATCCGTCACATGCGCAGATTTACGAATTTTGGCTATTTTGCAGTCTTTGGCAGATAGATGCTTTTGAGGTATTGCAATTATACCCGAATCATGATATAATATAAACAACCAAGGGGGACTTCTTCCCCGGAGCTGTCCCCTGAACTGAAAGGAGACTTATGTATGAAGATAACTTACAGCGGCAAAAACATGGAGGTTTCGGAGTATCTGCGCGAGCTTGCCGACAAGAAGCTTGCAAAGCTCGAACGCTATTTCCCCGAGGATACCGTGGTTCAGGTGACCATGGCCGTGGAAAAGAACCGTCACATCATTGAAGTCACCATTCCTTACGCAGGCGGCATTATCCGTGGTGAAGAAGTGACCAGCGATATGTACGCAAGCATTGACAACGTTATTGCAAAGCTTGAAAAGCAGATCATTCGTCACAAATCGAAGCTTGAAAAGACCCTACGCTACGAGGGTGAGCCCTCCGAATATGATTATGATGAGGACGAGGACGATTCCCCAAGGATAGTTCGTGTAAAACGCTTCAGCATGAAACCCATGAGCGTGGAGGAGGCTGCGCTGCAGATGGAGCTGCTGGGCCACAGCTTCTTCGTATTCACCAATGATGAAACCGAAGAGATGAACGTTATCTATAAGCGCAAGGACGGAAACTACGGCCTTATCGAAGCGGAATAACAGCCACTCGCCCCAATTTGATTTCAGGTGAATGAGTTGGCAAGTGAATAAGTAAATAAACGAGGAACGACCGAAAGAATAGTCTTTCGGTCGTTCCTTTTCGTATCCGGGATTTATGTGGTTACAGTCCTTCCTGTCCTGCGTGCGGCAAAAACATTACCAAATAATTGCTAATGAATGGTAATAAAAATCTATTTGCCGCTTCGCACCAATCAGACGGACTTCTTGTTCAGCACCGCACCGACGATGTACAGAACCGGAAGAGCAATGCCAAGAAGCATAGAGAATACATCGATCTTGTCGCCGCCTACGACGCTGAGAATGTTACCGACAAGGCAGAAAGCCGCAACGATAATGCCCCAGGTGATGCAGGTATTTGCTTTTTCGGGCTTTGCGCAATTCTTCACGCCAATGATGCCTGCGATAAACTCAGCAACCGCGCCGGCAAGGAGCAGACCGGCAGAGAGATAGAGCAGACCGCCGCCTTCGGCTCCGAGCATTGCAACAAGCGCAGCAACACCAACGAGTGCGATAATCGCCAATACAAATGAAACAGCGCCGCCGATTATCATCAAAACACCGGTGATCTTAAGAAACTGCTGTCCTTTCATCAAAAAAACCTCCAATAATTTTTTCTGCGGCTTCCAAGCAGAAGCCGTAGCAGATGCCTTTACCGAAACGGGACTCCGGATCTGCATATCCCGGAATAAAACGCAGCAATATGAATCCCTTTCGGTCCATATAGCATACAATATTTCGCCAATTTTTGCACCCTACATTTGGACAGGATTGTGCAGAATTCTGCCACAAGTTTATCGCCTAAACTTTTTTCTTTATTCCTAAAAAAAAGTGTTGACAATACCCAAATTTAGTGTTAAAATTATGGCAGTTCTAAGGAAGGATATGCTGTTGAATGCATATCGTACACTTGGAATGTTAAAGATAGCAACTCTCCTTTCTTTCCTTCTTTTTGTGTGTGTCTCAGTGGGAGTCGTGCCCCACTGAGGCCCCCCTAGGGGGGTATTTTTTTTACTCTTTTTGCTTTTCCCTTGTCTCGCCCCGGCTTTTCATCTGCATTAAGCCGCAGGGCCGAACAATAAATCAAGCTGCATAGGCTGATTTATAGTAACGGACTGCCGCAAAGCGCCAGTCCGTACCATATCAATTTGATCAATTATTCATTACTGCTTATCAGTTGAGACCTAAGCTTGCCCTTAAAACGGTGAGCGCATCCACGGTCGTGATGCTGCCGTCGCCGTTATAGTCCGCCGCAATGAGAGCGTCACCCTCGAGAAGCTCAAGGCTGAGCGCATGTCTCATTATCAGCACAGCATCCGCCGCGTTGACCATTCCATCGCCGTTAACATCGCCAATGAGGATCTCCGGGGTAGGAGTCGGGTCGGGAGTCGGGTCGGGTTCCTCGGGCTGGGCAGGTATGGGCGCCGTGCCGCCGGAGGAAGGCGACAGCACCATTACGCTTATCGTTCCGATGACTGTGCCGTCGACCGAAACGGTGAGTACATAGTTGCCCTGTTCCATGGCAAGGGGCATGTTCCATTCAAGGCTGATATGCGAATCCGTCCATGCAAGGTTCTGCTCTTCCGCATTGATGCCGCTCTTATAGCGCACCTCGGCCTGCGCAAGCACCTCCGCTTCGGTGATGCTCTCTCCGTTATCGATATTGACTATATGCGCAGTCTTTCCGGAAAGGGCTGCCATTGCGGTATCGGGAGAATAGATGTACACATTGGAAGTGCCGGTGGAAAGGCTGAAGCCTGAACCGTTGGAATAGAGATACAGCGTTCTGCCCTGTCCGCCCGGGCCTCCCGGGCCTCCCTGACCTGCCGCAGTGGTGGAGATCCTTGCATACGTTCCGCTTGCAGCTACCGTCCAGATGGGTGCGGTCGAAGAATCGGTGGTTATCCCAATGGTATAGCTGGGATTCCAGCTGCCTCCGGAAGTCGTGTAAGCAAGATAGCAGTTCGTTCCGTCAACGGTGCAGTAAATATGCCCTGCCGCATCGCGGTACCATGTGTTCGCCTCGGTGACGCCTGTTATCGAGTACTGGCTGCCGCTTGCGGATACGGTGGCCGCACTGCCGGAAACGGAAGATCCGCCTGTGAGCGCATAGGTGGAGGAGGTATTCGTAATGATGGCAGGAATGCCTGCGGTCATGGAGGTTGTCCTTGCATAGAGCGTGCCGGTTTCTCCAACGGGCTTCCATGCAGAGCCTCCCTCTCCTATCTCGGGAATTTCCGGCACGGATGCACTGCCTGCATTTACCGCACTTGCGCTTGCAACCTGTGAACCGTTCTTATAAAGGTAATAGGTCTGACCGGCAACGAGAGCATCGCTTGCGAAAACAACGCTCGTTGCCGCGCGTGCATTGCCGTAGAAAACGACAGTGCTCTCGAAAACCGCGGTGTTGGAAGAGTTATATATAGCGATCGGATCGCCGGAGGAGAAGCTTATGCTTGAGCCGCCGCCCCAGCCGCTTGAGCCGAACCTGACATACACGCCTGCATTCGGGGTCTTCATCGATAACCAGCTTTTTATCATCTATCCATACTTTAAGATCGTCGTTGAAGGTGATACCGGTGGGCAGAGTATCGTCGATGATATAAGAGGTAGCAAGCTTATCGCCAACGCCGTTGGTTGCAACGACAGGAACAACAAAGTTCAGAGTCTCGCCGATATTGGCGGAGTTGATGTAAACACGACCGCCATCAACATCGATGTACTTACCCTTATCATTCCAATCCGGCTCCTGGTTCTTGTCGATAATGGTAACGCGAGGAGTGACGGTATCCACGGAAACTGTTGAGCCGAGCGAGCTGGTGACATAGTAATAACCATACTGCAGACCGTTGAACACAACGGTGGACGATGCAGCAACTTGAGATGCCGTCTGGGTGAGCAGATCCTTATGAGCTGTCAGCCAGTTGCTGATATCCTCAGCCGTTGCATCTGCATTTATGGTAACATTGTAAACATTTTCAACAACGGTCGCGGTAAGAACAAAAGGATTAAGCGCATCCTCGGTGTCGGTAAGAGCGGCAAATAATGCATCGGATTCACCGTTTTTTGTATAGGTATAGGAAATGTTTGTTCCGCTGTATGTAGCGTCGAATACCTTATAGATTGCGTAGGTTTGTCCTGCGGTTGCGTTCTGAATGGTGATGGAACCCTCATTCTCTGCAACTGCAGCGGTGCATACTCCGACGAGGAGCAGTGCAGCCATCAGAAAAGAGAGGAGTTTTTTCATTTGTTTTTGCCTTCCTGTAGTATTGTTGTTTTGGACAGTATACTTTTATATACGAAAAGTGAATATATTTTCGCATAATTCGCACTCCGGCCTTTCAGATCGGGCAATACACTTATCCGCCGCATCGGCGCCATCATTACGCCATTTTTCCGTCTGTTAGAATAGGCTTCCGTTATTCTCAATACCGTTTCCTCGCATAACAATACCTCCCCCTTGTACGCAAGGGGGAGGCTTCGTGCATTGAATTGTGTTTATCAGTCGTCGATCTCCATATCGATGACGGCTCCGGTCACGGCGTTGACGGTGAACTCATATTCCGCTCCGCCCGATCTGAACTCTATCTCATAGACCATTCTGCCGTCGTCCTCGGTAAGCTCGATTTCAAGGCCGCTTATCTGGTCGGCATTAAGGTTCACCCTTGCAAGGGCTATTGCCAGCGCTTCGTCCTCCGTAATATAGTTTCCGTTCTGGGGAACGGACTCAATGCCCTCACGGTCGGACTCGATTATTGCTCCGGTAGCGGCATTGATCTCGTAATCGTACTCATAGCTCGCAGTGTCGAACTCTATCTCGTAGACATAGACGCCGTCGTCACGGTCAAGCTTTATCTCATAGTGCCTTATCTCGCCTTCGGTCACTCCGGCATGGGCAAGCGCAATGCTCTTTGCTTCGTCCTCACCGATAAGGGTCTGGGGAGCTGCGGAGGGTTTGGGCGTGGTCGGATTGCTGTTTTCCCGGGGTTCGCGCTCTGCCTTGATGATAGCTCCGGTCACGGCGTTTATCTCATACTCGTACTCATAGCTCGATGTTTCGAAATCTATCTCGTAGACATAGACGCCGTCGTCACGGTCAAGCTCTATCTCATAGTGCCTGATCTCGCTTGCGGATACCCCTGCATGGTTGAGCGCAATGCTCTTTGCTTCATCCTCGCTGATAAGGGTCTGGGGAGGATTGGTGGGCTTCGGGGTGGAATGGTGACCGCTTCCGATGGGCTCGCGCTCCGACTTGATTATCTCGCCGGTCACAGCGTTTATCTCATACTCGTACTCATAGCTCGCAGTGTCGAACTCAATCTCGTAGACATAAACTCCGTCGTCACGGTCAAGCTTTATCTCGTAGTTGCTAATATCGCCTGCGGATACTCCGGCATGGCTGAGCGCAATGCTCTTTGCCTCGGCCTCGCTGATTAGGGTCTGGGGCGCAGCGGTGGGCCTTGGGGTGGAATAGCCGCCGTTTCCGATGGGTTCACGCTCCGACTTGACTATCTCGCCGGTAACCGCATTGATATCGTACTCGAACTCATAGTCTGCGGCGTCGAACTCTATCTCATAGACATATATGCCGTCGTCATAGTCGAGCTTGCTCTCGTAGTTCACGATCTCGCTCTCGGTCACTCCGGCATCGGCAAGGGCAATGCGCTTTGCTTCCGCCTCGCTGATAAGGGTCTGGGGCGCAGCGGTGGGCCTCGGGGTGGAATGGTGGCCGCTTCCGATGGGCTCACGCTCGGACTTGATTATCTCGCCGGTTACTGCGTTTATCTCGTAATCATACTCATATTCCGCAGTATCAAACTCGATCTCATATTCCCAAACATCGTGTTCGTTCTCAAGCTTTATACGGTAGTTGGTGATATCGCCTTCATCGACGAGCGCATGGTTGAGCGCAATGGCCTTTGCCTCATCCTCGCTGATAAGGGTCTGGGGTGCGCCGGAGGGAACAACCACGGTCTCGCCCCTGAAAATGGAGTTAAGGTCGCTGATGCTGAGCCCTGCAAGGTCGGAGAAGCTGTAAGGCATACCGGCGTCGATTATGGACTGAATGAACTGCGCCTTGCCATCGGTTATGCCGTATTCGCTCGCAAGCTGCGCAAGCGACTTGTTGGCGACGTCCACGAACTGGCTGAGCACCTGTCCGTTGACGGACATCTCCGTGAGCAGCGCATTGACCTCTTCGGTAAGGCGGTTCTTCAGCTTCTCGCCCGCCTCGGCATCGTCGCTTTCAACGCTGATGAGTATCGAGTTTGCGATCTCGGTGAGGTAGCCGTGCTTGAGCATGGAGCCTACTATCGCATTGACAGCGACTTCCACCGTGCTGCCCGAAAAGTCCAGGCCTTCGACAATGAGCTTTGCATCATCGTTGAGGGGGGTTACGCTTATGACCCTGTTGTCCTTATCGACCTTGAGCTCGATGCTCGGGTTTACGTCGAGAAGCACGGTCGCATAAGCGGTGTTGGTCTTATTCTTCGGCATTATTCCGTAGATGCATACTGCTATCAGAAGGAACGCCGCTGCGGCAGCCACGACCTGGCTCAGAATTCTGCGGCTTATCCTCCTTTTCCTGGGAATGGTATAAACATCCGCATCGGCGGAACCGCTTCCGCTGCTGCATTCGCTGTTTATCCTGTCAAATGCCTCGGGCGCCGCCACATCAATAGCGTGTGATATTCTGCGCTCGGTCATTTCGGTTGTGGTCATGTTTTCCTTTTTCATATTTCCATCCTTTCCTTGATGTTTTCGTCCTCAAAATAGGCTCTTCTCAATTTATTTATCGCTCTGTGATATTTTGAGATGACCGTCGATGTCGGAAGATCCATAAACTCGCCGATCTCTCTGTACTTAAAAAGCGATACCGCATGGAGAATTACGATGCTGCGTTCATCCTCGGACAATAGCTCTGTAAGCCTGCGAATGGTCATGATCTCCTCACGCCCCATAAGCTCGTTGGATTCGAAAGCCGTTTCCCACTCGTCATCATCGAGCTGTACGCTGCGGCTTCTGTCGTTCAGCCGCTTGTAGCAAAGGTTCTTGGCTATCGTCAGTATCCACGCCATCGGCTTTCCCCGGGAAGCATAGCCGCCGGCGGCATGGTATAGCCTGACAAAGCAATCGTGCAGCACATCCTCAGCGTCCTGGGGGTGCTTCAATATGCTCATCGCATAGCCATAGACAGAAGCTTTGGTCAGCCTGTATAGCTTTTCAAACGCATCGCCGTCGCCGGCAGCGGTTTGGAAAATGAGTTTGTCGAGCAGTTCGGAGTCCTTTGCCTCCTCGCTCACGGTGGTAAACAGTAACAGCATCTTTCTCTCCTTTCAATCAGGTAATCGTTGGAAATGCCATTTTATTGCGCATTTCAACAATATATTTTAATTAAATAGGATCGCAGCGCCGCTGCGACCCAAAAGCATATCATTATTGAACCTGATCCAGCTTGGAATAATCAGGAGTGTTCGGGGGCTCTGCCTCCGGATTGGTCTCCAGAACGGTGAGCTTGGTAATTATCCACTTTCCGCTGAACTTCTCCAAAATTACTTCGTATCTTGCGTTAGTCCATTCCGGCACGGGCTCGGTAATGTTGTCGTCATATGGGGATGCGATTATCTGCGTGACCGTTTCGCGCACGATGAACTTCGCTTCCTTTGACCAGGGATAGACCGAGAAGCTCTCTATCTTCAGGTCATAGTTGTAGCTTTCCACATGGTAGGCATCATATTTCCCCGAAAACAGGGCGGTATCCATTATGCGCTCGCCGTCCGAAAAATGGTCGTAGAGTGTGGAGACGCTGTTGTCGTTCAAAATGCAGTCCGCCCTCAGCGCCATGCCCTCGGTGACGATGATATAGTTATTGCTGATGTACATAGCCTCCACAAATGCGGCGTAGCAGAGCAGCACGACGGCTGCAATTATAAGCACTACACGGAGCACATACCATACGGAACGCCTTGTGCGGGCAAGCTTATCCGCTTTCTGCTCCTGCTGCCGGGTGTATGTAAGCGTTTTCTTTCCCTTTTTGTCCATTCGAATGTCCTTTCGTGAACATATTTTTCCATATTAGCAGTATAGCATTTTTATTTGCAAATTGCAAGTTTGCGATTCATCTTTTGAAAGAAACCGGCCGCCGCAAAAGCGAACTTTGCTTTTGCGGCAGCCTTTTGTTGTCGGTTGTTTTTTTCCTAAGCCCCAAAGGTGAGCATGGATTTATTCGCTGAACCTTGCGGTGATGAACATGAATAATGAGTCGGTTAGGTCGTAAAAATTGGGCAACGGATTATCGCTGTCATCGAAAAACCTTACCTCCAAATCGGTGGAAAGCAATTCGCCGGTATTATTGTGATACCAGCCGAGGAATTCATGACCTTCATCGGGCACCGCACGAAGGTACGGAACAAAATCACCCGTATACTCATCTCCATCATCTACGAGCAGATCAAATCTGCCGCCGCCCTCACTTCTTATCTCAATTTCCGAATCAAGCGTGTAATAATCTCTCCCGGTTCCATCCCAAAATTCCGTCAATGTGCCGTCCACATTCCACATAAACCACTTCACATTCGGGCAATTCTCGATCGTACAGTACCGCACCGATGCTTCTTCTGCTGAGATTACCAACAACTCCGGACAGTCTATTACCTTCAAAATGTCAAACTCGCTCGAAAGCTTTATGCTCTCGATATTCTGCGACTCCACAAATAAATAGTGCAATCGGTAGCAAGTCTCGAGATTGAGCTCTCCGACAAGCTTGCCGCTATAATTAAGCACGCCTCTTAACGCTACATAACTCAGTCTGCCATCGCCGTTGAAGTAGAATCCATTGCAGTTTTGCCCCCTGCTGCCGAAATGCCATGTGTTATAATCAAGCGGATTATACGCGGGGTTAATTTTTTCACCGTTCTTTACACCGTTTTCATCCTCGGTTTCAAGGAATGCGAGTACCATATCGCGGTCGAAGCAGTCGAGCTCCGAGTTTGGCTCCGGTGTAGAACTTTCGGGAGCCTCTGTATCCGGTGCGGTCGTAGGCTGCTCTGTTGCCGGCTGTTCCGTTGCCGGGGGAGTGTTGTTACTAATGTTTTGGCTTGGTGTCGTGCAGGCTGTGAGCATCATGCAGATAATCAGCATGATGCAGGGAAGCAGATAACGCTTTT
>UQNF01000047.1 GCA_900542285.1 uncultured Clostridium sp.
CCCTTGACTGCTCTCTTGAGTGGAAATGTGTCACCTATGCTTGACGCTTTAACAGTTCCGATATTATGGGGCCGTTCCGTCTGTTTCCAATGCAGTGCCGTCATGGTATAATTAGCATGTCTCACGCCCTGAGCGGCAGTCTGAAGGTGGACGGAATGTGCCACTGCTTCGACGGTGGAATCGGATATGCGGAAAAGGACAGCGGCACTTCGTTTCCTATCTCGTATCAATGGCTACAATGCAATCATTTTGCCGTGCCATGTTCAGTGATGGTATCGATTGCCGAAATACCGTTTGGAGCGATCAGCTTTACCGGCTGCATATGCGCAATCATTTACGGTGGTGTTGAATATCGTATTGCTACCTATAACGGCGTTCGGATCCTCGCATCTGATGAAGGGCATATTAGCCTATCCCAGGGTAAGCTGCTACTGGAACTGGATATCGAGCCGTCCAACGGCCATTCGCTGTATGCGCCTGTCGATGGACTCATGACCGGCATCATTCGTGAAAGCACCAATGTCAGCATCCGTATGCGCCTGTGGAAGCGTTCGGAACAGATACTCGATCTGTACAGCGATCATGCAGCATATGAATACGTCCAGGGCAAAACGCAGCATGGTCATGGCGAATGATGCAGTCGCACTGCACCGCTGCCCACAATAGGAAGCTATGCGTCTCATTTGGAGCAGAAATGCTGAACAACCGGAAAAAGAAAGGTGAATAATTCATGAGCAATCACTTGGCTGCAGAGACAAGCCCCTATCTTCTTCAACATGCAGAAAACCCTGTGGAATGGTACCCTTGGTGCGAAGCGGCATTTGAACGCGCACGAACGGAAAACAAGCCCATCTTTTTAAGCATAGGATACAGCACCTGCCACTGGTGTCATGTAATGGCGGAGGAGAGCTTTGAAGATCGGGAAATCGCTGATATTCTGAATAAATACTATATTGCGATCAAGGTGGACAGGGAGGAGAGGCCAGACATCGACAGCGTTTACATGGCTGTATGCCAGGCACTGACCGGAAGCGGCGGTTGGCCCACCAGCATATTCATGACGCCCGAACAGAAGCCCTTTTTTGCCGGAACATACTTTCCAAGAACCTCACGCTTCGGAACGATGGGATTTAAGGAGCTTCTGACGGTGATACATGATAAATGGGAAAATGACCGCAGTTCTCTGCTACATTCGGCTGACAGGATAGTGTCGGCGGTCAGCTCGGTTCACAGGGTGGATACTCGGGATGATGGGAGCCTTGTTTCGCGCGCAGTCGCTGCATACAGAGAAAGCTTTGATGAAAAGTACGGCGGCTTCGGGGACGCTCCCAAATTTCCTGCACCCCATAATCTGCTGTTTCTCATGCAGCAATTCAGCAAACACGGAAACGGTTTTGCAATGAAAATGGCTGAGAAAACGCTGCGTCAAATGTATCTTGGCGGACTTTTTGACCATATAGGATACGGCTTCTGCCGTTATTCAACAGACCGATACTATCTGGTTTCACATTTTGAGAAGATGCTGTATGACAACGCCCTGCTGATAATCGCATACTGCAGAGCATATGAGCTTACCGGGAATACATTTTACAGAAATGCCGCCGAAAAAACAGCCGAATATGTGCTGAGCGAGATGACTTCTCCGGACGGTGGGTTTTACAGCGCACAGGATGCGGACAGCGATGGAGTTGAGGGTGGATACTATCTCCTTGAGCCGCATGAGATCGAAGGTCTGTTTGGAGAAAAGACCGGCGCAGAATTCTGTGAATACTATGGGATAACGCGCCGAGGCAATTTTCATGGAAAGAGCATTCCGAACCTGCTCAAATCCGGTGAACCTACCGACAGGTTCGACCCATTGCTGCCGCGCATACGCGAATACCGCAGTAATCGCGCCTGCCTGCACAAGGATGATAAGATCCTTACAGCGTGGAACGGTCTGATGATTGCGGCATTCTGCTCCCTGTACAGGATAAGCCAAAGCGGTAAATACCTGAATGCGGCAATAGCAGCGCAGCAGTTCATCGAGAATAACCTGTGCATTGAAGATACCCTTTTCGTCAGCTTCCGTGATGGCAGGAGGGGCTCAAAAGGTTTTTTGGACGATTATGCAAGCTATATCTTTGCGCTTATCGCGCTATACGGAGTAACGCTCGACTCCAAGCTTCTGGCTCGTGCAGTGCGGCTCACTGATAAAGCTGTATCTGACTTTTTTGACTTTGAAAACGGCGGATTTTTCCTTTACGGAAAGGAGAATGAGCAGCTTGTATGCCGTCCCAAGGATTGTTATGACGGAGCAATGCCCAGCGGAAACTCGCTCATGGCATATAATCTGACGATGCTGAAATATCTCATTCCCTATGAGGAGCATGACAGAACGCTGAATAAGCAAATGGAGTTTATGTCGGCGGAAGCAAGTGCATATCCTTCCGGACACGCAATGTTTCTTTGCGCCTTATCTGATCACATTGACCCGCCTGCTTTAGTAACAGTCATACTTGGCGAAGACTCCTGCGAAGATCTGCCCTTTATCGTTCCGTCCGATATTCCGGTAAGAATCATTGATACCCCCGCCGGGGAATACAGGCTTTTGGACGGAAAGACAGCGTTCTATGTTTGCAGCGAACATGCCTGCCGTCCTCCGATGAACAAGGAGCGGTTTATTGAAGCCATGAAATCACTCACATGTTGGCATTGGGAAGCATAATAGCGGTTTTCCTATCAATACAAACACGCCCCCGCAAGCCTGCGAGGGCGTATGATTATATTTGATTCCGGCTATTGGAGTACGGAGATCGCATCGCTTATTGTTTTTTCATACGCTTCCCTGCCGTACTTATCGACCTCGGCCTTATTCTTCTCTCCATGGGTAAGGCATCCTGCGCCGCCGATACAGCCGCCTACGCATGCCATGCCCTCGATGAAGTTCCCGTCGAGAACATTCTTTGACTTTCTCATCAGAGCAGCCCTGCAAGCCTCAATGCCGTCGCAAGGTACTGCTTTAAACTGAAACTCCGTTTCGCCATGTTCCTTGAGGCCCTGAGCAACCGCATCGGATAAGCCTCCGCTCCTGGCAAATATTCTGCCAAAGAAAGATGCGTTGTCCAGAACATCCTCATCAAGAGCCGTAATGTCAATATCCTTGCTGTCAAACAAAGCCTGCAGTTCCTCGAATGTCAAGGCAACATCCACATACGGCTTAACAGACTCTCTCTGAACCTCAGCCTTTTTTGCAGTGCACGGCCCGATGAAAATGATTTTACAGGGCGCATCATGCTCTTTGATGTACCTGGATATTGCGGCCATAGGAGACGGATTGTGTGAAACGTATTGTTTCATATCCGGGAAGGTCTTTTCAATATAGCTCACAAAGCCCGGGCAGCATGAGCTTGTCAGGAAGCCTTTTTCAACGAGCTCCCTTGATTCAGCATCCGCAACCATATCCGCTCCAAGCGCAGCCTCGACGACCGTATGGAAGCCAAGTTTTTTGAGACCCGAGATAACCTGTCCAAGCTTGGCATATTTGAACTGGCTGGATATTGCTGGGGCAACAACAGCGAATACCTTGTATTTTTGGTTATTCTCGCTGCGTTTAATGATGTCAATGGCATCAAGGATAAAGGACTTATCCATTATTGCGCCGAATGGACACTGATAAACGCATGCGCCGCAGGCGATGCACTTATCGTTATCTATCGCAGCGGCATGGTCATCATTCATGGAAATGGCCTTGACCTTGCATGCGTTCATGCAGGGACGTTTGTGGTTGATGATAGCGGTGTACGGGCATACCTTGGCGCACATGCCGCAATCAACGCACTTGGACTTATCGATTACCGATGTATGAGTCTTGGGGTCTATGCTGATAGCTCCGCGCTTGCAAGCATCTACGCAGTGATGTGCAAGGCAGCCTCTGCATGAATCCGTTACCACATAGCCGCCTATTGGGCATTCATCACAAGCAATATCAATTACCTCTATAACATTCGGATTGCTTCTGTCGCCGCCCATGGCAAGCTTGACCCTCTCACTGAGGATCGCACGCTCCTTATACACGCAGCAGCGCATCGTGGGGGATTTACCGGGAACGATCTGCTGAGGAATATCAAGCACTTTTTCCAGGAGTTCGTCGTTCCATGCAAGCCTTGCGACCTCGCGAAGCACCTTGTACTTCAAATGCTGAACCTGTGTGTCAAATTTTCGCATATACTCTCCTCCTTAGAAATAACTGACCTTGATCCGTTTGCCCATCTTTTTAAGACAAGCCGTCAACTCCTTCACAAGGTTCATCTTTATGTTGAAGTTTATCGGAAGGTTCGGATTCTGATGTGCCGGGTTCACTGCCCTTCCGACATAGAAATTGATATCGGTTGCCTCTTCAAACAGCAGACGGCAAATCATAGATGCACCGTCATGCCGATAGCTCCATTCCTCATACAATTCGTTCTGCTCAAGTACATCCTTTGCATACTCCAGCACACGATTGACCGTAATCACGCCCTCGGTCACAAGATCAACGCCCTCGATCTTTGCAGTCGGAGGCATATCGCTGTCATCATAATTCAGATCGGCTTTTATGGGCTTGCCAAGGTATCTTGACGCAACCGTAGCAGTCGTGCCGCCGCAAACTATGTGTTTGCCCTCTTTGGAGAAGAAAAGCGACATCATGCGCCTGTCATCATCCCTGTTTCTCGCAGGGCCGAAGAGGATATTCATGGGCTTGCGCTTTCTTATTTTGATAACACACGCGGTGGTATCATCGCCGGGCTCAAAGCCGTAGAGCCTGTTGCATTCATCTATCAGCATGGCCGAAAGGGTCTTTGCGGTATAGCCGACCTGAGCGAAGGTCTTCATGAATTCCGCAATCTCGCTTATATTCCAGCCGAAGTTGTTCGAAATTCCGATACCTGCATGAGTGCAGCCATCGCTCATGGCAATAAGTACATCGTTCTCCTGAAGCCTAACCACGGACTTATAGATGAGCTTATCGCCAATGTTCAGCTCCTTCTTGGGGTAATCATAGACTTCATAATTCCTCAGCATAATAACCTCGGGATTATCGTACTGAATTATCTCTGCGGTGGCATTGTCGATAAGATGAATTATTGTAAACGTTGAGTACGCAAGTCCGCGTTCGGAGCATATAGGGAGCGTTGCGGCAATGGTCGAAACGCATTCCTCCAGCGCCAAGCCGGCGGCAAGCATCGTTGAGATTATCTTTGACGTCAGCGTGGAAAGGATGCTCGCCTTGACTCCGCTTCCAAGCCCATCGGCAAGAACGATGACATTGGAATCATCGTCCTGCTCGATGATATCGACATGATCTCCGCAGAGCTGTTCCCCGATATGGTTTATGCTCTTCCATCCAATATCAACGCAAAGATTATTCATCGGCCATCGACTCCTTGAGCTTCGTGAGAGCGATCTTCGTTTCTGCAGCCGTCTCGCCAAGCAGTGAGGCGATCTGTTGAACGATACACATCTGCTTTTCAACGACCCTGTCCGCAATCTCGGCCGTCTGGCGTCCAAGCCTTTCCCTCTCCGCCTTTGCGTTTTCCTCGCTCGTCACATCACGCATAATGCACACGAGCAAATGATACTCACGGTCATAGACTATCGTCTCTTCAACGTATTTTTCATACTCGGCAAGATAGATGCGCTTGTTATGGATATTGCGGCCCGACGACAGTACTTCGTCAAAATCCGCAGGATCCATTATACGAACGACCTGATCTCCGAGGATATCGGACGCACTGCGCAGGTTCATGAGCTTCAGTGCCGCAGCATTGATCTGCTGCACTTCAAGCTTCTCGTTCAGCACGATAAGGCCATTCGGAGTATTGCGCACCATTGTGTCGGAAAAGCTTTCCGCCTTATCCTTGAGGTAAGGTAGGCACATCTCTATTTCCGCCTTGCCGTTAAAAATGGCTATCGCCTTCTCACGGCAGGTGTTGTAGCCGCACGAACCGCAATTCAGCTCGTCTGAGGGCTTTACCTTGCCCATGCGGTGCATGATCTCCGTAAGCTCTTCGTCGGTGGGCATCCTGGTCTCGCACTCGATGGGGGTGAAGGTCTTGCGGATTTCGGTATCGCCGGGCTGCTTGACTACGAAATCCTCCCGGCCGGCAAACCGGATTATCCTGGAATAGTCCTTGACGGGAGAGCGATGGTACTTCTCCATTACCGGGCCGCCTATGCAGCTTCCGACACAAGCCGACATCTCAATGAAGCACTTATGAACATTTCCGCTTTCAATATCCCTGAGAGCAGCAATGCAGTTTTCAACGCCGTCAATGGCCATATAGGTGTAATTCGGATTCTCTGCCGCCATCGTTTTGAGTATTCCGCCCGTGGTCGGGAACAGTCTTGCACGGCTGTATTCATCGGAATCCTCCTCCTTTTTAAGCTCAATATGCTTCTCATTAAGCCAAGCAGTCAGCTCATCAAATGTCAATACGGCATCGACTATTCCTTCATAAAGCTGAGCTTCGTCCTTTTTTGCCACGCAGGGCCCGATAAAGACGGTCTTTGCGTTGGGATAACGCCGTTTAATATCCTTGCAGTGAGCCTGCATCGGCGAAAGAACATCGGCAAGGTACGGGAGGTAATCCGGGAAATACTTCTGTATCAACAGATTGATAGAATGACAGCTTGAGCTGATGATAATGTCTCGACTGTTGGAATTAACCAGCCTGTCGTATTCTCTCTTGACAATGGTCGCGCCGATAGCTGTTTCTTCCACATCGAAGAAACCGAGCTGCTTCAGCGCGGTACGCATTGCTCCGATACCAACGCCCTCATAGTTGGCTGCGAAGGATGGTGCAAGGCTCACTATGACCGGTGCGCCGCTCTGGATCAGGACATTGACCTTCTCCGTCTCGTCAACTATCTGTTTTGCGTTCTGCGGACACACAACAAAGCACTGTCCGCAGAGTATGCATTCCTTACCTACAATGTATGCCTGGTTGCCGGTGAACCTGATAGATTTCACCGGACAATGTCTGATGCATTTATAGCAGTTTTTGCAGTTGCTTTTCTTAAGAGTCAAACACTCCATACATGTACTCCTCTCTATGCCGCCCTTTCAGGAACTGATTATCCGATTCTCTTTGATAGCCCGGAATTAAGCCCTCGTGAGAATGTTTTTGTTAAAGAATTCGGTCGCACTCTCCGGAGAAACGGAGAAAAACTCACCATCCACGGTGACGCAGACGCCTTCTTGGCATCTTCCAATGCAGAACGTTCCGGAAAGTTCGACCTTATCGCCAAGGTTGTTAGCATTGATGAGCTCCTGGAGCTGTTTCACTACCTGACGGGAACCCTTTATGTGGCATGATGAACCAATACAAACGCAGATTTTCATTATTCATTATCCTCCTGGATACAATTATTGTTAATACCATTTTTGCAGGAATTCGCACTCGGTAGTGCTTCCCTTTACGCTTTGAGCCGCCGCGACTATGGGCATCCATTCCCTCACCTTCGTCACGGCCGTCCCATTCTTTTTGCAGAACAGTTCAAGATATCGCTCTGATTCAGTCTCCTCGCCGTTCAGGCAGAGCAGCAGATATGTCCGCGCCGCATCGGCGTCAGCGCTGCCCTGTGCAGCGTGTGACCAATCTATCACGGTCGGCGTTCCATCATCCGAAACGATGATATTCGTTGGATTGAAATCGCCATGGCAAAGCATCCTTTCCCTTGGCATCGCTTCAAGCTTTGCAATAAGATCAAAGCGTACCGTTGCCCTAAGGTCTGCCTGTCCCAGCTTCATTTTCATTTTTTCATGGAGAGGCCTGAGCATTGGGCAGCTCTTTTTTAGCACTTCCAGCTGAAGGTCGACAAAAAAATTCAGATATTCTTCTCTTTTTTCGGGATACTGCCGCATGAGCTGAGCCAAAGTCTTTCCCTTAACATACTCTGAAACTATGATCAATTCCCCATCGGCAATGGTGACCTCGAGGATCTTTGGCACCCTAAGCCCTGCCTCTGCAGCGATCGCCTGATTAAGTGCCTCGTTCAGTATGTCGGCCATAGAAAAGCCGTTGCCGAACACCTTTAGGCAGCGGTTTCCATCGCGGTACACGGTTTTATTGTTTCGCACGGCAATGATTCTGTCAAAAACCATATCCACGCCTCCTTATCAGTAATCATTATACCGTTCAATGCATTAAGAGCATGATCCTTTATTTACCGATCATCGTCATTCGTCTCAGCCTGCAATGCCGGAAGCGCCCTGTAGCCGTATTCCGCGTTATTCAAACATATCGCAGCATGACGGCATAATAGAATCAACTTACTGCCGTCTTTATCCCATTTAATTGTACCAAACCGAATCGCTCTTGGGAATTATCAGTTGCGGATATCGGTATTGTACTTTTTGATATGGTAAATGACGGATTAGGACGCCGACATGCCGGGGCATTCGATAATGCGAACAAGCAGCTAAAGCCGGGCAGCATTGAACTTCATTTGAACCATTTGTCAAGCGTTTCGCGTTTGGCTTTTACGAGCCGAGCGACGAAGCTTTTATCCATTTCTGACAGCTGATAGTCTTTTCTATGTATCAGAACGTCTTTATAAATGCGGTCGTTTCCCGGGCAGCTGCGCTGCACGAGGTTAAATCGTTTTAATGTTGACTCCGGGACGGGAGAGACCCACATATAGCACTCCGGATTCTGCGACAGCAGTTCAAGCTGGCTTGCGCGCTCAAAAACAAAGATCCTGCGATGGGAATTTCCCGAAAGCTCCTCTTTTTTGACGGCAGCAAGCGGAAGCGACGGAACATATGGATCGGCGTGGGCTATCTCGACATAATCCGCAAGATCTTCCGACGCCAAGTCCTTCTTATCCGCAAGCGGGCTTTGAGCATTGACAAGAAGCATATATGAAAATTCCGAGATAAGTTCGTATGCTATGCCCTTCTCATCCAGCAGATTTTTATAGTATGAATCGTAGATCTCCGCATAGCGCACAATGCCGAGCTTGTAGTCCTCCTGCAATATGTTCTGTATCGCGCGCTGTGAATTCGTTTCATTATAGAAGATCTCGACTTCGTCCTTGGAATCCAGCTCTTTTGAGAAGCTTGCGAAGGCATCCGCAATATAGCTTGCCCGAGGCACGGATATTGAGAAGCGCTTTTTGCTTCTTCCAATGTCTTTGAACATATCCTCGACGGCATCTACCTGTTTTAGCAGCGCGCGTGAGTATTCGACAAAGGTCTCTCCTTCCGGAGTAAGCGTCATACCCTTTGCGCTGCGCTCAAACAGAACAACGCCGAGTGACGCTTCAAGCTCCTTAATTGCTCGGCTAAGATTCGGCTGGCTAACATATAGGTTCTCGGCAGCCCTGTTTATGGAACCCGTGTCGGCGATCTCAACTGCATACTTGAGATGTAATAGGTTCATAATGTACCTCCGGTTAATACTGTTATAATTATAGCACATAACCCATGAAAATGGAACGCTTTTGTATATGCTTGGTTCCGCATTATCGGCAGCGATAACCATCTCCGCATCGGTCTATCGGGCGTCAACAATTTCACGGTGTTGTCCCTTTTGTTATGAGCTTATAAGAAAAGAATCATTGAATATTTCCAAATTCAGGGTTATAATTACAGCAACATCAGGGCCGCGAAAAATCGGCGGTTCGGATAATAAATAATACCCGGTCGAACGCTTTCGCCGGACCGGTGAATAAATCCAGGAGGTTATTTTTATGGCACGTTTTACTCTCCCCCGCGACATCTATCACGGAAAGGGCGCGCTTGAGGAACTCAAGAACTTCAAGGGCAAGAAGGCCGTCATCTGCGTTGGCGGCGGCACAATGAAGCGTCTTGGTTTCCTTGACAGGGCAGAAGCCTATCTCAAGGAAGCAGGCATGGAAGTTAAGATCATTGACGGCATCGAGCCCGATCCCTCCGTTGAGACGGTTATGAAGGGCGCTGCTGTTATGCAGGAGTTCCAGCCCGATTGGATCGTTGCCATCGGCGGCGGTTCCCCCATCGATGCGGCAAAGGCAATGTGGATCAAGTACGAGCACCCCGATTGCACCTTCGAAGATATGTGCAAGGTATTCGGTATCCCCGAACTGCGCAATAAGGCTCATTTCTGCGCTGTTTCCTCCACTTCCGGCACCGCGACCGAAGTCACTGCTTTCTCGGTAATCACCGATTACAGCAAGGGCATCAAGTATCCTCTCGCAGATTTTGAGATCACTCCCGACGTTGCCATCGTTGACCCGGATCTTGCAGAACCCATGCCCAAGAAGCTCACCGCTCATACCGGTATGGACGCAATGACTCACGCAGTCGAAGCATATGTTTCCACCGCAAATTGCGACTTCACCGATCCTCTTGCGATCCACGCTATCGAGATGATCGACCGGGACCTCATCCCCTCCTACAATGGCGACATGGCTGCACGCGACAGGATGCATAACGCTCAGTGCCTCGCAGGTATGGCATTCTCCAACGCACTCCTCGGCATCGTTCACTCCATGGCTCATAAGACTGGCGCTGCATTCGCTGATTACGGCGCACACATCATCCATGGCGCAGCAAACGCAATGTACCTCCCCAAGGTAATTGCATTCAACGCAAAGGATGAGACCGCAAAGGCAAGGTATGGCGTTATCGTAGATTACATGGGCATTGCCGATGCCAACGCCTCTGACGATGAAAAGGTCGCAGCTCTTATCGCACATCTTCGCGATATGTGCGAACAGCTCAACATCCCCCACTGCATCAAGAACTACGGCGCCGACAGCTATCCCACCGAGAACGGCTTCGTACCAGAGGATGTATTCCTTGCAAGGCTGCATGACATCGCCGTAAACGCTGTTGCAGACGCATGCACCGGTTCCAACCCCCGTCAGCCCTCCGTTGAAGAGATGGAGAAGCTGCTCAAGTGCTGCTACTACGATACCGAGGTCGATTTCTAATCCCTTTTTGGGTTAAAGATCTCCATTTGATGTTTTCAAACTGTTGTTCCATTTTTAGATTTGACGCCGTATGCTGCTTGCTGCGGCGTCATTTCTTTTGCCTGAGACTATGTTTTGAACCGCTTTATCCGCATGAAATGTTCTTTGGGTTCATCACCGGAAGTATCTAAGGCATATGCGGATGAATCAAGGGAATATGCAGAAATAAGCAAAGCCTGATTATTCCATGATTTGTATTATCACGACACAACAAGGACGCACCGTTTATAGCGATGCGTCCTTTTCGGTTTGGGCAAGGAGATCCTGACCCTGATTACAATAGCTTTAGTCCTCGCGGCGTCTGTAAGCAGTGATGCCTATGCCTGCCGAAATGGCTGCGATTCCCAACAGCGCCATGCCGGCAAAGCCGGTTGAAGGAACTTCCGGTGAGGGCTCGGATGTTACGACTGGTTCGTCGGTGGGTTCGGACGTTACGACAGGTTCATCGGTGGGTTCGGACGTTACGACTGGTTCGTCGGTGGGCTCGGACGTTACGATAGGTTCTTCGGTGGGTTCTTCGGTGGGCTCGACTGCTTCAACGAATGCGGCAGTGAGGTCATATTCGTAACCCTCTTCAAGCTTATACTCCAATTCAGAGCTTACAAGGCCGCCCTGTGCGTCGTACCAGCCTGCGAATTCATAGCCCTGCGCGGGCGCAGCCCAAAGAACGGTATCGGCATGTTTGATTTCCATAATATCGTCACCAACTTTGACCAGCTCGCTTGAGCCTTGCAGGGAAAGACCGACATAACCGTTCTCCGCGTAGAGGCTGATGGGAGCACCATTGTATGAGTTTTCAACATGAAGCTCGGAAATACCGGTGTCTTTGACGACAAGCTTTCTGAACTCGCTCTCTTCGGGCAGAATAAGGCTGTCGATCGCGTTGCCGGAGCAGTCGAATTCACTTAGGGACGCAGACATTGATACATCCAGCGTGCCGGTGAGGTTATTATCTGCGCAAAGCAGTCCCCACAGCGCCTCCGACTCGAAAACGGCATCCGGGATGGAGGAAAGCCCACACCCATTGCAGCTTAAATAGAATAAAGTCGATGTGGCCCCAGCAAGCACAAACTCTGCTGGGCTCGATCCGTCAATATTAATTCGACTATTATCGAGTAACTCGATTGAAATTCGTTCCATTACGCCCATATCTTGGATTACAATAGTATCAGCATTTGAGATATCGAGAACACTGAAATCGTTGGAACTCAATTCGAGCTCACCAAGCCATTCAAACATGCTCTTGTCAAAGCTTGTCAGGTTATTTCCGGCGCAGTGAAGGAACTGCAATTCCTTGCCATGAGGATACACCGCTTTTTCAAAAACCGTCTGGTCCATGGGATTGTAGGATGACTCAAACGTCATCATCGGAACAACTATTCCTGATGTGTCGATATCTGATATGTTGTTATTCGCGAAGGCAAGTATGCCTATGGACTCACAACCTGTGACATCAAGTGTTGAAAGGTTGCAATTGCCGCAGTTTATTGCTGAAAGAGCAGTCAATCCGGCAACATTCAGTTCGCTGACACCTGTGTTGTAGCAGGTGAATTCGACAAGGTTCTCATTACTGCTAAGATCAAGAGAAGTAAATCTGTTATTATTGGGCATTTCCCAATACTGATTCTCGCAGCGCAGACTCTGTAGATTTGAAAGCATTGAAACATCGAGTGAAGTCAATGAGTTGTTATCGCATTCCAAAATTTGTAATTCCGGACAGAATGACAAGTCCAGCGAGGTCAGGCCATTTCCCGGGAGTATGAGCTGCCAGAGCAAGGGAACGCCGCTCAAATCGAGAGAGGTGAGGTTTCGGTTGTATGCAAGCCAAATATCGCGAATCTCCGGGCAATTATCAACATAAATGTACTCAAGCTCGCTGTAGAATACCGAGACGAAGAAAAGACTTGGGCAATTGCTGACGTCTACCCCGGTAACTACGGAGCAAACAATATCTACGAATTCCAAATACTCACAGTATTATGGTGGATATTGCAAAGAATCCAACCTACGGACGCGAAATAGCGAATCGTCTTGGGCTTGCTCCATGCACCGTCTCGCACCATCTAAACCTTCTGATGGGCTGTGGGCTTATCGTATCGGACGTTGCCGGAAAGAAAGCATACTACTCGATAAACAGAGAAAAGCTCGACTGGTTTTTTGAAGCATTCCAACGGCTGATGTATGGTGATGAGAAGAGCGCCGAAGGCAAGGAGAATAAAGAATAACATGCTCCTGTTAGCCGCGTGAGCAATTAACTGCGAAGCTGTTTTCCTGTCTGAAATTAAAATTACATATAAAGCCCCCACATTTGCACAAGACAGATGTGGGGGCTTTCGATAAATTGGGCTGCGGCTTTTGCCGCAGCCCATGATAATGTTGGTTCTGACTCAATACAGATCCAATATAATACGCTGG
>UQNF01000048.1 GCA_900542285.1 uncultured Clostridium sp.
GGCTCGTTATTTCTCCCAGAATTATTTTACACTAACACGGGGTACGATCGATATGCAGAGGTTTATGCAAATCAAGGGTACGCACATTATCCTGCGTGCCCCCGATCTGTCAATATGTTTATTGTTTTTATATGCTTTTCTCTATCACTTCAGATATGAGGACACTATGCTGTCCGCAGCATTCAAAAGCCTTTCCAGCCTTGCCTCCGCTTCGTCTGCACTGCCGGCTTTCGCCCCGATATAGAGCTTGAGCTTGGGCTCGGTGCCGCTCGGGCGGACGACTATCCATGCATCGTCCGGAAGGATAAAGCGCAGAAGGTTTGATTTTGGAAGCTCAAGTTCCGTGCTTTCGCCGGTGGTTCGGTCGTTTCTCACGCCCGATTCGTAATCCTCAAAGCAAAGCACGCTCTCTCCGCCGAATTCGCAGGGCGGATTAATCCTGAGCGAGCTAATTGCGCCGGCGATAAGTTCCATTCCCTCCTTGCCCTTTAGTGTGTAGGACTTCGTTCTTTCGACATAGAAGCCATATTCCGCATAGATATCCTGAAGAACATCGTAAAGGGTCTTGCCCTCGGCGGCGTTATAATAGACAGCCGCTTCGGCGGCAAGCATTGAGGCGCAGACGGCATCCTTATCACGGACGAAGCTCCCTGCAAGGAATCCATAGCTTTCTTCAAAGCCGAAGAGGAATTCATTGTCACCGCTTGCCTGCGCGCGGTCGATAAGCTCGCCGATGAAGCGGAAACCCGTCAGCACATTGCGAAGCTCAACGCCGTAACGCCTGCAGACGGCATCAGCCAGAGATGTGCTTACTATGGACTTGACGACAAGACCGTTATCCGGAAGCGTTCCGTTCTGCTGTCTTGCACTCAGGATGTAGCGCAGGAGAATGCAGGCGATCTGGTTCCCTGTCAGCACCCTGAATCTGCCGTCGTCGGTCCTTACCGCCACGCCAAGCCTATCTGAATCGGGGTCGGTCGCAAGCAGAAGGTTTGCGTCCACCCTGTCCGCAAGCTCCATTGCGAGGGTGAATGCGTTCGCATCCTCGGGATTGGGGGCTTTTACGGTCGGGAAGCTGCCGTCCGGCTGCTCCTGCTCCGGCACGACATGGCATTTCGTTATGCCCATGCGGCGAAGGACCTCCGTGACCGGAACGAGGCCGCTTCCGTGGAGCGGAGTATAGACGATGGACAATTCCCCGCCATGCTCGCGCACGAAATCGGGCCTTATTATGAGGCTCATCGTCTTCTTATAGTACACCTCGTCAAGCTCGCTGCCTATCATAACGATTAGCCCCTTTGCCACGGCGGTATCGAAGTCCATGGGCTTTACGGAGAAATAGTCGATTTTCCTGATGCTTTCGAGTATAGCGTCCGCCTGACGGGGGCCTGCCTGACCGCCATACGACCAATAGACCTTATAGCCGTTATACTCGGGCGGATTATGGCTTGCGGTTATGACGACGCCTGCGATGCAGTTCAGCTCCCTTACCGCAAAGGAGAGCTGCGGAACGCTGTGGAGCGTTGAATACAGGTAGCATTTGATGCCGAAGCCCGCTATGGTCGCAGCGGTCTCAAAGGCAAACTCCCTTGAAAAATGCCTGGAATCATAGGCGATCGCCACGCCGTGCTCCTGCGAGCTCTTATACATCAACAGATACTTGGCGAGTCCTGCGCTTGCACGGCGCACGACGAATCTGTTCATTCGGTTGGTGCCTGCGCCGATGACTCCCCGAAGTCCGGCCGTTCCGAAAGCCAGCTCCGTATAGAAGCTGTCCTCCATCCTCTTGGGGTCGTCCGCCATGCTCATAAGCTCTTCATGCAGTTCGGCATCCTCTGCCGTGTTTTCGAGCCAGCGGTCATATTCTGACCTGTAATCCGTCATATGTTCTATCCTTTCTGCTTGGATGCAATGTTTTCCGATTCAGATCCTTCCCATAAAGGAGCTGCACGGTTCAATTTCTGACCTTGGAATATGCGCCGTATTTTCCGTATTGCCCGCCGTACTTTCCGTATGCGCCGCCGTACTTGCCATAAGCGGAGCCCATGCCTGAGCTGCTCGCATTATTGAGCACATAGCCTATGTAGCGGACGTTGATATTGGCAAGGTTGTTCATGCCGTCGATTATCTGGTTCTTCCTGGTGTATTCCTGGCAAACGACATAGACGGCGCAGTCAGCTATATTGGTCAGAGCCTGAGCGTCCGCCATTATTGCACATGGCGGAGAATCGAGCACGACATATTCATAACGCTTTCTCAGCTCATGAATGAGGGTGTGCATACGCCTGGTGCGGAGCAGCTCCGCCGCGTTATTGCTGTTCCTCACGCCGTTGATGACGTCCAAATACTCGTTTTTCGTGCCGATGATGTCATCTATACCCGCGTCACCGAGCAGGTAATCAACAAGGCCCTTTTCACAAAGCCCCGAATAGCCGCCGATAACGGAGGGCTTTCTGATATCGCAGTCCACAAGGATGACCCTTCTCCCCTTTTCCGCAAGGGCGAGGGCGATATTGACCGACACGGTCGTTTTACCCTCTCCAGGGACGGAGGAGGCGACGAGCACTACCTGCTCATTGTTTTCTTTCATAGACTTTTCTATTCTGGTGCGTATCAGCCTGACCGCATCGATGAAGTTTTTGGAGGTGTTCTCATTCTCGATGGAGGTAAACTCCCTGCGCCTCCCATGCTTGACCGCGCGTTCAAACGGTATGCTCCCTATGCAGCGCAGGCTGAATACCGACCTTAAATCGTTGGTATTTCTTATTGTCTTGCGCGTCAGCGCGAGGAATAACGCCAGTATCAGGCATACAGCCAGCGCAGTCAAAAGCCCCATTTTGATGCAGGAAGCATATGCTATCGTATTTATGGGTTCGGTTGGCAGCTGAGGCTCGCTGATTAAGTTCAGGCTGGTGTTGCCTACGACGAACAGCGCAACGTCGGGATAGACCTTAATAACGGATTTCAGCACCTTATAGGCACTGTCAGGATCGCCGGACGTGGTCTCGATGGTGAAAAGCGCTGTCGATCCCTCGACATAAGCGTTGATGCTTGCAGGCAGGCTCTTAACGCCCAGATCCTCGCAGACGAGCGTTCCCAAAATGCCGCTTCTGAGTATCGCCGGGAAGGTCCTTGACAGCTGCTCCGCCGTGCCCTGCGAATAGTATGCCCCATTCGCCCCCGTGATGCCGACGACATTGACCGTGAATGTGGCCTTGGCCTTGTAGATGGGATAATAGCTGCGCTTTGCCCTGATGCAGAGGAATGCGCACAGCACGGCGGCTATCAGAATGAAGAGCCACCAATTTGATATGAATGCACGCAGGGTATCCTTGACTATCTGCGTGAAGTCTATCCTGGCGGAGTCACCGTTTTGGCTGATATCGTTATGCGTTCCGTACGATGCGGAGCGCGGTGCGGCGCCGTATTCGCTATGCCCCGAAGATCTCCTTGTCTCGTCCGCCATTACTCCTTCACCTCCTCATCCACGGTCTCTGCGGCACGGAAGGAGCTGCTCCTGTCCCCGCCGGCGGATGCGTCATTTCCATAGCCATAGCCATAGCCGTAGCCATAACCGTAACCGTAGCCATAGCCGTAACCGTAACGCTTGCGGCTCGAACGCCTGCGGCCGACATCATATGAAGCATTATAGCCTCCGTGCACGGCATTGGCAGCCGAATCGAGCAGGGCTATGCGCCTGACATCGTTGAATACGCAGCCTATGACCTTGATGCCGCTCCTCTCCAGGGTCTCTATGGCGTCGTTTATCCTGGCGGCAGTCGCGGTATTCTGCTTTATCACCATCAGTGCTGCATCGCAAAGCTCTGCAAGGCTCTCGGCATCGCTTGAATACGCTATTGGCGGAGTGTCGATGATAATGTAATCAAAATGCTTCCTTGCCGCATCCATGAACTCCGCCATATTGGAGGAGCCGATGACCTCCGTTGAGTTGGGTATGGGGAGCTTACAGATTAGAAGGCTCATCAACGGCGCGCCGTCCGCATGGGGCAGGCGGTCTATCGGCATGGGGTCGAACAGGTATTCGCCGATCGACATTTTGGAGTCGATGCTTATGCCCAGCATCTTTTCTATGGCAGGCTCCATCATATCGCCCTCGATGAGCAGCACGCGCTTGTTGTTGTAGGTGAGCATCAGCGCAAGATTGACCGCAATGGTCGACTTGCCCTCGTTATCGAGAACGCTTCCGACCATCAGGACCTTGTGGCGGCCCTTTTCCATGAGGTATTCGACCCTCGTGCGGAGCAGGCGGAAGGTCTCCGAATAGCCGAAGCTCGTCGTCGGATCGTTTATCAGAATATTCCTTTTAACCTTGCGCCTGAGAAGAGAACGCAAAGTGAACTTAGATTTTTCGTGTCCGAGCGTGGACAGTCTGTCGCAGTCTATCCTGTTCCTGACGTCCTCGTCGTTTTTGACCTTGTCGTTCATCGCTGAAAACAACACTATCAAAGCGATAAGCCCTATTGCGGTCAGGAGCATACTCTTTTTCATCGCACTTGTGCGCTGCATGGGATGCGCCGGAGCTTTCGGAACTGCCGGGCGCATGAGAAGATCCATCGCGGCATTGGAAATGACCGAATCGGTGATGATATGGTGGTTGTCGATTATGGCGTTTATCATGCGAAACGTCAGCGACGGAGAGTTTGATGTGACTGTCAGCGAAAGAATATTGGTATCCTCGAGAAGAGTTGAGCTTACCGTTCCCGGAAAGCTGTCAATGCCGAGCTTTGCGCAGACGGTTTCCATCAGCGCATCGCTGTCGAGCACATATTTGAACGATTCCGCAAGCCCCCTTGCGGTATTTAGGTTGGTAAAGACGTTCGTCGAGACCGTACCCTTGGTGGTGACGACAAAGGTCGCCGTAGATGTATAATCAGGCTCATAGGTCTCCGTAACGACGACATAGGAAACCATTGCCGATATCAGCACGCCGATAACGACCACCCACCAGCAGCGCAGCAGGTCAAATATTGCAATTTCCGGAACGAGCGAAAACCTTTTCGCTCCGCCTCCCGCCTTGTTAGGTGTAAACTTTGGCATTGCTTCCTCCAAAACTGCCTTCCCTATTATGCATTATCGTCCAGCACATAGACGAGCAGGTCGGCAGAGCCTATATAGGTTTCATATTCCGTATAGAATACTATCTTTTGAAGCCCGGTAACGGTGGGATCAAAGCCGCTCACATCCACCTGTATGTTCTCATAGCCGTACTGTTCGGGCGTATAGCTCTGTCCATACACGGTTATCCCCTTAAGGTAATCGAGCGGAGTTATCAGATCGCCCCGTTCGATGTAAACAAGGTAATCCGAAAGCGTTATGGAGGGCGTCATGCGCTGCTCGGTATTGGTTCTGTCGTTCACGACTATCTCCGTCTGAAAGCTCGCGGCGTCTCCAAAGCTGTTAATGACCCTGAATTCGACCAGATGCGTGCCTATCGAGGTCAGGAAATCGTTTGAATCCACCAGCGTCATGCTGACCTTGCCGCTGATATCGCCGTCGATACAGTCATAGGCGCGTATAAAGCCAAGGGGATTGATGGCGGAGGTATAGCGGAACCCCAGCCTGTCCTTTATCTCAAACCGGGGCGAGGTATAATCGGTAAAATACAGCGTTCTTGAGACCGTAGCGGCATGGTTTGCGGAATCGAACACGGCATAGGTGATGATGCTCTTGCCCTTATCGACAAACTGGGATATGCTCTCTATCAAAACTCTGTCGGTCAGATCTCCGTCCTCCGCATCCATGGCGGACACGCCGATCAGCAGCTCCTCCCGGGAAGCGTTGACGCTGACATGTATCTCGTCCGATGTGAGGGATATAACCGGAGGGCTGTCCGCATTTCTGACCTCATCGAACAATAAGTATAAAAAGAACGCCAGCGACGCCGCAAACAGCAGCGCAGCTGAGATAGTCAAGAGGATCTTGGTGTTTCTGTTCATCTTCCGTCCCCATTCAAGCAAAAAATCCTGCGCAATGATTGTATGCTCATTGCGTGTATATTGCTATTTTATCATTATATAATGGACTTGTCCACAGTGAAATGCCGTATAGGCGCCAAGTTTCTTACATTTAACCCGCAAAACCACTCCTAAACACAAAAAACTGCCGTTTGGATCCGGCAGCAAGGGGATAGTTCCTATATCAGCCTACTTCTCATTCCCTTTGACGGTCAGCGCCGAAGCGAAAAACTCCTCCTCGGTCGCCCTGTCGGTAGCATTGAACAGCAGCATGGAAGCGGCATAGTCGCTTTGACGCACGAGTACGATATTGACGCATGCTATCCTTTCTTCGGACGAATCAACATCGCTGCCAAACGGAGCGATTCCAAAATACACGAGGTAACCCTTGAACTCCTCGCCATCGTCGCTGTCAAGGCGTCTGAAATCATACACCTTTATGGTCTTGTCCTTGTTCCTGTACTGGCTGCGCAGACTGTCAATGACAGTATCCTCCGGAAGTTCCGCTATCATTGCTCCCTTTGCGTCAAGGGGCATTGACCAGTAGGTGATATTGTTGCCGCTGGGGTCGTTTTCCTTTTTGAAGGTATAGTAATTGTAGTACGCCTTGCCCATATCGGTCTCAAAGGCGAACAAATAATCCTTGGGCAGGTTAAAGGATATGAACCTGTCGCTGTAATGGTTGTTTTCATCTATCGAATACTTGCTGCAGCCCGACAAAAGCAGCATGGAAGCCGCTGCCAATACGAGCGCAGCACATTTTATCATCAGCTTTTTCATCCGTTCCTCCGCATTTGGGTTTAGCCCATTGTAGCATCATTCCGCATGTTTTTCAATAGGAGGGGTTGGAATTTTAGCATTTTGCATATAGACGGATGCGGGCGGAGCAGGCCTGCTCCGCCTTCATGACCCTAAGTCAGGTTTTTCGCATATTCGGAAAGCCCTGCCCTGAGGACAGTCCTCAACGCTCCGCGCGTCCGGGCAGCTTTCCCCGGGCCAAACCGCAAAACGCATCGGCTTTGCAGACTCGTTCGCCTGTCGGCATAGACTCACTCTGAAAGCCTGAACGATATCTGCCGAAGTTTGTAAGTACGAACCCGTCTTTGCGTTCGCATTTACAGGTCATCCGCATCCTGTTGGGGCGCTGAACCGTCGGCTGCAATGCCGGTATAGCTTCCGAGCACATCCGACTCTATCCCGTCGCTGATGTCGCTGAGGGGCTGCGCAATTTCACATAGACCCTTATCGACGCTGTGCTTTTCGGGATCGTGTCCCCGTTCTTTTTTCTTCACTCTTATCCTCATGCTCATATTGTACGCAGGGAGCAAAGCGCATATGCAAGGGATATTTTACCATTTTTTCTGCGAATTGACATGGATAATTTGTCCAAAAAGGCTTGACCCTGCCGAAATGTGTTGGTATACTATCACAAAAGAGAGAGGAAGGTAACGAATATGAAACGATTGTTCTCCGGCATTCTTGCCGCCGCAACGCTGTTTGCCGGCTCCGCCGCATCGGCAGGCATCGTTCCGGAAGCCGTATATGACGAACCCCCAATGACGCTCGTGTGTGGAGACGTGAGCCGCAGCGGCAGCGTTGACATCACCGACGCAATGCTCACCCTGCGTACCGCTCAGGGCATAGCACAGGACAGTGTGCAGTCGGACGAGCTTGCGCTCGTATGCGCCGACGTCAATTCCGACCGTTCCGTCGATACCGTCGACGCGCTCATGCTGCTCAGGAGCGTGACAACCGAATCGGAACTTACGCCCGGCCGCCGCATAACATTCGTCAATAAGCTGTTTGAACAGATGGGCAAGTCCTATGTCTACGGCGGCAGCGGCCCCGATGTGTTTGACTGTTCCGGTCTTGTCTATTACTGCCTCAACCAGGCAGGCTACACCATCTCGCGCCAAAGCGCCGCCATGTACGCCGCCAACGCCGACTGGGACTATATAGAGAGCATCGATGAGCTTACAGCAGGCGACCTTATGTTCTTCATGCAGGCCGGCGAAAGCAGGATCACCCATGTCGGCGTCTATATAGGCAACGGACTTATCCTGCACGCCTCGTCCGGCGCCGGGCGTGTTGTGATCTCGACCATGTCGAACTGGTACACCACCAACTTCCGCTGGGGCAGGAGAGTGGATTTCTAAATATATTCTCCGCTCGATATGGAAATCATTGACAGAGCGAACTAACTGTGCTATATTTCATAGTACGGTTAGTTCGCTTTTTATTTGAACTTAGGAAAGGAGACAGGGTGTTTAATATCAATAAGGTTTCATACGTTCCCATATACGAGCAGATCATCTCCGAATTCGAACGCTATGTGATGGCAGGGCTGCTGAATTCCGATGATAAGCTGCCGAGCGTACGGGCGCTTTCGATGGACCTTTCGGTGAACCCGAACACGATACAGAAGGCGTACGCCGAGCTTGAGCGGCAAAGCCTCTGTTACAGCGTACCGGGCAGCGGAAGATTTGTCGCGCCGAAAGCGGCCGAGCTTATCAGGGAACGTAAGAGAGGGCTTCTTGACGAAATCAGGAAGCTGGCGCGGGAGCTAAAGGCTTCAGGAGTGTCCGAAGGCGAAATAATCTCCGCCATTGCGGAGGCTTATGCGGACGGCAACGAATAAACGATAAGGAATCAAAGAAAGGATTTTTAGAATGATCGAGATCACCAATCTAACAAAGCGTTTTGAAAACGTTACTGCGGTCGATGACCTGACCTGCACCATAGAGCCGGGCGGAGTGTTCGGGCTCGTTGGCGTAAACGGTTCAGGCAAATCCACGCTTCTGAGGCTCATTTCGGGCGTGTTCCATCCCGACGAGGGCAGCATAAAGGTCTTCGGTGAAGAGGTATACGACAACGTCGAGGCGAAAAAGCACCTTGTTTACATACCCGACAACCTCCAGCTTATCAGCGCAGGCGCAAGCATGAATTCGCTCGCGGACTTCTATGCATCCTGCTATGAAGGCTTTTCCTTCGATAAATTCAAAAAGTACACCCAGCTCTTCGGACTAAACCCCAAGGCAAGGATACGCTCCTTCTCCAAGGGCATGACCAAGCAGGCGCAGACGGTATTGGGGCTTTCCTGCAACACCGATATTATAATGTTCGACGAGACCTATGACGGACTCGACCCTCTTGCCAAGAAGGCGGCTGCCAAGCTCATATACGCAGAGGTCTGCGACCGCAACGCCTGCGTCATCATGACCAGCCACAGCCTGCGCGAGCTTGAGGATACCTGCGACTCGCTTGCGCTGATGTTCAAGGGCAAGCTCGTCCTTCAGAGCGATATTTCAAACCTCAAGACCAGGATGTTCAAGGTCCAGTTCGCTCTTGCCGGCGATGTCGACCAAACGCTCGTTTCCGGCATACCCGGCACGGAGCTGCTCTCCTTCCATAAGAACGGCAAGGTAGCGGTCGCCATTATGCGGGGCGATAAGGACGCTGCCGACAGCTTCATCAAGAGCCTTGATCCCCTGCTCTATGAGCTTCTGCCGCTCACGCTCGAGGAGGTATTCTCGTTTGAGATGGATTCTTTCGGCTATCACTTTGACGAGATATTATAATTGTAAAGCACGAAAAGGAGAATAACATTATGACTAAATCCATATTAAGGCCGCACAGGCGTTTCCTGCGCGAAGTGTTCAAGCGTTTGATGGTTCCTGCCATCATCCTTGCCGCATCCTCATTGCTCAACGGCTTAATTGCCGGCATACAGTGCTTTGGCTCCGAAGCGATAGGCACTGATTTTCATATCAATACCGATGCGCTCTCATTGCTCGTATGCTGTTTCATGGTGGTTTCCTCCATTCAGCTCAGCACCAGGCTGCGCGACAAATCGACCGGTGAGCTGTACGGCAGCATCCCCGTATCCCGTGACAGCATCTGGACCGACTATGTTATAGCAAGCCTCCTCGGCTCGCTCGCTATCATCGCGACCTGGCTCATCGGCTTGATGTTCGGAGTATTCATGCCGGACGCCCTCATCGGAGATTACGGATGCTGCGCCGCCGAGACCGCGCTCAGCATCGTGAAATCGCTGCTTAGCGGGATCGCCCTGTTCGGTATCGTCAGCATCATGTTCAGCATCACCGGACGGAGCTTTACTGCGATCGTTTCGACGCTCATTGCAGTCGCTTTCTTCCCTGCCATCTATTGTGGGCTCATTGCATACAGCGGTCTTACCGTTTCGCTTGAAAACCACATCTTCCCCGTCGGTCAGGGACTCCGCACTGCAGCCGTGTGGGTCATATACATCGTCGTTCCTGCCCTTCTTCTGTTCTTCAGCAGGCGCGCGCTGCTCAAGACAAGGAACGAGACAGCGGGATTTGCGTACAGGACCAAGACCCTCAACATCGTGTTCGGCGTTGCGTTTGTCTTTGAGCTGTCCTCGCTGTTCTATTTCTTCGTAACTTCCATAAACGGCGGTTCCGGCTCAGTCCTGCTTGCAAATGCGATTATCCTGCTGATGCTGCTCGCCCTCATCGCTTACTTTGCCTTCATGTGGATAAGCTCGCGCAAGTTCAAATTTGCCGCCAAGTCGCTCTTATTCGCACCCATAGCCTTCCTGCTCGTCGGTGCCGTTGCGCTGACCGGCAACGGCTTGGCACAGGCGGAGTACAAGCTTGACCTTTCCGCAAACAATATCGAGAGCTTTTCCGTTCCAAGCTATCTCATTCCTGCCGGCAGCTTCGATTATTACTATCGAACCGAGCCGTACTCCAACCGCGACCGCTACGGAAAGGGAACGCACGGCGAGGAGGATATCGTCATAACCGACAGGAAGGCAATCGAGGCGATCTGCGATACCTATGGCAATATCACACTTGGTACCGAAATGGAAAGGCTGTTCGGCAGCGATTACTCCGCATCCTCCGACCACTGTATTTACATCACTCTAAAGGATGGAAGGTGTTTCAAATTCTTTATCGACTACACAAGCATTAACGCCCAAACCCTTTGCGACATTCTCAATTCCGACAGCGAATACATCAATGCGGCATCGGATATGGAGGATTTCAAATCCGGGCATTTCGTGATGGCGGATAAGCGTTTCGACAAGCTCTATGACACCTTCATGGAGGAGCTTTCGCTTCTCACGCCCGAGGAGCGTATGGAGCTGATGGATCTCAGCGTATACCTCGACGGATGGGTAGCCGAGGACCCGGATAATGGCTCTTTCGACTTCCCCGTTGCCATGCTCTTTGCGGCGACCCGCGATAATTCCTGCATCAGGGGCATCAAGCTGACCACCGCGACCCCAAAGACGCTCAAGGCCTATATCGAGCTTTCCCGTGCCGACTGCGAGCGTGACAATAAATTTGCGGAGCATGTGCCCCATCTCGATTCGTTGATCGACATGTCCATGCCCGACGATGGTTTCATACCGTATTACGGTTTCGAAAGCTATCAGCTTGATTTTATCGTGCTGGATACCGTGACCAACACAAGCCGCGCATTCAACATCGGTTTGCAAAGCGACGAAGTCGGAATACAGGAGTATATCAGCTTTGAGGAATACCTTGAAAACTACTACGGCATCACCGAAGCCGACATGGACGAAGCGGACGAAGAGTATCTTGATAAGCTCAGATTCGAATATGATGAGATGTATAATACCACTTCCCCGATAAGCAAGGAGGAGCGCAAGGCCTGCGTCGATTGGCTGAAGGGCGTATTCACCTCTGGAACCGAGGCGGCGGACTCACGCTATATTCTGTTTATCAGCACCGTGAAAAGCGATCTGTTCGTCAAGAGCGAAAAGGCCAACTACTACTTCGACTGTGAGTCGCCCTATTCATGTATGGCATTCCAGCCGTTCTGTTTCGCGCTCACCGAAGCTCAGTACAATGCGCTGATCAATGGCGGCATCAGCAGCTCCATACTCAGCGAGTACTACTCCGACTTCTTCGGAGTCGGCAGGCATGGCATTCTCCGCAGCTGGAGCAGCAGCGTATACGAAAACTACTTCTATTACGGCGTTGACGACTGACACGCATAAAGAAGGTCAGAGGGATGGGCCGAAGGCATATTCGGCCCAAGGGGCCGCTTAAAGCGTACATCGCTTTTTAAGCGACCATTTTCATTTGTTGCGGAATCGGCGAATTGCGTGTATAATCTCAAAAAACAACGAGGAGGTTACCGGTTCCGTGAAAGATGACGAGCTCATAGTTGATTTTGTATTGGCGGAGACCCCGAGGCTATATCTTCGGGAATTCAATATCGATGATGTTGATTCGGTCTATGCCTACGCAGGCGACCCCGAAACGACCTATTTTATGGACTGGGGGCCGGAGAGCTACCCTAACGTACAAAACTTTGTGCTGTCCGTGCTCAAAGGACAGATACTCGAGCCCCGCAGGGTGTTTGAATTTGCCATTTGTCTTAAGGACAGCGGACGCATGATTGGCGCATGTTCGCTTTACCTTGACGATGCAGGCGAGCAGGCGGAGCTTGGTTACATTCTGCACAGGGATTTCCACCATCAGGGCCTTATGACCGAGGCGGCGAAGGCAGTGCTTCGCTTTGGATTCATGAACCTGAACCTCCACCGCATACACGCAAGCTGCGACAGCATGAACGCCGCCTCCGAGAACGTCATGAAGCGCATCGGAATGCGCAAGGAAGCGGAGATGAAGTCCTGCTGCCATGTAAGGGTAGGCCGGCGGAAGCAGTGGCGAAGCAAAAAGGTTTATGCCATGCTGCAGAAGGAGTATCTGCTGGCGGAGCTTAGCCGCGGCTGAGCATCATGTGAAACCAAAGGAAAAGGTCAAGTCAGCTGCTGTTCTTTTGGGGATAAGAATGTTGAAGCGTCAAGCATAGGTGACACATTTCCACTCAAGAGAGCAGTCAAGGGCAGGTG
>UQNF01000049.1 GCA_900542285.1 uncultured Clostridium sp.
GTTTCGCCGAAGCTTCCGCTCGACGGCCGCACCTCGGGCAGCATACTGCGCGGAATGCCAAGCTCCTTCAAAAGCTCCTCGTCCCAGTCAAGGGTGTTGATGTTGAACAGCATGGTTCTTGAAGCGTTGGATAGGTCCGTGGCGTGCACCCTGCCCTCCGTAAGCTTCCATATCAGCCAGGTTTCAACCGTTCCGAACAGAAGCTCCCCACGCTCCGCTCTTTCACGCGCACCGGGAATGTTCTCCAGTATCCAGCGGAGCTTGGTGCCGGAGAAATAGGCGTCGATGACAAGCCCGGTCTTTTGGCGTATGGGCTCGCCGAGTCCGCGGCTCTTCAGCTCGTCGCAGTATTCGGCGGTGCGTCTGCACTGCCATACGATGGCATTGCATATCGGCTTGCCGGTTGCCCTGTCCCAGACTATGGTGGTCTCACGCTGGTTGGCAATGCCGATGGCCGCCACATCGTCGGCGGTCAGCCCTGCTTTTTCAAGCGCAGCCTTGGCAACGGCCATTTGTGTTGTAAAGATGGTCTCTGCGTCGTGCTCGACCCAGCCGGGCTTGGGATAGATCTGGGCAAATTCCTCCTGCGCAACGCTTATGATATGAGCGTTTTCATCGAACAGAATACAGCGGCTGCTGGTTGTTCCGGCGTCGAGCGCCATAATGCATTGCTTTGACATTGACATGCGTAAGCTCCTCTTTCGTTTTTATGATTTTAGCATTACAGCCGATATTTTTCAATCCCTTTCAGCAAAACTGCTGCGGAACCTGCCTTTTTCTCGACGCTGAATCGACCGACATTCGGCTGTGAAACGGCTATCATTATATTGAAATAATGACGGCAGGGGTAGGAATATGGAGAGCATAAGGGAGTTTTTATCGGAGGCGTATACCGGGGAGCTGAAGCGTCGGCGGCTCGGCTATGCGGCGGTATTTGCGGCAAGCTTCTGCGTGGGGCTGATAAGGCTGACATTGTTTGAAGCGAAGCTTGCGCCGTTCGCGCTTGCTGCTGCGCTTGCGCTGCTTATCACGGACAGGGAGCCGAAGCTTGCGCTGCTCGGTGCGCTTGGCGGAGCGCTGGTCACCGGGAGCGTGCCAACGATGGCGTTTTGCTGCTTTGCTGCGCCGCCGATGCTGATACCGTGGTTCCGAAAATCGCCGCCTCGGGTACGCTTCTGCACTGCCGCCGCACTCATGCTGATCCCCTGCGCAATGCTGGGAGGAAGCTTTGTCGGCATAGCAAGCTATATGCTGGGGGAATGCATAGTGCTGATGTGCGCGCTTGCGGTATGCCTTGGGATAATGAACCTTAGCCCGGAGCGCAGAAAGGTTACGGTCGGAAGGGCAGGCAGCGGTGAAAGGGAAACGGCAAAAAAACCTGCCGCAGCTGTGAGCATCGAGCAGCTGAGCGTCAGAGCGAGGGCGCTTGCGGAGGTGCTGTATGAGGTTTCCCAAAAGAGCAGCGACGCACTGATGGGACGCCAGCTCTGCTGTATTGCCAACCGATTGGACAGGCTTACGGCAGCCGAGCCCAAGCGCAGCAAGCGGTTTGAGGTGCGCATAGGCACGGCGCTGATACCAAAGCGGTTCAACGATGTGACCGGCGACAGCTGCATAGTTAGCCCAAACGGCACAAAGGTCCTCGTTGCGCTAAGCGACGGAATGGGCAGCGGCCATGCTGCGGAAAGGGAGAGCATGAGAACGCTTGAGCTGGTTAAAAAGCTGATCGGCGTGGGGTTCAGCCTTACGGAGGCGGCTGACTGCGTGAATATGCTGATGCTTGGAAAGGGCGGAGGGGAGATGTACGCCACCCTTGACGCTGCGCTCATCGACCTATCGACGGGAAGGGCGCAGCTTCTGAAGAGCGGTGCGTCGCCGAGCTGGCTTATCCGGGGCGGCGATGTACGCACGCTCTATTCGGAGGCCCTTCCCATAGGCATTATTAGGGACATCGCCCCTGCCGTGCTGGAGCCGGAGCTTCGGCGCGGTGACGTGCTGGTCATGATGACCGACGGCGTTGCCGATGCGCTGGGCATGGAGCTTATCGCCGCCATACATGAGCTCGTTATGACCTTCGATGAGCCCGAGGCCGCCGCCAATTCGCTGCTGGAGGCCGCCAAGCGAAGGTCGGGGGCGGACGATATGAGCGTGGCTGTGATAAGGGTTGAGAGCTGAGCGACGAGCTGAATCCGTGCGATAGGGAGTCCCGGCACTGCCCGGTATCCGTACTGTAATCAAAAGCTCAAATCAAAAGGGGCTGATGTATGAAGCCCCGAAAAAATGGGCCTGCTGCCAAAGCGACATACGCTTCTGCAGCAGGCTCTGTGTATTAATTCTATTTAGCTGAAATTAAGCCTTCTTGGTCTGCGCCATGACTTCGTCAGCAAAGTTCTCCTGACGCTTCTCAAGGCCCTCGCCCATTACGAAGCATACGAAGGAAAGAACTTCGAACCTGCCGTTAATCATCTGGCCAACGCTGACCTTCTGGTCCTTAACGAAGGGCTGCTCGAGGAGGCAGACTTCCTTGTAGAACTTTTCAATACGGCCTTCGATCATCTTCTCGATGATGGCGGCCGGAGTCTTGGAGCTCTTGGGATCGTTCTTTATCTGCTCGGCAAGGATCTCACGCTCATGCTCGACATCAGCCTGGTTGCAGTCCTCCTTGGAGAGGCAGGTGGGGCTTGCAGCTGCGATCTGCATTGCAACATCGTGTGCAACTTCGGGATAGTCGCCGTTGCTGACCTTGAGGAGAACGCCCCTCTTGCCGCCGAGATGTACATAGGTGTCAACAAAGCCTTCGTAACGAGCGAAGCGGCGGATGGTGATCTTCTCACCGATCTTGGCGACTGCTGCGTTGATAGCTGCGTCAACGGTAATGCTTTCATCCTCGGAATAGGTCTGAGCCATCATTTCCTCAACGGTTGCGGGGTTCTTCTTTGCAACATGCATTGCAAGGGAGTGTACGAGCTCCTTGAAAGCATCGGTCTTGGCGACGAAGTCGGTCTCACAGTTGACCTCGATGATAACGCCAACGCCGCACTTCTCGCAGACGAAGCAGTCTACGAGACCTTCGGCAGCGATGCGTGAAGCCTTCTTTGCGGAAGCGGCAAGGCTCTTCTCACGAAGATAGTCCATTGCCTTTTCCATATCGCCATCGCACTCCTTGAGCGCTTTTTTGCAGTCCATCATGCCTGCGCCGGAGCGCTCACGAAGGGCCATTACGTCTTTTGCGGTGAATTCCATTATTTTATCCTCCAAATACAGGGATCGGTTATAGATTAGAAGTTGTCAGCCTCTTCTGCTTCGGGAGCGATGGTCGCATCGACAGCGGAATCGGTCATCTGCTCGCCCTGCTTGCCCTCGAGAACAGCGTCGGCGATCTTGGAAGCGATGAGCTTGACAGCGCGGATAGCGTCGTCGTTGCCGGGGATGACATAGTCAACGTCGTCGGGGTCGCAGTTGGTATCAACGATAGCGACTACGGGAATGCCCAGAGCGCGGGCTTCGAGAACGGCGATGTGCTCCTTGCGGGGGTCGACTACGAACAGGCAAGAGGGAAGCTTCTTCATATCCTTGATGCCGCCGAGGTTCTTCATGAGCTTCTCACGAAGGTTGCAGAGCTGGATGACTTCCTTCTTGGGAAGCAGATCGAAGCTGCCGTCAGCCTCCATCCTGTTGATCTCGTTGAGCTTTGCAATACGGGTCTGAATGGTCTTGAAGTTGGTAAGAAGACCGCCGAGCCAACGCTGGTTGACATAGAACATTTCGCAGCGCTTTGCTTCCTGCTCGATGCTGTCCTGAGCCTGCTTCTTGGTGCCGACGAAGAGGACGGTGCCGTTGTTCATTGCGATATCACGAACGAAAGCATAGGCTTCGTCGATCTTTTTGACTGTCTTCTGAAGGTCGATGATGTAGATACCGTTGCGCTCGGTGAAGATGTATTCCTTCATCTTCGGGTTCCAACGGCGGGTCTGGTGACCAAAGTGTACGCCTGCTTCGAGAAGCTGTTTCATAGAAATAACTGACATGTGATAAACCTCCTGTTTTTATTTCCGCCCCACGCTTCGCCTTTCATGGGAACCGGCAGCACCGGCAACGCCCACAAAATCCGCATGGGTGAGTTATTTCATACCCGATTAGGATACCATAGTTTTATAACGTTTGCAAGGGAAAAATACGCTTATTTGATAATATAATGTTATCGCTCGCCTATTTTGTGTAGATGGCGACGTTCGTCTGCCCGTCGGTCTCCGTGAGCTTGACGGATATAAGCTCCTCAAGCGAGGTGGGGATATTCTTGCCCACATAATCCGGCTTGATGGGAAGCTCTGAATGCCCCCTGTCGATGAGAACGGCAAGCTGAATTCTGGCAGGCCTGCCGAGGCTCATGACCGCATCGAGTGCGGCGCGCGCTGTCCTTGTGGTAAAGATAACATCGTCAACGAGAACCACCGTCTTTCCGACGACGGAGAACGGCACATTGCTTCCGTTTACCACGGGAGATTTATTCGCTTCGCTCAGATCATCGCGGTACAGGGTTATGTCAAGCTCTCCGACGGGAAGCTTTTCGCCGTAAATGCGCTCTATGTTGTCGGCAATGCGTTGAGCAAGCGGCACGCCCCTGGTCCTTATGCCGATAAGACACAGATCCTGCGTGCCGCGGTTTTTCTCGATTATCTGATGGGAGATGCGGACGAGCGTGCGCTGGACGTCCGCATCCGACAGTATTGTAGCCTTGTACTTCATGATACGCTGAAAACTACGCTCAATTCTTGTTGTTTATCGTTGCGGTGAGGTCGTCGATGGCGGTCTTGAAGGCCGGGTCGGAAGCTATCTTCTTTTCCACCAGCTCGCAGGCGTGAATGACGGTCGAATAGTGTTTGCCGCCGAAGTAATCGCCTATCTGCTGATTGGGTATGCCGAGAAGCTTTCGCATCAGATACATGGCAGCCTGTCTCGGAACGGCAACACGCTTGTCCCTGCGCTCTGCCATGATATCGTCAACGGAGATATTATAGTAATCACAGACGACCTGACGGATGCGTTCGGGCGTCACAGGGCGTCCGGAACCGTCCCCGGTCACGAAGTTTTTGAGAATGTTCTCCGCAAGCTCCACCGTAATGGGCTTGACGGCGATCCCTGCATACGCCACAACGCCGTTAAGACAGCCCTCAAGGCTTCTGACGTTTCCGGTGACATGCTCCGCTATGAGCTGAACGACGTCGTCACCGACTTCCAGATGGTCCTGGATGATGCGGTTCCTCAGTATTGCGACCCTGGTTTCAAAGTCGGGAACCTGAATATCGGTGATGAGGCCCGAGCCAAAGCGGGTCTTGAGCCTGTCGGACAGCGCGCCGATGGCCTGGGGCGGCATATCGGAGGTGATGATTATCTGCTTGTTGGCATCGCGAAGCGTGTTGAATACGTTGAAGAATTCCTCCTCCGTGGAGACCTTGCCGGCGATGAACTGGATATCGTCCACGATGAGAACGTCAAGCGTCCTGTACTTGTCCCGAAGCTGTTCGCGAGTATTCGCCTGTATAGACGAGATGACATCGTTGGTAAACGTTTCGCTCGCCACATAGAGTATCTTGTAATCGGGATGGCTTGCGTGTATGGCGTTGCCTATGGCGTGGATGAGATGGGTTTTTCCGAGTCCGACGGTGCCGTAAATGTACAGCGGATTATAAGCGGTAGCCGGATTGTTGGCGACGGCGACTGCACTTGCCCATGCAAAGCGGTTGGAGTTGCCCATAACGAAGTTGTCAAATGTATACTTGGGAAGCAGCGTAGGGCATGGCTCGACATGGCCTGCCTTCGCTGCCGCGCCTGTGACGGCGGAGGATTCTTCCTCCGTTACAAACCTGACCTTAAGAGGCGTGCCGCAGGCGAAGTACAGCGCACTCTCTATCTTGGACTTATAGACATTGCTCAACGATGAAAAGCGAAGCTCCGTGTTCAGCGGAGAGTCGGGGGTCATGACGAGAACAAGCTCATCGTCATTCTCAATTCTGCTTGGAATAAGGCCTGCAACGAGGTTGCGGTAGCTTGCCTCGGTCATTTCACGCTTGATATATTCCTGCGCCTTTTCCCATATTAAGCCTGCAGATAACATGTTACACCTCCGCTGTTATTTGAAACCCGATTTGCCCGTATTGCGGCGAAGGAGCTGAAACAGGTGATCTGTATGTGGATAACTGAGCTCGTCCGCTGAAGGGGGGATTATTATTGTAACAATTTTTGACCCCGAGTGCAAGCGATTTTGCGGATAAATTTCTTTGGAATTGTATTCGTATCGCCATGAAAGCACAAGATGTTGGGTTGCAAATAATAATATACAAAACTGCTTCGGGGCGAAAAAATGCTATCCTATCTTCGCCCCGGGTATCTGCTGCGGCGCATCAGTCCGAAGCTCTTTTAAGCTCCGGCAGTCCGCCGATGCTGGTGAGCAGCGATAGAATGCCTGCCACAAGGGCGGTGCTTACTGCAAGCGGCCAGTCGATCTCGCTGAGCACCGCTGTCGTGCCGATTCCTGCCGCCAGTGCCTGCGCCGTGGTCTTGAGCGCACGAATGCCTGCCGCCTTGAGCCATTCAACGAAGCGTTCTTTGAACATATCCATATTTCCTCCTTTCCAAATCCTTCCTTCAAGAATAGGTTGAAATAATTTGACTGTCGTGCTATACTGTGCTGAGTTAACTGCCCAATGGGCATGATATTTCAACCGTACTAATATTATAGCATAATTTTTTATACTTGTCCAGCATGAGGCGGATTGGGACGGAGCTGTACGGGATGATTGGAGGATGGAATGGGATTTTACGAAAGATATGAAAAGATATGCGTGCTCAGGGGGCTTCAGCCATGCTCACGGCGTGCGGCGGAGCTGTTCAATGTGACGAGGGCCACTATTTCTGCATGGAAGCGCAACGCAAATGCGCCCAAGGGGGAGACGGTCGCGCTGATAGCCGAAAAGCTGGGCGTTTCCTGCGATTATCTTTTGGGCAGGGAAATGCCTGCACAGGGCAGGGGCTCGGGCGGTTTTATAACCGTCAATGTGTACGGCGCCATACCGGCAGGCATTCCGATGGAAGCGATAGAGGATATTACGGGCACGGAGGATATTTCGCTCGACGATATCGATGCGGACAAGGAATACTTTGCTCTGCGCGTGCGTGGGGACAGCATGTATCCCGAGTATCTGGACGGCGACACGGTGATATTCCGCCGGGAATCCGTTTGCGAAAGCGGCGACGACTGCATAGTGTACGTCGGTTCGGACGAAGCAACGCTCAAGCGTGTGCGGCTGTTTGACGACGGCTCGCTTGAGATACGCCCTATCAATCCGAACTATGCGCCCAGGCGGTTCACGCCCGAGGAGGTGCGCGCCCTTCCGGTCAGCATTGGCGGCGTTGCGGTCGAGCTTCGCCGTTTTTTGAGGGAGAATTGATGTAGGTTTCCTCTCGGATTGCTTGGAGGTGACTTGGAACAGAAAACACCCAAGCTATTCGCTTTATCGGTGCCATTCAAAACTGCGATAAATAAAAAACCGCACATCGAGCTTTGACTCGGTGGGCGGTTTTTCGGTAACATAAATATAAAAGATTCATGCGGTTATGCTTTCTAAGTATCTAAACTTTCCGCTCATTTGGTGAGTGCCGCAATATGATCCATCAGTCGGTCAAAGCTTCCGTGCGGGAACTCATCGATGCTCCTGCCGTCCCTGTTGATAATGCAGTCGGTGAGCAGGAACACCCTCATGCCGACGTTCACGGCTATCATGTCCTCACCCACATCGTTGCCGACCATCAGGCATTCCTCCGCACTGACGCCGAGCCGTTTCGCAACATCAATGTAGTATTTGGGGTTTGGCTTGCAGAAGCCGGTATTCTCATAGGTAGTATATAGCTCAAAATCCGAAGGCTCCAGCCCTGCCCAGCGAATGCGGCTCTCCGTTGCGATGGACGGAAAGATGGGGTTGGTTGCCAGTGCGATCCGAAAGCCCGCTTCACTGAGCCTGCGTACCGACTCCGAAGCCTTTTGGTTATAGCCGCACAGCGCTTTTGCGCCCTGAAACTCATTTTCATAGAATTCATTGAACAGCGGAATATCCGCGGCCGCTTTTTCGCCGTATGTGCCTGTGAAATCCTCCCAGAAGGCGTCCTCGTTGCTTCTTGTGCCGTCGTTTCGCACCATTGCCGCCGTGCCGGACCAGATTGCATCCACGAGCTTTTTGGGCTCATAGCCGTGGGGCGCAAGCTTGGCGGCAAGCAGCTTAAAATAGCCCCTTGTAAAGGCATCGTTGTCCATCGGGAGCAGGGTCCCGTCCAGGTCAAAGAGTATCGTTGTCAGCTTCATCTGTGTTCCCCTATTCTATTTCAAATCCAACCAATATTCCGCCCCTTTCGGCGTAATACGAGCACAGGCCCCTATTGGCTCCCACCGTGATATCGGCGTTCGGGAAAGCCTTTCTCAGCTCCTCGACAAGCCTGACCGCCATTGTCGGGTTCTCGGAATGGCGTATTCGGACCCTTCCGCCCGCATAGCCTTCCTCAAGCATACCGCTCACAAGCTTCTGCAAGGCAGTCTTTTCCCCTCGGCATTTGTGCATAGGCTCCAATTCGCCCTCTGCGCTTGCGCGGCCGACGATGCGGATACCCAAAATGTCCACAGCCTTTGCCAACAGAGGGCTGACGCGGCCGTTCTTCGCGAAATTGGACAACTATCCGATAGCCTGATATAATTGAGCCAATTTGATACGCTCGCTCTTAATTGAAACGATAGTATCATTGTTATTATACCGATTTCGAATCCGAATTCAATAGTCATGCGTCTATTTGAGACGATTCGGCGGAAAAGTATCTTTTTTGAGGTGAAACAAATGGGACGCGGAACAAAGACCACGGAATTTCTCAAGGAGTGCCTTGCGGACGCATTGATAAAGCTTATGCGTGAAAAGGACTTTGACAAGATATCCGTCAAGGAGATAGCCGATACCGCAGGCGTCGGTCGTGCCACATGGTTCCGCAATTTTTCCTGCAAGGGCGATGCGCTGACCTTCAAGCTCGTCCGTTCGTGGAACCGCTGGGCCGATGAGCATGAGCTTGCCGTGCGCGATCGCTTTACCATGAAAAATGCGGCGGATTTTTTCAGGTTCAATTTCGAGATGCGGAGCGTTATAGATGTAATATACGCCGTGGATATGCGCTCTGCCGTGTATGACGCCTTCTATCAGGTGATGATGCCGCAGTGCGGTACGAGCGCCAAGGAATGCTACCAGCGGCGCTTCTACTCATACGGCCTCTTCGGCCTGCTGGACGAATGGGTCAAGCGAGGCTTTAACGAAACGCCGGATGAGATGGTAAAGATATTCTATCAGGTCATGGACGACAGGAGCTATATCTGATTCTGCCGTACTGCCCCATTTCTTCTCGGGCATTCCGAGCGGAACGGCATAGTATTCAGGTAATGCTCCGAACAGAATAAAGCAAAAAAATCGGGACTCGTCTTTTGCGGACGAGCCCCGAATACTATCCGGAAGGGATTCGGAAGTATTACCTGAATATTCTGAACGAGCAGATAAACACGCTGCGCCAGTATGAGGACTGGTAGGATCTGATGACGACCTGCCCCTTGGACTGGGAAGCGTCTATCATCATGCCGTTGCCGAGTGCGATCGCCACATGTCCGTCATAGACGATGACGTCGCCGCGCTTGATCTTGTCAAAGTAGTTGTTGCGCTGATACCTCGTGCAGCTCCTCCACATGTAGCTGGTCATGTAGCTCTGGTTGACGCCTGCCTTGTTTAGACACCAATAGACGAAGCCGGAGCAGTCGAACACATTGGGACCCTTGCCGCCCCTTACATAGCGGCTGCCGAGCTTGTTGTTGGCAATGCGGATGAAGTTTTCGATCTTCTTTTCAACATCGGACTGACCTCCGCCCGAGCCTCCGCCGCTGCCGCCGCCAGAGCCGCCGCCAGAGCCGCCGCCTGAACCGCCGTCGCTTACCGGGCTGGAAGCACGGGGTGCGTCATCGGAGAACAGACGGTTCATGGTGTTCCTGCCGACCTTGCCGTCCTGCTGGATGCCGCAGTTCTTCTGGAAGAGCTTGACGGCCTTTTCGGTTATAGCGGTGAAGTAGCCGTTAACGTTCTTTGCACGCAGGTAGTTGAGCTCATACAGCCGCTGCTGGATGTTGAGGACATCGGAACCCTCCATACCGTAGCACAGAGCGTTGCCTACGGCGTCGGAGCTCATCAGCTTTTCACGGGTCACTGGTCCAAGGAAGCCGTCCTCGATGAGGTCGTTCTGCGCCTGGAAACGCTTGACCGCTATCTGGGTATCCTTGCCGAATATGCCGTCCGGCTCGGTGGTCAGATAGCCCAGCTCCTTCAGCCGCTCCTGATATACCTGGATCTGAGGATCCTGGTCGCCAATCTCAAAGCCCTTGCCCTTTGCATCGGGGCTGTAAAGGGCCTCCTTGGTCATCCTGCCGACCTTGCCGTCAACGGAAAGCTTGTTTGCTTCCTGGAATTCCTTAACGGCGGTCTCGGTGCTTTCGTCAAATACGCCGCGTGTGTTGTAGTAGGTTTCGAGATAGCCAAGCTCGTAGAGCCTCTGCTGAACGACGATAACATCGTCGCCGGTGTCGCCGAGCATGGTCATGTAGACCCTTGCATTGACGCTCATCAGCAGGTCGTAGGTCTCCTGCGTGAGCCGTCCCGTGACCTCAAGCTCATTCCTGCGCTGGAAGGCCTTGAGCGCGCCCTCGGTGATCGTGCCGAAATAGTCGGTGGGTTCATCCTTATCCATATACCAGAGATCCATGAGTCGGGACTGAACCTCGAGTATGATGTCGTTATGCTCCCTGCGGAGAACGACGTCGGGCTCGGGAGTGACGATGAAGAGGGGATGCTTGATAAACGAACCGCCCTCGCTTTGGACGCCCTGTCCGTTCGGTGTGGGCGTAGCTGCCTGATCGGTCGATAATTCGAAAAACCATGTGGCTTCCGGGGATAGCGTCGGCTCTTCGGTAATGGGCTCATCGGTGTGCGGAGCAATTGTTTTAACAGGCCGAAGCGTGGGCGCTTCGGTGCCGGGCCTATTATAGACGGAATTGGCAATCGAGTTCCTGCCGGCGCTGATACAAATCACTGCTACCGCCGCAAGGATGAGCATTACAGCCGCACATGACGCTGCAAACCTATACCTTGATATGAAAGAGCAAACCTTCTTTGCTGCCCGCTTTAGACGGACGGAAAGTCCGGCTGAAGGCTTATTATTCTTTTCACCGGATGGTGAATTCTTTTTTTCATTGTCGGTCTTTGAAAATAGACCCTTAATGCGATCAAACGCATCGGAAAATGATTTCTTCATTTTTCCTCCTTTCGAAATGATGGGGAACCCTATCCATGCGGTAAACTGATGAAATTACCGCAGTGCTTATGAATTTTCGCAGACATTATACCACCGCATTCAAAAAAAAGCAAATGCCGGATGAACGATTATGTCATTCTTATGGCAAAAAGCACCAAAAAATGGAAAAGAATCTACAATTTCTGTCGAAAAGTTCAAAGCTTCACAAACGAATAATAATACAAATTTGGCAGTAGATACAAGGAATTTTTGAGTTCTTAAACTCGAATTGAAAATATATGGTCTATTATTCTCGTTTGGACACAAAAAGGCCGTTTTTTACTGATTTTTTAAGCAAAAAGCGGCTTTGGAGGTCGAATCGGGCATGTGCACGGGGGGTTCAATACGGGATACAAACGGTTAGATACATTTAACCGACTGAACCGGACAGAACCGAATCACGGCTCATCGGAAGGCTCGGGCGTGTCGGTTGGCTTGGGCGTATCGGTAGGCTCGGGCGTACCAGAAGGCCTGGGCGTATCGGTAGGCCTGGGCGTATTGGTTGGCTTGGGCGTACCGGTTGGCTTGGGCGTTCCGGTGGGCTTGGGCGTATCGGTGGGCTTGGGGGTGTCGGTAGGCTTGGCGGTACCGCCAGTCGTTTCCGCAGGCTCAGGCTCGGGGGTATCGCTTGGTTCGGGGGTTTCGTCCGGCTCCGCGGTCGGACTGACCCAATAAGGGGTATCGGGGGGATATGCGGTCGCTTCCGCTGTCGCTGCGCCGGTCGGCTCGGCTGTCGGCCGTTCATAAGCCGGGGCAGGGCTGTCCGTTGCCGGAATGTTCGGAATGGGTTCGTCGATGCTGTTGTTGGCTGGAGCGGCGCTGTTGATGATGACGCAGCAGGCAACCGCCAGCATGGCTATGATTAAAAGCGAGAGCGCAAACACCAGAATGAGCGAAATAATGCCCCTGCGCTTCTCCTCCTCGGCCATATATCTGCCGAGCTCCTCGAGCGAATCGAAACTATCCTTAACCGCCTGATTGTTTTTCCTGTCCATCTTTTGACCTTTCAACGGAAAAAATACGCAAAAAGTTTACGATACCGCTCCGGAAATGTCAAGCGGCAGAAGTGCGGAACCGCAGTCAGAGCTGTTAAAGCGTCAAGCATAGGTGACACATTTCCACTCAAGAGAGCAGTCAATGGCAGGTGTGGAGATTTTCGAAGCAAAGCGAAGAAAATACTACCCGACCTTGACT
>UQNF01000050.1 GCA_900542285.1 uncultured Clostridium sp.
GGAAAGAGCTCCCGAAGCGTCACCTCGGATGAGCTGGTCATGCTTGAAAACTACATCGCATCCGTATTAAAGTCTTGACCCGTTGGCATGTTCCGGGAGTGTTTCACGTGAAACACTCCCTTCATTTTTCATTGGTTTTTGGCATATGCTTTTACATGCTTGGATATGTTATCACAATAATGCTGATATTGGGCTTTACCTTCTCCATCGCAGGAGGGAACGCCTCGGAAGCGCTGGGCTGGATGCTTCAGGGCTGCAATTCTGCCGTGGAGCTTATGCTGTCGCTCGCAGGTTCCTATCTTTTGTGGCTCGGCATAATGAATGTTGCAAAGCGTGCAGGGCTGATAGATAAGCTTGCACTGCTAACTGAACGTTCCCTTCGAAAGCTGATGCCTAACTGCGGCGACGCCTCTGCGCCGGTCACACTTAATCTAGCTGCTAATTTCTTCGGGCTTGGAAATGCTGCAACCCCATTCGGTCTTGAAGCGATGAAGCGACTAAGCCTTGCCGATCCGCGTTTGACTAAAGACGGAATTGCCTCCGATAATATTTGCATGTTCCTTGCTCTCAATGCTTCAGCTATTGAGCTTCTTCCTACCGGGGTTCTCGCCATCCGCGCGGCGTGCGGTTCATCAGCTCCCAATTCCATTGTCCTTCCTACATTCCTTTCATCCGTAATTTCCGCGATCAGCGCAATCCTTCTATGTAAGCTCTTTTCAAGGAGAAAAACGCATGGCAGCCGTTGACATAGTTATGCTTGTATTGATCGCAGCTCTCTTCGTGTATGCGCATGCCAAGAAGATTAACCCTTATGAAGCATTTGCCGAGGGCGCGTCTGAAGCAGTTCCGACGATAATCAAGGTTCTTCCATATCTCTCCGCAATGCTCGTCGCTATCAACCTTTTTCGCAGCTCCGGCGCAATGGACGCTTTATCGAAGCTCCTTGCTCCCGTTCTCAAGAGGATAGGTATCCCTGCTGAGCTTATAACGCTTATAGTGCTGCGACCGTTTTCCGGAAGTGCAAGCCTTGCACTATTGCAGGACACACTTCTTGTCCATGGCGCTGACAGCTTTATCGGAAGAGCAGCTTCGACTGTTGTCGGCTCAACGGAAACAATTTTCTATACCCTTGCGCTGTACTGTGGCAGTGTCGGCATCAAGAAGAGCAGGTATGCGCTGCCTGCTGCACTGATTAGCGGCATAATTGGGGTGGCTGCGGCAATTCTGCTGGTGAAAATCATGTAGTGACGGGGCTTGACAACCGATGGATGCGGTGCAATAATACTCATGTAATAAGGAGGACAAGCTAATGAAAGTAGATGTTGTCAATTTCAGCAATAATATTCCAGATGAGAAAATGAACGGTTCGGTTGTACTTCTTATCGACGTGCTTCGCTGCACTTCTTGCATTGTTACCGCACTTGCAAATGGAGCAAGCAGTGTTGTGGTCTTTGCCGGCGTTGATGAGGCAAGGAACTATGCCGAACGGCTCGGAAGCAAACTGCGTGTTGGGCGGCGAAAGATACGCCCTCCCCATCGATGGCTACGACGTCGGTAATTCGCCTCTGCAATATGATGTGAATACCGTTTCCGGTAAAACTGCAATAATGTCAACCACCAACGGCGCAAGGGCGATTTCAGGGATTATGGGAGCATACAGAACCCTTATAGCGGCTCACATCAATCACTTTGCCGCCGCAAGGGAAGCGGTTTCCTTCGGTCGGGATATCCTTATCATATGTTCCGGAACGAACGGTGAAGTATCAGCAGACGATGTTGTTACTGCCGGCGCTATTGTCTCAGACATTGCGAGCCTTTCAATCGACGTCGCTCCTACCGACAGCGCAATCATCTCAATGGAGATGTATAAGCAGTTCAGTAAGGGAGAATTCGATTTGAAAAGCACGCTTCACTGTAAGCGGCTTATGAGCTTGGGCGAGAATTATCGCGCGGATGTCGAATACTGCTTTAGAGAGAACATCACCGATCTGGTACCCTGCTGTGTTGGAAAGACAGATGACGGCCTTGGTTCAATAATTCGATAGGAATTGTTTCACGTGAAACAATCAATGCAAAATTAAGCGGTTATTGCGTTGCAATAACCATTCTTTTAGTGTATAATGATAAAGTTAAATCAAAAAGTACCTCTTTGGGTTGGGAAAGTGAGCATAAGATGGCAAGAATAATTGTAATCGCTAACCAAAAGGGCGGAGTGGGAAAGACCACAACCGCGGTAAACCTATCATCCTGCGTTGCACAGCAAGGAAAGAATGTGCTGCTTGTCGATGTTGACCCCCAGGGGAACGCTACAAGCGGAATCGGAATTGACAAAACTAAGTGTAAATACAGCGTCTATGACGCACTCGTAAACGGAGTAGCAACCGAAAAGACCATACTGAGGACGAAGATCCCCACCCTGCACATCATTCCTTCAAGAATAGAACTGGCAGGCGCAGAGGTTGAGCTGGTGAGCATGATGGCGCGTGAACAGAAGCTGAAATCCGCGCTAAGGTGTGTACTGCATATGTACGAATACATCTTCGTAGACTGTCCTCCCTCGCTGGGGCTTTTAACGCTGAATGCTCTCAATGCCGCCGACACCCTTCTCGTGCCAATCCAATGCGAATACTATGCGCTCGAGGGTCTTTCGCAGCTTATGAACACCGTAAAGCTCGTCAAGCAGAATCTGAACCCGGAATTGGAGGTCGAAGGCGTTGTCATGACCATGTACGATGCAAGAACGAAGCTGTCCAATCAGGTGGTCGAAGAAGTCAAAAAATTCTTCGGCAACAAGGTTTATGAGACCATCATCCCCCGTTCGGTAAGGCTTGGCGAAGCACCGAGCTTTGGACTTCCGATAACGCTTTACGATTCAAGATGCTCTGCCTCCAAGGCTTATAGAAGCCTTGCAGAAGAGCTTGTTGCAGCCGATAACGGTGAATTTGTGAATGGAGGCGAGTAATTATGGCACTTGGACGCGGACTTGACGCACTGCTTGGCAGCTATAACGATACGGTGAGCGACACCATTCGCAATATCTCTATCAATCTTATAGACAATAACACAGCTCAGCCAAGGACATCATTCGATGACGATAAGCTTGCAGAGCTGTCCGAAAGCATCAAAACGCATGGCATCGTGCAGCCTATTCTGCTCAAAAAGATAGGAAATCGTTATAAAATCATCGCAGGCGAAAGAAGATTTCGAGCCGCTAAGTTAGCAGGGCTTACGGAGATACCGGCTATAATAAAAGACCTGAGCGAACGCGAAATACAGGAGGTCGCTCTTATTGAGAATCTTCAGAGGGTCGATTTGAACCCAATAGAAGAAGCGGCGGCCATTCGTGAGTTGATGACTGAATATGAACTGACGCAGGAAGAGATAGCGTCGAGGCTCGGCAAGAGCAGGCCGGCGATAGCGAATGCGCTCCGTCTGCTGTCGCTGCCGGACAAGGTCCAATCGCTTGTCAAAAGCGGAGCATTGAGCGCAGGACACGCAAGGGCACTGGCAGGCCTTAACGATGAAGCAAAGGCTGCTGAGCTTGCGGAATTTATTGTAAATAATAAGCTTTCCGTACGAGAAACTGAAATTCTTGTTAAAAGGGCGCAGGAAGAAGAGAGCGAAGATGTGCCCAAGCGCAGGGAAAGAACAAGGACTCGCATGAGCGGCGATATGCTCAGCGCGCAGGAGAGGCTTGCAGAGAGATTCGGGACAAAGGTTAGCCTAAAGGGCGACGAGGATAAGGGCAAGATAGTCATTGAATACTACACCAAAGAAGGCCTAATGGGCCTGTTCGACATGCTGATGGCGGAGAACTGATATGTATTTGGCAGATAATTGGCTGGATTACGAGATAATCGACGCAGGAAACGATGAAAAGCTGGAACGCTGGGGAGACGTGGTGCTGCTGCGCCCCGATCCGCAGGCGATCTGGCCGATGAAGCAGCCCGTAAACGTTGACGCTCACTATATCCGCTCAAATTCTGGCGGCGGAAGCTGGAATTACTATAAACAGCTGCCCGAAAGCTGGACGATATCATACAGGGATCTCAGATTCATCGTCCGTCCCACAGGCTTTAAGCACACGGGATTATTCCCCGAGCAGGCAGTAAACTGGGATTTTATGCGAGAAGCGGTTGAAAAGCACCGCAGAGTGGCCAACAGACCGTTCCGTGCACTGAACCTATTCGCCTACACCGGCGCTGCGAGCTGCGCACTGGCGGCAGCAGGAGCCGAAGTCGTACATGTGGATGCAGCAAAGGGAATGGTAGCTTGGGCAAAGAACAATCTGGCGGAGTCGGGACTTGCAGACAGACCGGTCAGGTTTATTGTTGACGATGTAATGAAATTCGTACAGCGTGAAAAACGCCGAGGGCGCAGTTATGAAGGCATACTCATGGATCCTCCCAGCTACGGCAGGGGGCCTGACGGAGAGATGTGGCGAATAGAAAGCGGACTGTATCCGCTTGTCAGCGAATGTATGGATCTATTAAGCGATGACGCAGGATTTTTCATCATCAATTCATATACCACAGGTCTTGCGCCTGCTGTTCTGCGGAATGTGCTGAAGCTCGCCTCCGGAAAACGCGGAGGAAGGATAGATGCGCAGGAGATAGGAATACCGATAACCAATAACGAGCTTGTGCTGCCCTGCGGATGCACGGCGCGCTGGTACAAAGAGCCTAAAGCATGAAACTAAGGGTAATTTATGAGGATAATCACCTCCTTGTGTGTGAAAAGCCCGAGAATATGCCCGTTCAGGCGGATTCATCGGGGGATATCGACCTTCTCACGCTTGCCAAGGAATACATAAAGGATAAATACAACAAACCCGGAGATGTTTTTCTTGGGCTTGTTCATCGTCTCGATCGTCCGGTAGGCGGCGTTATCGTATTCGCAAGGACAAGCAAGGCGGCGGCAAGACTGACGGAGAGCTTCAAAAAGCGGACGACGAAAAAACAATACGCCGCAATTGTTACAGGAAATCCACGGGACTATGGATATCTGAAGGACTATCTCATAAGAAACGAGGACAGCAATACGGCAGCAGTCGTTCCCGAAGGAACGCCCGGCGCAAAAGAGGCAAGCTTGAATTATGCTTGCGTTACAAGAAAAAATGGGCTTAGCCTGATGGACATAAGTCTGCATAGCGGAAGGCATCACCAAATCCGAGTACAGCTAAAAAATGCAGGCTGTCCAATCTACGGCGATCAGCGCTATAATCCCACTGCAAGGGCAGGACAGCAGATCGCGCTGTATGCTTACAGCCTGACCATTGAGCATCCGACGCTGAAAACCGAAATGAGATTCATGAGCTTCCCAAGAGGAGGCGCATGGGATCAATTCAAAGACGAGGTCGCGGCGCTCGGCTGGGGAATCAGACTGCGCTATGTCGATGAAAATATCATCGTTGTAAATAAGCGTTCAGGGATCGCGTGCGCACAGGCAGATGTTGAGAATATTGATAACAGTGAAGCAAGCGTCGAAAGCATGCTTTGCTGCGCTCTCAATACAAACGAGATATATCCTGTCCACAGGCTTGATGTGCTGACTTCGGGGTTAGTCCTCTTTGCGCGGAACAGAAAAGCGGAGCAGGAGCTGCTAAGGCTTATAAAACAGCGCGCGATAAGAAAAACCTATCATGCGGAACTGTTTGGAGTCCCGGAGAAACCCGTAGGACGGCTTAAGCTCTATGCCGTTAAGGACAGCCAAAGCGCAAAGGTCACCGTCTACGATAATCCGGTTCCCGACTCGGTGGAGATGATAAGCGATTATCGTGTGATCGGCTCAAACTCTTCGCGAAGCATCGTAGAAATAGAGCTGGTTACAGGTCGAACACATCAGATAAGGGCAAGCTTCGCTCATATCGGAACGCCAATCGTCGGGGACGATAAATACGGGGACAGGATATTGAATCGAAGCAATAAGACCGGACTGCACCTTGCAGCCACAGATATAGAATTCCCGAAGGTGATGGAAGTCCTCCCCTATCTGAGCGGAATGAAGATAGAAAATGATGCGGAATTCGAATTAGATTCAGCGGATTCTCGATTATAGCCATGAAATACTATGATGTTATTGTCGTCGGCGCAGGTCATGCAGGAGTGGAAGCAGCGCTGGCGAACGCAAGAATGGGCAATAAAACCCTTTGCCTGAGCCTGAACCTTGATGCGGTCGCTCTCTGTGCATGCAATCCGGCAATAGGCGGTACGAGCAAGGGGCATTTGGTGCGCGAAATTGACGCATTGGGCGGCGAAATGGGCATTGCGACGGACGAAACCATGCTCCAAATGCGAATGCTTAACCTTGGGAAAGGCCCTGCAGTACATTCACCAAGGGCTCAAATCGACAAAGCACGCTACCATGAACGCATGAAAGCAGTACTGGAAAGCACGGAGAACCTTGACCTTCTTCAGGACGAATGCGTCAAAATAGTAACCGAAAATGCCAAGGTGACAGGCATAATCTGTGCAGGCGGCATGGAATATTCATGCCGTGCGGCAGTGCTGTGCTCCGGCGTATACCTTGACAGCAGGGTTCATGTCGGCTCGCTCACAAGGGAGCAGGGCCCATCCGGACTTACGAATGCGAGAGGCCTGTCCGATTCTCTGCGTGAACTTGGATTTGAGCTTAGAAGATTTAAGACGGGGACTCCTCCAAGAATCTCCGGCAGAAGCATTGATTATTCAAAACTGGAGATACAGCGAGGAGACGAGCCTATCCAACCGTTCTCATTCTTAACCGATGAAGTAGCGAACGAACAGCTCCCCTGCTATCTCCTATACACGAACGAAAAAACTCACGGAATAATCCTCGATAATCTCTCCAGATCGCCGATGTACAGCGGCAAAATACACGCCTCCCCCACACGCTACTGTCCATCGATAGAGGATAAGCTCGTTAGATTCAGCGATAAGCCAAGGCATCAGCTTTTCATTGAACCGGAAGGAAATTCAACAGACGAGATGTATGTACAGGGTTTCTCCACGAGCCTTCCCAAGGACGTACAGCGTGACGCACTCAGGAGCATAGAGGGTCTTGAAAACTGCGAGATAACGCGTTATGGTTACGCAATCGAATATGACTGCATCGACCCAACCGAGCTTGACCTAAGCCTGGGTTCAAAACGCATAAAGGGACTGTATTTCGCAGGCCAGCTCAACGGATCGAGCGGCTATGAGGAAGCGGCGGCGCAGGGGCTTATTGCCGGAATCAACGCCGGACTGTATGTGAAAGGCGAACCGCCCTTCACACTCAAACGGAGCGACGCTTACATCGGAGTTCTAATTGACGACCTAGTGATAAAGGGTACAAACGAGCCATATCGCATGATGACGAGCCGAGCGGAATACAGATTGATGCTGAGACATGATAATGCGGATCTTCGGTTGACGGAGCTTGGAATAAGAACGGGCCTGATATCCGAAGAAAGGCTGAAAAGGCTTGAAGAAAAGAAAAAAAATATTAGCCTGATACGAAGCCTGCTCGAAAAGAGGGTTCAACCCGGCGAAGAAATCAACCAAGTGCTGGAGGAACACGGCGAAACTCCGATAAAGGTTCCGACAAAGCTGTCGGAGCTTATCAAAAGAAGCAATATCGGCTATCGGGAGCTGTTCAGCCTATATTCCGCAGAGCTTGAAGGCATAGCCCCCTGCCCTGCCTCATGGGAAGCTGAGGTTGGAATCAAATATGCAGGATACATTGAAAAGCAGGAAGAGCAGATAAGGCGGTTCAAGGAACAGGAGGAGATCCTTCTGCCTGCGGACATGGACTACAATATTGATGGACTAAGGCTTGAAGCAAGGCAGAAGCTTGCGGCGCTCAGACCGCAGAACATCGGTCAGGCAAGCAGGATATCCGGGGTCTCCCCTGCCGATATAAGCGTACTGCTCATCGTGCTGAAAGCGAAATATTCCAAGCAATAAAGGAAAATACATGGAAAACATCGAAGAAATGGGATCGGAACACAAGGAGCTGAAGCCAAAGCTGTACCTTGTACCTACTCCGCTGGGAAATCTCGGTGACATCACGCTGAGAGCAAAAGCAGTGCTGGAGGATGTGAGCGAGGTATATTGCGAGGACACGCGAAACAGCCTAAAGCTAATGAATGCTCTTGGAATAAAAAAACCCATGCTTAGCTGTCATCAGCACAACGAGGAGCAGCGCGCAGCAGAGATATTCAACAAGGTATCGAACGGAAAAGCCATTGCCTACATCAGCGATGCAGGTATGCCGGGCGTATCCGACCCGGGTTCAAGGCTTATTCGCTATTTCATAGAGCACGGAGGCGAATACGAGGTGCTTCCCGGCGGTACGGCGGCAATGACGGCTTGGGTCATGTCCGGACTGCCGACGGATAAGCTCTACTTCTGTGGCTTTCTGCCGAGAACAGGTGCGGAGAGAAAGCAGGCTATCGAACAGCTTAAGAGCATCCGGGCGACCATAGTGCTGTACGAAAGTCCTCTTCGTGTCGGAGAAACGCTGAATGAACTGGCGCATGCACTCGGAAGCTTCACCTGCGCGCTCGTTCGTGAGATCTCAAAATATTTTGAGGAAACGGTTCGCGGCGATGCCGAAAGCCTTGCAAAGCGCTTTATTGAAACACCGCCAAAGGGCGAATGCGTACTTGTGATCGACCATAATCAAAGCGTACGGCCGGACGATGACAGGGACGCAGAAGTCATGACAATGCTGCTCAATGCAGGCTGCTCATGCAGGGATGCGGCAGAAATTGCGGGAAATCTGCTAAATAAAACTAAAAACAGAATGTATAAACTGGCCTTGGAGCTGTCAAAAAATTCGGAGGATTAAAATGGAAGCTTGGAAATACCTTGGAATTGCATACATCGTTATGTCGCTCATCGGATTCTGCCTGATGGGAGCGGACAAAAAACGCGCAGCGAATAATCAGTGGAGGATAAAGGAAGCGACCCTGTTTCTGTTTGCCGCACTTGGCGGAGGCATAGGATCAACGCTCGGCATGTTCGCTTTTCGGCACAAGACGAAGCATTGGTACTTCAGGGTGTTTTTTCCGCTATTTGCCATATTGCAGATAGCGCTGCTTGTCTACCTGATCACAATATAGTTAAGCCAAGCCCCCGGCGATGCCGGGGGCCAAACTATTTAACGGTTACTGCTTCTTTATTACTGCTTTCCACCAGCTGTGGAGGAATCATCGTTTGCGGTGTTTGAAGAAGCATTTACTCTATCGAAATGAGAGGGTGAAGGCAGGTAGTAACGAATATAGGTAACAACCTTATCATCCTCGCCCATAACGGTGGGATTATCGGAAAACTCCAGTGTCTCAACATCAAAGAGCTTTAGTGTGACAGAGTCCTTAGTGAGAGTGCTTCCATCCTTCAAAAGCGTCCAGCCTGCGGCGATAAGCTTATCAATACAATTTCTGAAGGTCATGCCAACCTTTGCCCCGTCAACATTGTATTTGCTGCTGCTAAATGTTACCTGAGTACACATGAGCATATCATAGGCATCGGGATAGCCGTGCATGACCGCAGTGCAGCCGTCATCAGAGGTATAAACACGAACCGAATTCTCCTGAGTCTTCTTCAGGAATGTGAAGGTCGTCTCGCTGCTGCCGTAGCAGTTGTAGATAAGTCCAAGCTTTGCCGGAACCTTTGAATTATCAAAGATCGATTCGATCTTGGAAGTATCATATGGTATCCATGCGTTGAAGCTTGAAACATCTCCGCCGGTCTCGACCGCCATGGAAATGACGATAATTCCCTTACCGTATGATATCTCACGGCTGGTTGCGACGCCTGAGGTAATTATGGGCTGTTCATAGAGCTTCTTATAGCCGAAGCTTTCAAGGTTCCTGCAAGCCTCTTTATAGTTAATTCCGACTTTCATTCCCAGCACGAGCTTATCGGAGATATAGGTAACTACACGCTTTCCGTTCACGGTTTCAATAGTTTTGTCCTGAGTGCGGACGCGCACGCCGACGATATAAAGCATGTCAGCCGGATCTATCTCATAGCGCATATCCAAGGAACCGACGTTGTAGTTAACATCGAGATGGTCTGAGGAAAGATAGGTCTCATAATGATGTTCAATACCGCTTTTAAGCACATAGCCGCTTCCGATAAGCTCCTTGGGAGTGCCCAAAAGCTCCGGTATCACGCTATACTTATTGAATTCAACAACTTCGGGATAATCCTTGAGTGCATTGGTATCGGGGGTATCCTTGCCCATCGATTCGGGCTTGCTGCTGCATCCACAGCAGGCAAACACCACGGAAATGCAAAGAAGCATTGCAATAATGATATTGATTATTCTTGTGTGTTTCATATTCTGCTCCTGACTTTCGTACTGAGCCAAATAACAGCTCCCAATCAGTATACAGCAAAGCGAGCAATTTTTCAATAGCGAAACGCCAAAACCTGATTGCAAATCAAAACCCGGCGGAATAGTTCCGCCGGGGAAAATCATTGCTGTTCGCTTATGGTCAATATTTCAGAATCAAGGCTGTTGCCGTCAAAGAATATTGTGATTATATTAAGCCCAAGCTTTTCTCTTTCCTCATCGGTGAAGGTATAGCTCCAGCCAAGCGGCTCCTCTGCGCCCTCATCCGTAAAGAAGAACTTGATTCTTGATGCCTTGATCACGGATTTATCCTCAATATTTGCAAATTCCGCGATCTGTTCGACTATCTCATCGCTTGCTTCAAGCATTATCTTGTTCTTTGGGTCATAGTGCAAGGTCATTTCCCTTCCGTCCTCTGTGGTGATAGTTCCGGTATACCATGTCTTGCCATTCACCTCTTCACGCTGCACGACGACTTCTATCTTTTCTTCGCCTCCATACGCCTTGGTTATGGCAGTAACGGAATCGGTATCCCATTTCCAGAAAACATAGCCAATGATAGCGGCAGCACTCAATATGACCGCAAGAATCAGTGCAGCTACATGCTTTGCCTTTATCTGAAGCTTTTCAGGCTTAACATATGTATAGCCGAGCTTATAGGTCGCTGCGCTCAGCGCTCCGAGCCATATTACGAGGATAACACATTCAAGCGGGAACATGGCAGCATTCTTGGCGACCCTTGCAATGGTAATGAATTCATACGGCGCAAGGAAGAATACTTTGTTGAACCATGTCATTATGAGCGGATTGATGATAAAATTGCAAACGATAACAACGGCAAGGCGAGAGAGTACAACACGCCATGTGGTTATCTTCTGCCTATATAGGAACAGAGCGAAGACAAAGCCGCTCATCATTTCAACCAGAATAAAAGGGAAGAAGTATGTGCCGACCGGGAATAGGATAGCGCCAAGGGTATCGCTGACAGCGCCGACCGCGAGAGCAACTATCGGGCCGTAAACCATCGAGCCGACGGAATTGATCATAAAATCAAATCCAAGATACAGCATCGGAGGTGCGATAGGAATTCTGAACTGCTTGATAACTACCCTTATCGCAAGAATAATTGCCGCGAATGCAAGGGTCTTGATGCTCGCAAATTCCTTGAGGGAAAGCTGCCAGTATCGCTTGTTGAATGGGTTGGTGAAGGTTTCCCGTGATCTGAGCTTACGGGTTTTTTGATTTGTTTCCATAAAAAAACCGAATCCTCCTAACTAGAGCATTCGTTGTTACGATGGCGCAAAAGCGCCTTGATTGTAACAGCGGGATGCGGTGACCGCACAGCAACCTCTTCCTGAACCAGCGCAGCCCTGTACGGAATTTACGCTCATTCACGGCTGAGTTTTCGTTTGAGGATCAACTCCCTGTATCCTCAACACTTGCGAAACTCGCTGTCACCTACTCTGTTTAAGAGTATGATAGCAGAGTATAGGACAATTGTCAACACATTAATTTGCATATGATCGTGTCAAGTTCTTCTGGGAGAAATCAAGCGCAGGGATCGAGTGGCCGGAGTTTGGCGCAAGCTTTGAGCAGGGCTGTCGTGCCGGTGAGCTTGCCGCAGGTCAGGCCGGCATCCTCGTTCTCGAAGACACTCCAATCGTGATATCCGCCGAAGGCTTCCGCAATCTGCTTTTCAGCGTATTTGTTGTATATCTCAAGCCCGTTTCTCAGGGCGTTGTGATCCTTTGCGC
>UQNF01000051.1 GCA_900542285.1 uncultured Clostridium sp.
CCGTCCTCGCAGCCGCAGGACTGATAGTGTTTGCGGCGGTAATGATCGCGAACCGATGGGAGCTTGGCGAGCTAAGCACTGTCGAATACGAAACCAACACCTATGTCATCGATGAAGAGTTCGACAATATTTCGCTTAAAACGAGAACGGCGGATATCCTCTTTGTGCCGTGCGATGACGGCGTCTGCAAGGTGGTCTGCTATGAACTGGAAAATGCAAAGCACACCGTTTCGGTCGACGGCGCCACGCTTAAAATCAAGGCGGCCGACGAGAGGGCATGGAATGATTATGTAGGCATAACGCCTTTCGATCCGAAGCTCACCGTGTACCTGCCCGAAAGCGAATATGCAGGGCTCTTTATCGAGGAGAGCACCGGCAGCATAGAAATTCCGAACGCTTTTGGCTTTGAGAGCATCGATATAGTCGCAAGCACCGGCAGCGTTGAATGCCTTGCTTCCGTTTCGGGAAGGGCCGCGATTTTTCTCAGCACCGGAGATATCCGTATTGACAATGCCGCCGTGGGATCGCTCGATCTGACCGTTACGACCGGCACGGTGACGGTGAATGCCGTAAACTGCGAGGGCGATATTGAGCTCACCGTCAGCACGGGCAAGGCGTATCTGACGTGCGTCAACTGCAGGGGACTCACCACGACCGGAAGCACGGGCGATATCACCCTGGAAAATGTCATCGCCGCAGAACGGTTCTCCATTGAGCGGAGCACGGGCGATGTGAAGTTTGACGGCTGCGACGCTGCCGAGATCTATGTCAAAACCTCCACCGGCGATGTTAGCGGCACTCTTATTTCGGACAAGGTGTTCATCTGCTCCTCCAATACGGGCAGTATAGAGGTCCCCAAAACCACCTCCGGCGGCAAGTGTGAGATATATACCCACACCGGGCAGATAAAAATTGAGATAAAATAAAGAAAAACAGAGAATACACGCAAACACCCCGCAGGGCTTCAAAACCCTGCAGGGTGCTTTCTGTCGTGAAATATGGGGCGAACTGCGAAAGCCGCAGCCGTAAATGCCGGGCGGCTTCCGAAATACCGTACGCACTTATGCCGGCTCCAATTTGAGCCGAATATGCCGGTGCCTTATTAAGAGGCTGTACCGATAAAGATCAGTTGTTGTTTGCGAGGTACTCGTTGATTTTGGCCACGAGTGCGTCGCAGTCGATGCCGTGAACGCCGCAGGCCTGCTCAAGGTTTTCGCCGCTGGCCATGACGCAGCCGAGGCAGTGCATACCGCTGGCCATGAGGATGGAGGCGATGCCCATGTCAACATTGATGATCTCTTCGATGGTCATTTTCTTATTGATTTCCATAATGATTTCTCCTTTATTCAGTAATTATTCATGCCGCCCGCCGCAGACGGACAGGCGGAAGCATAAATCGTGGTTGTATTTAGTATTCTCGGCTGTCCGCCGGGCTATTCTGCCGGGCTATTCTGCCGGGCTATTCCGCAGAGTAAGCGCAGGCGTGGCGGAGGAAACCGGGAGCTTTGAGAGGAATGGGGGTGGGGTTAAAGGGCAGCCACAAAGTCCGGAATACCCAATCCCCTTTTCCCGTCCCCGATTCGGGAGCGGAGGAACGAAGCCGACAAGGCGGAGATCGCTCCGGAGGGGATAAAGCCCTTTACTTCCCTGCCCTGTATTCGAGTGCGGAGGCGATGAAGCCGCGGAAGATGGGGTGCGCATCGTCGGGACGGGACTTCAGCTCGGGATGGAACTGAACGCCGACAAAGAAGGGGTGGTCGGGAAGCTCGACTATCTCGACGAGTCCGCGCCTGGGGTTCCAGCCGGTGAAATTCATGCCGGAGCGGCGGAAATCTTCGATAAATTCGTTGTTGAATTCGTAGCGGTGGCGGTGGCGTTCGTGTACCTCCTCACAGCCGTAGAGCCTTTCGGCAAGGCTGCCGTCGGTAAGGCGGCAGGAGAAGCGGATCGAGACGGAGTGTGCCGCCGATGCGGTCGAGGTTGTTGACCTGATCCTCCATCAGGTTTATCACGGGGTGCTTCGTGTTGAAATCGACCTCCGTGGAGTGGGCGTCCGTCCAGCCGAGGACGTGGCGCGCGTATTCAATGACCGCTATCTGCATTCCGAGGCAGATGCCGAAATAGGGTATCTTGTGCTCCCTTGCATAGCGTGAAGCAACCATCATGCCCTCAAGCCCCCTCTCGCCGAAGCCGCCGGGGACGAGTATGCCGTCGATATCCCTGAAAATTTCGTCGGGGTCGCCCTTTTCGACATCTTCGGCAGCTATCCAGCGGATATGCACCCTTGCGTCGTTGGCGATGCCGCTGTGCCGGAGCGCCTCCGCAACGGAGAGATATGCGTCGTGAAGCTCGACATATTTGCCGACGAGTGCGATCGTGCATTCGCCGGAGGGCTTGATATCGCTTTCTACCATCGCACGCCATGCGGCGAGGTCGGGCTCGCGCTGCTCAAGGTTCAGCACGTTGAGCACTACCCTGCAAAGCCCCCTCTCCTCCAGCATGAGGGGAACCTCGTAGAGGGAACGGGCGTTGAGATTTTCTATCACATTTTCTTCGGGAACATTGCAGAACAGACCTATTTTGGAGCGGATACCCCTGTCGATGGGGTAGTCGCTGCGGCAGACGATGACGTCGGGCTGAATGCCGATGCTCTGAAGCTCCTTGACCGAATGCTGGGTGGGCTTGGTCTTAAGCTCTCCAGATGCGGACAGATAGGGAATAAGCGTCACATGGATGAAGCAGCATTGATGCATACCGAGCTGCGTTTTGAGCTGACGAATGGATTCGAGGAAGGGCTGGGATTCGATATCGCCGACGGTGCCGCCTATCTCGACTATCATAATATCGGGCTCAAGCTTTTGTATCGCCTTGCGGATGCGGAGCTTTATTTCGTCCGTGATATGGGGAATGACCTGGACGGTGCCGCCCTGATAGCCGCCCCTGCGCTCGCGGTCGAGCACGGCGGAATAGATCTGGCCCGTGGTGGTGTTGTTGAGCCTGGTTAGATCCTCGTTGATGAAGCGTTCATAGTGGCCGATATCAAGGTCGGTCTCGGCGCCGTCATCGGTAACGAACACCTCGCCGTGCTGATAGGGGTTCATGGTGCCGGGGTCGACGTTGAGATAGGGGTCAAGCTTCATGATGGATACGCTGTATCCTCTGGCCTTGAGAAGCCTGCCCAGCGCGGCGGCGGTGATACCCTTTCCGAGTGAGGATACAACGCCTCCGGTTACAAAAATAAGTTTAGTATCCATGGGATTTATTCCTTTCATCAGTAGCGGAAATAGCGGCGCTAACGGATTCGTCACAAAATTAACCATTATTATTATAAACCAATCGAGCCGTCTTGCAAGCCCCAAATTCGGATTTATTTCGATATAATTTCAGGCCTTGGGAAGCAAGGCATTATTGAACGTAAGCGTTCATAAGCTTTACAGACAATTCATGAGGGTCTGAAAGGATGGATGATATCGATATGGAACTTATTTGGAATGAATTCGGAGTGCAGCGGCTGGTCATGCGGCGCACGGCTCAGGTGGAGCTTGAGGGAACGGTACCGCTCCCGGAGAATATCGGCGCCGTTTCGGAGCTTATCGACTACTCCGCATCCGTGACTGCGGAAGCCTGCCGGACCGATGAGGGAAGGGTGCTGGTTTCGGGCAGGATAGAGCTTCAGGCCGCCGCGCTCACGCCGGACGAAAAGCCCTTTGCGTTCACCTCGGAATCGGAATTTTCAAGCGAGACGGAGGCGGAGGAGGTGTGCCCGGGCATGAATGCCGATGCGCTTCCGCTGCTTAAATCGCTCACGCTCCGTGCTGTCGGAGGCTCACAGCTCCGGCTCAACGCCGTAATAGACATTGAGCTGACCGTGACGACCGCCGCACCGACGAGGACGCTTGCCGGAATATCCGGGCTTACGGATCTTGAGACAAAAAGGGAGGAGCTTCGCACGGCAAGGCGTGTGGAGCTTGCCAACGAAACGGTGCGGATAGGCGAGGAGATTTCCGGCGGCGCGGAGGAGGTGCTTAAATACAGCGTGCAGCTGTCCATGCGTGACACCGGCATGGAAAACGGCAGCGCAAGCGTAAGCGGCATTCTGCAGCTAAACGCCCTGTGCAGGAGTGCGGAGGGCGAGCTTATGCAGCTTGTGCGGAGCATACCGTTCAGGGAAAGCATTGCGCTGAGCGGCAGTGCGGATGAGATTTACACCGCAGCCGAGATAAGGAACGTGGAGGTGCGCTCGCTCGGCACGGAGTTCTCGCTGGTGGCCGTGGACGCAGACGTTAACTTCCGCGTATTCGGTATGCGGAGGGGCAGCATAAGCCTGCCCGTGGATGCGTTCAGTCCGACGCTGGATTTTGACTGCATCACGGAGCGCATTGAGGTGCTTAACGCCGAGGGCGGCGCGTGCGGCCAGTACTCCGTCAGGGACAATATCAGCGTGCCGGAGGGCTATCCCGACATATTCACAGCTCTTCACGCTTCCGCAAACCCCATCGTTACGAGCGTCAATTTCGATGACGGCACCATGCGCGCGGAGGGGCTTCTCGTTACAAGGCTTGTCTACCGCAGCAGCGACAACACCCTGCACGCCTTCACGGAGGAGGTGGCGTTCGGCTTCAACATGGCTGCTCCGGTCGGCACCGGGTTCGCACGGCTCAGGGTCTATGCCCAGCCAAGCATCACCGGCGGCGGCGGACGCACGGCGCAGATATCCTTCGCCATTGACGCATGCGCCGAGTTCCTAAGCGAGACGGGCATCAGCGCCGTGACCGGCATAGTCGAAAACGGCAGACCCAAAAAGGACTCCGCCTTCTCCGGCGGCATTGTCATCTATAATGCCTGCGAGGGCGAGATGTTCTTCGATATCGCCAAACGCTTCCGGGTTGCGGCAGGCTCCGTCAAGGCGCTCAACCCCGACGCCCGGGAGCCTGCGTGCAGCGGCGACAGGCTTATCGTCATCGCCTGAGCCGAGGGGTTCGACAGGATTCGGGAAAGATGTGAACAAATTGTTAAATGTTTCCCGAAAGCGTTGACATGCGCATTTTCATATGTTAATCTGAGTATGCAAAGAGGCCGATAACAAGGCACACATGATTTGCAGGAGAGAGAGTGAGGAAAGCAGGGCTGCGCGTTTACGGCCCTGCCTTTTTCAAATAAATAAGCTTTAACCGACGAATGACGAGTAAAGTTCAAAAGGGACATGCCGCATAAAGGGCATTGACCATACTTGAAAAAATGAAGGAGAATTATTATGAACACTAAACCCCTTTTCCGCTTCGCCTGTATCGTCCTTGCGGCGGCAATGCTGTTCGCATTTGCCGGCTGCACGCCCGACAAGCCCATCGAGACGGACAAACCGACCGCAGACCCGGGCGTTATGAACACGGATACCGAGGCTCCTGCTTCGGACGCTCCTGCTTCGGAGGAGCCCACGACAAAGCCCACTGCCGAGCCTCCATTCAGGGCTGAGGTTCCCGAGGGGGCAGAGCTTAACGTGCACGACTATAATGCAGTGCGTTCCTTCCTTGAGATAAGGGACGAAAACGGAAACACCAACGGAAGCAAGCTGAACGAATGGTATGACCCCGACGACCCTGCGACATGGTGGTACTCCGCCTGTTCATCGGTGACCGGTGAATCCGAGTATTTCAGCATTGCCGGTTGGATTTACGAGGGTATTTACGAGGGTATGCTTTGCTGTTTTAATTTGGGCATTGCGCCGCAGTCCGCCGGCTATCCTGCCTATCCTCTGCCCAACGGCACGGAAATAATCGGAGAACTGAATTTAAGCGGATGCGAGATGTTAGATGAAGTCAGTATTGCCAACGCCGGGATCTCGTCGCTCGATATCAGCGACTGCCCGGAATTGGAGCGGCTGTTCATCCTTGACGCAGTAAACCTCAGCAGCATTACTCCGGAACAGCTCACAGAAGATAAGGCGAAAGTATTCCTTGGCATAGTGAATTGCGATATCCGGTACCTAAGATGGTACACCATGTGCCATATACCCAAGGAGTCCGACCCCACAGAGCTGTTTGCCGTTACCGTCGATCTGTCTGCCGAGGGCGACGGCTCCGTAGGTATCCGCAACTCCCCGTTTATAGATGATGATCCCCACATCAGTATTGCCGCTTTCCCGAAGCAGGGGCATACCTTTGCCGGCTGGTTCGACAAGAATACCGGCGAGCTCATCTCAACGGATGCGGAATTTGACTTGATAGAATACGCATACGCCAATAATCACGAGGACGGCCTGTACGAGTTTATCGCAAGGTTCAATTAAGCATTATTAAAACAAAAGGGACTGCGCCAGAGGGAAATCCAATAAATAGCATAGCAAAAACGGGAAGCACATGTGACCGAAATCATGCTGCTTCCCATTTTTATATTAGCAGGGTTTGGGAAAGCACTACCCAACAAGATTCAATGAGGGCAAAATGAGTAATAGGCGAGATTTAGACCCATGGAAGAATCTTGCTCTTGCTATGGCAATTTCACCAAGATATACTATGAGCAACTGCTATTGAACTTGATGAATTGCTATTCTTGTGATAAAATATCTAAGCATAAATACATGTTCCAAGGAGGATTTTTTCATGGGTTTGTGGGAAATCATCAAAGGTGAACAACCGGGTATTATTAAGACATTATTGAATTACGAAAATGCCGGCCAGTTTGGAGAGTTTGCAACCGAATATGCATTGACAAACAAGAATCTTGATGGAGAACTTGTTGTTTTGAAAAATATCTATGTCCCAACACAAGGTAAAACTACCGAAATTGACCTACTAATGATACATGAAAAAGGCATTTTTGTCTTTGAAAGCAAAAATTATAGCGGTTGGATTTTCGGAAGCGCTGATCAGTTGAATTGGACTCAATCTTTGCAAAATGGCGACAAAAACAAGTTTTACAATCCTATTCGCCAAAACAGAACACACATCAAAGCTCTGGCTGCTTTTTTAGAAAAACCTGTATCAGAATTTGTGTCTTACATCGTTTTTTCGGAGAGATGTACTTTGAAAAAAGTACCGGCGGACACCAGCGATGTTATTATTGTTCGTCGTCCCGATATGCTTAAAAAGCTGAAGGCAACACTCAAAACCACCCCAACAAAATATACTTTCAATGACATCCAAGATATCGCAAAAAAACTGCAACCTCTTACAAATAAGGATGATGCTGAAAAGCAACAACATATCATAAATATTCAGAATAAATGTCCTTTTTGCGGAGGCGAACTCACTTTGCGAAACGGTAAATATGGCCGATTTTGGGGTTGTAGCAACTACCCTAAATGCAAATTTACTCGTCCTGAAGAATGAATCTATTGATTCTCTTGAACAATTGCATTCAATTTTCGTTATTCTGATGAATGCGTATAGAATCCGAACTCTTGGAAATAAAAAGGACACAAGTATGATTTGTTACATTATTCTTTTGAAATAGTAAAGACGATGCTTTATTACCAACAAGCATCGCCTTTATTCCAATTCACACTTTGTTCAGCACACATGCCAATAGTGTTCTCATACTGTCTTTTGGACACTATCTCATGCAGTCCCAATTTTTTATCTAAACCTGTGCGCTTATGCCTTTTTGGCAGTGCGCTTTCGCAGAATGTCGCCGGGTTTTACGCTTTCGCCGCAGCCGATATAGAGCCTTTGGCAGGGGTGGGGGGCGGAATCCATGCTCTCGCCGTCCTCGTCCCTGATGAAGCCGACGGTGAAGCTGCGCCCGACGTCCTTGGGCGACAGTATCATCAGCTCATCGCCCGGGAAGAAGCGGTTGCGCTGCTCGACATGGGCAATTCCGCTCTCGGGGTCGTAATCCAGAACTACCGCAGAGATTTGGTAATCCTGCACATAGCCGCCGCTTTCGGCGGCGATAAGCTCCGAACCGAAGCTTTCGCCCGGCTCGCCAAGCATGAATCCGGTGGTGTAGGGGCGGTGGCTGACCTGCGCAAGCTCCTGCCTGACGGCGTCCATATCGCAGCCGTCCAGCGCCATGCGGTAGGCGTTGACCACCGTGGCGACATAGAGGATGGATTTCATCCTGCCCTCTATCTTGAGGCTGACGATACCGGAGGAGATAAGCTCATCCAGATGCTCAACCATGCACATATCCTTGGAGTTCATGATAAAGCTGCCGCTGCGCTCGGTGACGAGCTCAAAGTATTCGCCGCCGCTTCCGCGCTCCCGCACCTCGTATGACCAGCGGCAGGGCTGGGAGCATTCGCCCCTGTTGCTGTCCCTGCCGGAAATATAGTTGCTCAAAAGGCAGCGTCCGGAGTAGCTGACGCACATTGCGCCGTGAACGAACGCCTCAAGCTCCAGCGTTTCGGGGAGCTTCTGCCGCATCGCCCTTATTTCGGCAAGGGTCAGCTCGCGCGCAAGGACTATCCTCTCTATCCCCTGCTCATGCCAGAACAGTGCGGCTTCGCTGTTGAGCGTGTTCGCCTGCGTGCTCAGGTGCAGCGCAAGGTTCGGCGCAACGCGTTTTGAAATGCGGATGACCGATGGGTCGTTGATGATGAGCGCATCGACATGGGCGGCGTCGAGTGCGGCAATGGTTTCGGGCAGCTCCGCAAGATCGGCGTCACGCATGAAGGCGTTGACGGTGACATAGACCCTGACGCCCCTCTCGTGGGCATAACGGACAGCCTCGGCGACCTCGTCAAGCGTGAAGTTATCCGCCAGGTTGCGCAGGGAAAAGGCGGTCGTGCCGATATAGACGGCATCCGCTCCGAAGTGTATGGCTGTTTTGAGCCTTTCCATATTGCCCGCAGGGGCAAGCAGTTCGACCTTATTGTGCATTATTCCTCCGTCAATTCGCTTGATCCTTCATTTGCAATGCTGTTTATATACCTGTACATCGGCGCAAGCAGGGTGAATTCGGATCTGAGCCTGTCGAGTATGCCGCTCGGCGCGATCAGATCCGCAACGCCGGAAACGGACTTTTCCCAGGCAAAGGACCTGACGTTGATATACGACCGTATCCGCTCCGGAGCATCGGGAAAATGCTGCTTTTTATACGCATCCGCAGCATATGTAAAGCCTGCCGCCTCAAGCTCCTCCGCAAGGGCGAGGAAGCCTGCCGGATCGCTCGTTAGCCTTTTGCGGTAACGCTCCATCATGGCGGAGTCGGCGGAATAGAAGCCTGCGCCGTAGTCATAGCCCTGCGGCGTTATCTCGAACCAGAGCGTGCAGCCCTCGCTTATTCGCGTCTTTGGGTAGCGGTAACCTATCCACACATGGTTCCTGTAAGGGGATTTATCCCTCGTGAACCGGGTATCGCGGCGAATGCGCGACACGGTGGCGTTAAGGCTTGTATTGAAATTCGGGTCGATATCGAGCGCCGTCGGCATAAGCTCCGCCGCAAGCTGCCGCATGGGCTGCTGCACGAACTTTTTATAGCGGTTTCGGTTCAGCTCGAACCATTCCGTGTTATTGTTGAAGCCTATCTCGAAAAGAAAGCGGAAGGCTTCGGGGTCAAAGCCTGTAAAACTCATAGCAAATCAATCACGGCCACAGCGGACTGTATGTGGCAACATTCCTGTTGTGCTCCGCAAGGGTCTTGGCGAAGATGAGCGCACCCGTCTGCGGATCCATAAGGCAGAAGTAGAGATAGCCGTCCTCAATGAACTGTTCGTCCGGATAGAGTGCGGCGTTGATCGCGCCGTCGCCGGGGTTGCTGACCGGCCCGAGCGGAAGCCCAATGTTGAGATGGGTGTTGTAGCCGGAGGGGGTGTTGAGCTGCTCGTCAGTAAGGTTGAGCGTTCCGGTCCTGAGCACATATTCAAGCGTTGCGTCCGAATCGAAAGGCATCTCACGCTCAAGGCGGTTGTGGAATACGGCGGAGACCTTGGCAAAGTCGAAGGGCTTGGCCTCCTTCTCAAGGATGGAGGCAAGGGTCACGACCTCGTAGAAGCTCATATTAAGCTCCCTTGCACGCGCGGTGTATATCGGGCCGAATACCTGCTCGAACTTGGTAAGCATCTTGTCGATGAGCGTTTCAACGCCTGCGTCGGCATAGAGCTCATACGACGCAGGGAACAGGAAGCCCTCGAGCGCATAGCTGCGTTCGCCCGTCGGGTCCTCCGGAATCTCGGAGATGAACGGATGATCCGAAATAAAGCTCTCTCCGGTGACCAGCAGGGAAAGGAACTCGTCGGGATCGTCGATAAAGCCCTGCTCCACAAGCTTGTCTGCCATAGCCTCGAGCGTCAGACCCTCCGCAAGCTTGACGGTTATGGTCTCCTTGGGCGGATTGCCCTTGCATATCACATCGACTATCTCCTCAACGCTCATGTTCTTGGACAGCACATAGGTGCCTGCCTGAAGGCGGTTGGCCTTGCCGATGAAGTCGACATAGATCTTGAACACCGCCTTGTGGGGGATAAGCCCCTCCTGCCCCTCGCCGCAGGCCTCGTAAAGTATCTTGGCGATGGCGGATGCGCCGCTGCCGGACGGGATCTCTACCACCACCGGGGTAGCGTCGTTGGGGTCGACGGGCATTAGGTAGTCATTCACAAGCTTGTTTACGACTGCGCTCAAAAGAAAATAGACTATAAGCACGCAGGCGACTATTATGATGACGGGGCGGACGGCACTGTAAATCCTGAGCCACGGACTGATCTGTCCGCTTTCCTCACGCTGTCTTTTCCTTTCAGCCCTGTCCTGCTTCCGCTGCCTTCTCTGCTGCCAGCGGTCATAGGCGTCGGGCTTGCCGTGCGTGTCCTCGTCAAGGCGCACAAGGCGGCTTGAACCATTGCCGTTATTGCTGCTATCAGACATTACGATAGACCCTCCTTCTTTCCTGAAATGATACTCAATAATTATTGTTATTTATATTTATAATTTATGTACGCCGTGATTCAGCCTTCGAACATGGCGAGATCTATATCCACCGCCTTGGCGACCGCCTCGTAGACATCGGTAACAAGCTTATTCAGCCTGTATTGGGCGAACAGAAATCCGCTTGCATCGTGGTTGAGCTGCAGCAGCTCTCCAAGCTTTTGGAGCCTGATAAGCTCGTCCTCATCGGCCGCTCCGCTCATGGCGGCGGCACGGAGCCTGTACTGGAGCCTGGAGTATTCGCCGATAAGAAGCCTTGTGGATTCGTCGGCAAACGCACGCTCCCTCGCGGATACGAACGCCTCGTACTCGGGGCTTTGCTTCAACAGCGCGGCCAGCTCGGCGGTTTTCTCCTTTATCGCGTTCATCAGCAGTCGACCTCCAGTATAACCGGGAGTATTATCGGGGTGCGCCTTGTCTTGGTCAGAAGGAAATTCCGCATTCCGTTCTTGATGCCGTTTTTGAAGGAATTCCAGTCGGTCTTGTTCCTGCGGTTAAGGTTTACCGCAAGCTCATAGGCGAACTCCTTGGCCTCTGCAAAAAGCTCCGTCGAATCCTTGACATAGATAAAGCCCTTGGTTATAAGCTCCGGCACGCCCAGCAGCTCTCCCGTCGAACGCTGCACGGGTATGACGATCGCCACAAGCCCGTCCTGAGAAAGCAGGCGGCGTTCCTGAAGCACGGCGGTACCGATATCGCCGACGCCGAGGCCGTCGACCATGACGGCGCCGGAGGTGACGCTGCCGTTGAGCTTGGCGCTGCGTCTTGTAAGCTCCAGCACCCGGCCGTTTTCCATGATAAAGATATTGCTCTCGGGTATGCCCATCCGCTCCGCAAGCTTGGCGTGGTGGTGGAGATGCCTTGCCTCGCCGTGAACGGGAATGAAATATTTGGGCTTAATGGTTAGGAGCATGAGCTTCAGCTCCTCCTGCCTTGCGTGGCCGGAAACGTGTACGTCCGCAAGTCGGTCATATACGACGTTAGCGCCCCTCTGGAAGAGCTGGTTAATGACCCTTCCGACG
>UQNF01000052.1 GCA_900542285.1 uncultured Clostridium sp.
ACAGGAGGACCTTCTCTTGCTCCTTATTTGTTACCCATGTATTGTACCTCAACATCATTTCGTCAAATACAATCGCCGGATTTAGATAATATTTCATATAACATTGCAGATACAGGGAAAGAATAGTATTTGATGAAACGATCATTATGGAGTTTTCAATGAATACAGCAATATAGTTGGTATCATAATGGAACGAAACTTCTCTATATTTCGCTAACATTAATTACAGCGTGCTGTACTTCTGACAGCGGAAAAAGGAGCTTCATGTTTATTATCTATCAATGTACAGACAGAACCGTCTCGATTTTCTTTACCATTGTGCGTTTGGTTCAAATGTATGGTATAATGGTTCAAACCTATAAACGAAAGGCGTAATAATATGAATGAAATCGAAGCATTGGCAGAAGAGTTTAGCTCGTGCCGGAAAATGCTGATAGCGCTTGGCGATGAGAATAGGTGTCATCTGATACTGGAGATGATGAAGATGGGAGAGTGCAGGGGTGTGCGTGTCGGCGAGATAACGGAAAAGACAAATTTGTCGCGTCCTGCGGTGTCCCATCATCTGAGAATCCTGAAGGATGCCGGCATTATCAAAATGCGCCGTGAGGGAACAAAGAACTATTATTATTTTGACGCGGATGCAGAAGCAATGAACAGCCTGCTGCAAATGCTTATGCACGCTAAGAGCATCATGGAAAAACTGCCGGACAGAAGCGGCGAATAATCGGTTAAGGAGGATTTTATGATGGAACTTATCAATGCAATCAACGAAAGGCACAGCGTACGCCAATATTCGGATAGACCTATTGAGGCGGAGCTCCTGAAGGAACTGCAAGCCGAAATCGAGGCCTGCAATCGAGAAGGACAGCTGCATATCCAGCTTGTGACGAATGAGCCCAAGGCCTTTGATGGTTTTATGGCGCATTACGGCAAATTCAGCGGCGTAAAGAACTATATTGCTCTTATTGGCAAAAAAGGCAACACACTGAGCGAATCGTGCGGATATTATGGGGAGCGCTTGGCGCTCAAGGCGCAGCAGCTGGGTCTCAACACCTGTTGGGTTGCGATGTCATACAAAAAGATTCCGGGTGCATTTGTGGTAAACAGCAATGAAAAGCTATCGGTGGTAATTGCAGTTGGTTACGGCAAAACGAATGGCGTGGCGCACAAATCCAAGCCCGCCGAATCGGTAAGCAACATTTCTGCCGATTCACCCGATTGGTTTAGGAAAGGCGTTGAAGCGGCTTTGCTTGCTCCAACCGCAATGAACCAACAGAAATTTACGCTTACATATGCGAATGGAAGAGTATCTGCAAAGGCGGGAAGCGGATTCTATACGAAGGTCGATCTTGGAATCGTTAAGTATCATTTTGAAATCGGTGCCGGAAGAGAAAACTTTTCTTGGGATCAGCAGCGATAACAAGCCGAAAGACGGAGAGTTGAGCTTCGAAACTTAAGCATGGGCTGCGCTTAAGTAAAGCGAGGAATTCAATAGAAGTCGTGTTCTGCAGCTTGCTGTCATGCCTTATATGCGGCATAGATAATAGACGATGCCTAAACGATATAGCTAAAAACATAGTCCCCTTAGGAAACATCGAATAACCTTTCTCTCGACTGCTCCCAAATGGGGACTATATGATAAGAATATTTTTGTTGAATGAACTGAATTATTCCTCGGTATTGACAGTTTCCTTTTTGCAGCAGCAGAAGAAGAAACGATACACAATGGCTGGGATAAAAGCTCCAACCATAGGAGCCACTATAAAGACCCAGACCTGCTGAAGCGGTACGATGTTTCCGCGGAATGCGCACATGAGCGCAGGGCCGAAGCTTCGGGCGGGGTTGACGGATGTTCCGGTGTAGGGGAGTCCCATCAGGTGAACCAGCGTCAGGCTGAGACCGATGACAAAGCTCGATATTTTTCCGTTCTCTGCTTTCTTTGTGACGGCAAGGACAACAAGAACAAACACAAAGGATAAGATTATTTCAATTACAATTGCACCGAGCATATGGATACCGGTCGCATCGGAGTTTGCAAAAACAAATGCGTTACTGCCAAGCAGGCTGTCGGGATTATTCCTCTGTATCAATGCAAGCACGCCTCCGCCGGCAATACCACCGAGGAACTGCGCGGCAATATAATAGAAGAATTCTCCAAGCTTCATTCTGCCGTCAAGCAGCATGCCAAGCGATACGGCAGGATTAATGTGGCATCCGGAAATATCGCCTATAAAGGCTGCAATGGCGACAATGGAAAGACCAAATGTAAGAGCAACAGCGACATATGTCAAACGATTTACGCCCATGGTCATGGCAACGCCGCATCCAAAGAACACAAGCAGCATCGTGCCAAGGAACTCAGCACAGAATTTCTTATAGTTAAACATACAGCACCTCCGCTAATATAGTGCCTATATCATATCAGATGCGACAGCAGATGTCAATATTTCGCCATAATTTTTTTGAGATAAGAGAACAACTATTCATCTTTGCTGCTTACTACCATACTGATTAATAATCAATACGAATACATCACTGTTATCGACTCGTTACCCCTTGACCGACGGCACTGCTATTTCGTTAATATCACGAATAGCTTTTTCAACATCCAGAGTGTACCATATGCCATCCCGATAAAGCACCTTGCCCTGCACCATTGTCATGCAAACATCGGAGCCTGAAGCCGAATAAACGACAGTTGAAACAGGCTCATATATTGGCTGGAGCTTTGGATGATGCACGTTCAGCATGATAAGATCTGCATCAAAGCCTGCCTTAAGTATCCCAATTTCATGCTCGCGTCCCTGAGCTTTTGCGCCGTTTACGGTTGCGAGCTTTAGTGCTTCGTACGCAGGCAAAGAGGTCGGATCGAGTGTTGCACCCTTTGCCAGGAGGGATGCCAGCTTAACTTCCTTTAGCAGATCAAGATTATTGTTGGACGCGCAGCCGTCGGTTCCCAGGCATACGTTAACGCCGTGAGCTATCAGCTTGGGAATATTTGCAATTCCGCTTGCAAGCTTGAGGTTGGAGGTAGGGTTATGGGAAGCGCTTCCTCCTGCTTTGGCAAGGATATCCATATCATCGTCAGAAAGCCAAACACAATGGGCAGCAATGATACGGTTATCCAATACTCCGTGCTTTGCAAGGACCTGTATAGGGCTCATGCCATAGCGTTTTATGCATTCGTTGTGTTCACTTTCAGTCTCGGATACATGGACTTGTATGATCAAGTCATTCTCCTTTGCGAGCGCTGCAACCTTTTCCCACACATCGGGCCTGGACGTGTATTCGCCGTGTATTGAGGCGTCCGCTCGTATCCTTCCGCCGCCCTTGCCGTGATAGTTGTGAAGCAGCTCCATTGTCTCGCGAACGGCGCGGTCGTTTTCAAAGCAAAAATTGTCACCAAATGCGGTTATTCCGTTGCTCAGCGAAGCTCTTATGCCGCTATCAAGAACTATTTCGGCGGTATCGGGCTCATAAAAATACATGTCCGAAAAAGAGGTGGTTCCGCTTGCGAGCATCTCGGCAATGGCGAGCTGTGCGCCGGCAAGGACGGCTTGTCTTGTCAGCCTGCCTTCTGCCGGGAAGATCTTATCAAAAAGCCAAGTTTGGAGCGCATAGTCATCCGCATATCCGCGGAGGGCACACATCGCAGCGTGACAATGCGTGTTGATGAGTCCGGGCATTACTATATTTCCGCATGCATCAATGATCTCTCTTGCCTGAACGTTCTCCGGTTCACAGGGGGAGACGAAGGAAATCTTTCCATCGGCAATCCCTATGCACCCGGAGTCAAAGACAGGAGAAGCGTCATCCATAGTAATGATTCTGGCGTTCGTGATAAGGGTATCGAGCATCAATCCACCCTCCGAAGGAATTCGATGACATATTTGCAGAACCTTGCGCCTGCCGCTTTTCCGGCAGCTATGACCTCGTTGCCGTCCAAAGGCTTGTCCAGAATACCTGCAGCCATGTTAGTCACCAGCGTAATGCCCAGGATCCTCATGCCGCAATGCCTAGCCGCGATGCACTCGGGAACTGTGCTCATGCCCACAGCGTCTGCTCCAAGCATACGCATGGCGCGGATCTCAGCCGGGGTTTCGTACTGAGGACCGGTGCAGTAAAAGTACACACCCTCGCGTACGGTTTCGCCGTTTTCTTTGGCGATATCGCGGAAGATCTGCATGAATTCTCGATCGAATACCTTGCTCATATCGGGAAAACGCACACCGAATTCGTCGATGTTGGGTCCGATAAGCGGATTCATGCCGTTAAGCTTTATGAAATCGTTAATCAGCATCAAGTCTCCGCAGTTAAAGGCGGTATTAATTCCGCCGGCAGCATTTGTAACTATCAGCTTCTCTATGCCGATGAGCCTTGCAAGCCTAACGGGGAACACGACCTGCTCCGCGCTCCATCCCTCGTAGAAGTGCAGCCTGCCCTGCATGAGCAACACGTTCTTTCCACCAAGCTGTCCGGCGATGAAGCGCCCTTTGTGTCCGATCGCGGTACTGACGCCCATGTTCGGGATCTCACGATACTCTATAATAATAGGATTTTCGACATACTCGCCGAGGTCGCCCAATCCGGAGCCCAGAATAATGAGGATTTCTGGCTTAACGGAACCGAGCTTGTCCTCAAGCACCTTTGCGGAAGCACGATATTCTTCGATTGTAAACATTATAACCTCCTATATTATCAGATGGATGATAAACAGAAAAATTACGCCGGGAACGCCAAGAACACCTGTTACAAGTGCGGTAAGCCAGTTGATGGGTATTTCGAATATGGCAAGGTTGAGAAGCCCGGCGAATACATAGTTAAAGATAAAGAGAATCACTGCGCCGATCACGGCATTCAGCAGCAGCTTAAAAAAGAGTTTAAGGCTAAGCTTAAAAATTTTGAATATCAAGAAGATAACAAACAGTACGATAATAAATGTTATTATACCGGTCCCCGGCATACTCAATTCCTCCTTTGGCAGCAATTATTGCGATTATTCTGCGCTTTTGGCTTCAAAAGCCGTACGGCGCTTGTTCAATAGGTATAAATACTTGTTCTTTGCGGCTTCAACCTCGAAGGCGACGAATTGCACCTCCTCGCCGCATGCAGTATCAAAACGCCTCATGGCGTTATGCCAGGTTGCCAGAGCAACACTCAGTTCATCGGGTCTTTTCTTGCTTTTTTTGCTAAGCACAGCATATTCCTCCGTCGGCTAAATTTATATGTAGTTTATGTATGCCTTGGGAAAATATGCCTGATCGCCGCTACTTTCCGGAAAGGTAAGCCTTTTGCTCCGGGGTCAGTTCATCAAGCCCGAGATTCATTGCGCGGAGCTTCATGTTGATAACTTCGTCGTCAATCTGTTTGGGAACATTATAGAGCCCCGGGGCAAGCTCCTTTCCGTGCAGCGCAAGGTACCTTGCGGACAGAGCTTGGATGGCAAAGCTGAGATCCATGATCTCGGCCGGATGTCCGTTTCCTGCGACAATGTTGACGAGCCTGCCGTCAGCAAGAAGGTTGAGCCTGCGTCCGTCCTTCATCGTGTAGCCAGTGATAAAGGGCTTGCGCTCATCAATGCTCACAGCCATGGAGGCGAGATCGTTTTTGTTTATTTCAACATCGAAATGGCCTGCATTGGCAAGAAGAACATTGTTTTTCATCCGCTCAAAATGGCGTCCGATTATGACGTCGCGGCAGCCCGTGGCGGTCACAAAGATGTCGCCAAGAGGCGCCGCATCGTCCATCTTCATTACTCTGAAGCCGTCCATTGCTGCCTCGAGAGCGCGGAAGGGATTGACCTCGGTAACTATGACATTCGCCCCAAGCCCTTTGGCGCGCATGGCTATGCCGCTCGAACAGAAGCCGTAGCCTGCGACAACGACAGTCCTTCCGGCAACCATGTTATTGGTGGAATTCATGATGCCGTCCCATACGCTCTGGCCGGTGCCGTGGCGGTTATCGAACAGATGCTTGCAGTCCGCATCGTTAACTGCCAGCATGGGGAATGGCAGGGTCCCGTCGCTCGCCCTTGCGCGGAGCTTATGAATGCCTGTGGTCGTTTCCTCGCAGCCGCCGATGAGATCGGTCGCATATTCAGGGTGCGATTCGGTGAGCATGGTTACGAATTCTCCACCATCATCGATGATGATATGGGGCTTAAACTCCAGAACTCTTCGGATGTGTTCATAATACTCCTCTTCGGTTGCGCTAAAAAAGGCATGAACATCCATTCCTTCTTCGGCAAGCGCTGCGCAGATATCGTCCTTGGTAGAAAGTGGGTTGCTTCCGGTTATTGAAACCTCCGCTCCACCGTCGCGAAGCACAAGCCCCAGGTATGCGGTTTTGGCCTCGAGGTGAACGCAAACGGAGATCCTCATGCCCTTAAAGGGCTGCTCAACGATAAATCTTTCGCGCAGCTCGCTCAATACCGGCATAAAATCCTTGACCCATTCGATTCGCTTCCTTCCGAGGGGGGCAAGCGAGATGTCTCTGATAGTGCTCATAATCATTTTCTCCGTATTCGGGATTCCCATAGTGAAGTAGGGTGTATAAAATTATAGCATTATTTGGCTTGTTTAGCAATGCGGCATGAAACGGTTTTATTTCTGTAATAGAGCCGAAAGCAATTTTACGACTAATTATGTACTTTGTGTGAATTTGGAGAATAATGGATAAAAAAGGCTTGTAACCGATGCTGCATGTTTGCTATAATATGTCTGAATCCGCAATCGGATTTTCTTAATTATGGAATGTCACTCGGGAGGAAAAGGTAATGAAGTGCAGAGCTTGCGGAACAGAAAACGGTTCCAATGTCACTTATTGCAAAAACTGCGGAGCACGGCTTACCGGCGTGGGTTCAGTAAACGATTTTGACATGTTCGATGAAGACTCTGATATTATTGACGATACCGGAGTGTTTGATGATGCCAGCATATCCGACTTGGAAAAAAGATTTATGAACGGTGTTGAAAGCTGGGAGGCAACGACAGATGTAGGAAAGAAGCCCGGAGCTGCGCAGCCAAGAGCTTCTTCGCGCGGCGGCGAACGCAGTTCTGCCAATGAAAACTACGAGCCCCGTACGCAGCAGGCGCAAAGTCCGAGAGGCGAACAGCGTGCCAATAACACTCAGAAGCAAACCGCCGGGCAGCGAACACAGAATTCTCAGAGCGCACAGCGGCAGGCGGGATCAGGCAGCCGTGCGAGAGCCAACTATGAAACTCGCAGAGCTCAGCCAATAAAGGCCGGAAGCAGATCGCAGAAACCCGATCGGGAAGAGGGCGTGTCCGAAGCCGACGGAAAGGCGGAAGCCAAGCGTAAACGCAGCATCATCTCCATTTTTCTCGCAGTCATTGCACTGCTTGTCGTTGTGCTTGTCTTTGCTATCGTATTTCCGAGCAGCAAACCGTCCGGAAGCAAGTATGCGGCAACCATTGTCCCGAGTTCCGACAAGGAAGGCTTCTACTGCTTGACGGTCAATGCGGATGTCGGTGACAAGGTCGTATTCCGCTCAAGCGCTGACGTGACCAGTGAGCTGGAGGTGTCCTCCAAGAAATCGGTGACTTTTGATATTCCGGTCAGCGATCTGCTTCCCGTTGCTCCGATAAGTACGCCGACATATGATGTTGTTCCGACCGTCGGCATCATCAAAAAGGGCGAGACCGAAGCCTTCAAGGTGGATGTGCCGTCTGTGACCATAACCGTTCCGCAGTTCGCAATAGTTTTCGATCATGAATTGGAGCTTGAGGAGATGCTTAACTCAACTCCGGATCCGGACGATACGACGCCGAAGCAGCATGTCATTGATGTTGATACCATTGAATGTGTCGAGGGCAGAATAACGATTTCAGGCAAAGTCCCGATTTCTGACATAACCGTTAAGTTCGATGGCGAAGAGACTGAGCTGATTGGTATGAGCTTTTCATACAGCACAAAATTTGAAACCCAAGGCAATCATTCCATTGAATTTGAAGCGACCCTTCCTGGTTATCTTACCGTTAGGAGGACGTTTACCGCAATAGTGGCTGAGGATCTTACTGCGCAGCAGGTAGTCTATATTTCAGACAGCTTTTATACGCGCGTTTCCAACGAGAAAGAAGAGATAACAGTCATCGGTACAGTGCCGGTAGGCGCAAAGCTAAGCATTACCTCCAATGACCCTGAATTCAGCCTAAAGGAGGCGCCGACAGTCGATGACAAGGGCAATTTCAGCTTCACTGTAAATCTGCCGATTGCCGGGAAGAATTATGAGATGAATATTGAAGCCACACTCAAGAGCGGTAATGTTATCGTTCGTCCGTTTGCCGTTCAGCGTCCGCCAATATTCAACGATTATGTGCCGACGGTTTGGGCATGCAATTACAGCGATATGAGCAAGCCGATCTATTTCGGGACCAAAGGATTTGTTATATCAGGCTATATTGCCGAAATGATGGACAGCAGCGACTATCAGTACGCAAAGCTGCAGCTTTCCGATAATCACATAATTCATCTTAAGTATTATAACCACTATGCCGGGTCAAGTACACTGGAGGCCGGAAAGAACTATACCATGTACGGCTATCCAATCGGCTTCGACGGCGATGGCGTGCTCGAGGTGTTCATCTGGTTTGTGAGGGCATAGAAGCTGTATGAAGGTTTGGGGCAGAGTCCGAAAGGATAACAAAACGATAGCCGAAAGCGTTGTGGAAATTGAGGCAAAAACCGTTGAACAGGTCGAGGATTGGTCGGAGCCGATAGGCGAGATATGCCATGAACTCGACCTCGGCAGGCCGGTAATTCTGCAAAAGCATATCAATGATTTTAACAGATTTTCCCATACTTTTTTTAAGCCAAGGGACTTTTTGGAACCGGTGAATCTTGACCGGCTTGAGATAGAGCTGTTTTGACAGGTTATGCATAGTTTCGAAACGACGGAGTCATAATAAAGCCGATAAACCTCGCAAGAGGTCAGAAAAGGAGTTGAAATTATGGATACACTGTCGTTGATCTTGATCATTATCGGTGCACTCAACTGGGGACTGGTGGGCATATTCCAGTTCGATCTCGTTGCCGCAATCTTTGGCGGAATGAGCGGGGTCGTGTCAAGAATAATCTATACCATCGTGGGTCTCGCAGGTCTTTGGGGTATCACCCTCCTGTTCAGGCGTAAGAACAGAGCGGCTTTCATGACCGAACACAGAAACCATGAAGATGATGTGTAACGGCAAAACAGTCTTTGACGCTTGACAGAATGAAGATTTAAGCGGCAAGAAATATGATTTGCCGCTTATCGAACAAAACCAAAACAACCGCTGATATAGACAGAATTGTCTTACAGCGGTTTATATTACTTTATTGGTTTTCGTATTGACAAAGCAATTGCTATTATGATATAATTAACAGAACAAACTGATGGAAATTTGTTAATGTAATATTGGTAGATTTTATATTTCAGAAGCAGATAATTGCTTTTGTTGAAAGGAGAAATTAATGTTATTTCGTGCATTTTGTAAGTTACTATGTTGAATGTTGTCTGTTGCAAGGAGAGCATTACTGTCAAAAGATACCTTATAAAACTTTAGCAATGTTTTCGTTTTAGGATAATCAATATTGTATTTATTTTATTTAGGAGGAAATGCAAAATGGCGACTATGATAAATGGATGTGATACAATGATTCAGATCAACACGGCTGCAAAACTTCTAACATTGCAAAATAATGGTTATTGTTCCGTAGGCTTTCTGGGATGATATTTGCAAAATGCACAAAACGGGAAGGAGAAAAAGCTTTGCATGTATCACCGTCATACGAAGGAGAATATATTAATGTCTGATTTCAACAAAAGAAGAATTAACACTGGATTGGTAAGCATCAGTCTTGTACTGCTTTTTTGTATATGCCTTGCATTTTTAGCCTGTATTCCGTCTGAAAACACGACTATCTCGTGCGAACTGTCCGAGCAGCCGGAACAGCAGAATGAGGCACCAGCTACTTCGAGTGCGTATGTCAGCCAGTATTGCGAATACATGGCGGCTACGCAGGCTTTACTCGCCGGAGAGTTGGACGACGTGCCGGATTTTTCATACACCTCCGGTTATGTTTACTTCGGCTTTGAGGGTGAAAGCCTCGTAGCGTATGAAAAGGCACTGCTTATAACAAATGAGCATGGCGAGCAGGAATATGAGCTTTCAGGACCGATAGGGCGATATCCGAGGATTATCGGCGATCAGGCACAGGAAAAGCTATCAGGATACATGCGCAAATATCTGAACCTGGGCGTTGATGGTGAAACAGGGTTACAGCTTATGGGCTTTATCGGCCGAGATTTCATCGTTTTCACGACTGAGAGCGTTGCGGATACACAAATCTGCTGCATTTTCCGAACGGATGACGGATCGAATTGGTATGAGTTCGGGCATAATAATACATACCCTCGCAGGGCGACCGGCGCATGCATCCTTTCGGATAAGGTCGGATTCATCTGTTATTCGGACAGATATGTTCAAGTGGCAGGCGACTATTCTCCACGGAAGCTCATCGTCTATAGGACTGAGGACGGAGGAGAGAGCTGGGAGGATATAGGCATCTTGCTTCCGGAGGATTATGAAAGCTCTGCACAAAACTTTGCACTGTCCCCGGTATTTGATGGCGAATGCGGAGTTATGTTTGTTACCGGCAGTGCATATAACACTGAAACGGAACAGACCGAAAGCTATACTGTCTGGTTCGAAAGCACCGATGGCGGCATGACATGGATATTTGCAGGGAAATAAAGGCATTTACGGCGGGGCTCATGTACTTAGGCGCATGAGCCTCATATTATTGCAGAGAGCGTTTGCACATCGGAACGGGCAGAAAATCCCTCATAAGTGCCGGAAAAGGCTTTGAAAGCAGCTGTTTTCTCTCAAAAACTGCTGTGAAATAAAGCGAAGCTGTTTTGAGAAAGCAGCAAACATAGTATAATTTGCAAATTGTTGAGGTACAATACATGGGTAACAAATAAGGAGCAAGAGAAGGTCCTCCTGT
>UQNF01000053.1 GCA_900542285.1 uncultured Clostridium sp.
AAGCGTTCGCTTAGGCAGCCATTATTGTCAATTACGGTCAAGCTGCGATCGGATTACTCCATATCGTTGAGCTTCTTATAATAATCATACTTATCCTGGGCTTCCTGCTCAGCGCGTGCAAACAGATCCGCTGCGAGATCGGGGAACTGCTGCTTGAGTGCTGCATAACGGCCTTCGCCCATAATGAACTCGGAATAGCTTGCGCTTGCGGGCTTGCTGTCGAGGATGAAGGGGTTCTTGCCCTGTGCTGCCAGATCGGGGTTGTACCTGTAGAGGGGCCAGTATCCGGCTTCAACTGCCTTCTTAGCCTCTGCCTGAGCCTTGCCCATGCCGGCCTTGATGTTGTGGTTGATGCAGGGAGCATAGGCGATGATAAGGGAGGGTCCCTTATAAGCTTCTGCTTCGGTGATAGCCTTGAGCAGCTGAGCGGGATTTGCACCCATGCAGACCTTGGCAACGTAAACATAGCCATAGCTCATAGCCATCATGCCGAGGTCCTTCTTCTTGGTACGCTTACCTGCTGCGGCAAACTTTGCAACGGAGCCGGTGGGAGTTGCCTTGGAGGACTGTCCGCCGGTGTTGGAATAGACTTCGGTATCCATTACGAGAACATTGACATCCTCATCCATTGCGAGGACGTGATCGAGTCCGCCGTAGCCGATATCGTATGCCCAGCCGTCACCGCCGAAGATCCACTGGCTCTTCTTGACGAGCAGATCCTTGTTCTCAAGAACCTTGCGGCCGAGGTTGCATGCTTCGCAGGGGCAGCCTTCGATAACGCTGGCGTTCAGCTCTTCAACGAGCTTTGCGGAGGCCTTCCTGGAGCCCTCTGCATCGTTCATGTTGTCAAGCCATGCCTGACCTGCTGCCTTGAGATCCGCATCGCAGTAGGGAACGGCGATGAGCTGTCGAACGGTGTCGGCAAGAGCTGCGCGGCGGTGTTCGGTTGCGAGGTTCATACCAAAGCCGAACTCTGCGTTGTCCTCGAAGAGGGAGTTTGCCCAAGCGGGACCATGACCCTGCTTGTTTACGGTGTAGGGGCAGGTGGGAGCGGAGCCGCCGTAGATGGAGGAGCATCCGGTTGCATTAGCAACGATCATCCTGTCGCCAAAGAGCTGGGTGACGAGCTTTACATAGGGGGTTTCGCCGCAGCCTGCGCATGCGCCGGAGAACTCGAACAAGGGCTGGAGATACTGGCTGCCCTTAACGGTCGCCTTGTTGATGGGCAGATCGAGAACGGGAAGTTCAAGAGCGTAGTTCCAATTCTTATGTTCGACGGTCTCGCACTCGGTGAGGGGAACCATCTTGAGAGCCTTGACCTTTGCGGGGCAGACATCAACGCAGTTGCCGCAGCCGGTGCAGTCATAGGGGCTGACCTGAATGCGGAAGAGCTTGCCGTCGCCGACGCCGATGGCCTTCTTGGTTACGAACTCAGCGGGAGTCTCGGTGCCTTCCTCTACAACGAAGGGACGGATGCAGGCATGGGGACATACGAGCGAGCACTGGTTGCACTGGATACAATTCTCGGGGATCCATGCAGGAACTTCAACAGCGATGCCGCGCTTCTCGAACTTGGTGGTTCCGGTGGGAACAAAGCCGTCGGCTGCGAGCTTGCTTACGGGGAGCTTGTCGCCCTGCTGTGCAAGGATGGGCTTGATGAAATCTACAAAGTAAGGATCGTCGCTTACGAACATCGCTTCCGCGCCGGTGACAGCATTTGCCCACTCTGCGGGATAGTTGATCTCGGTGAGGCCGTTGATACCGATATCGATAGCGGCATAGTTCTTCTGAACTACATCTTCACCCTTCTTTGAATAGCTCTTCTTAGCGGCAGCTTTCATGTAGCCGATAGCGTCTTCAACGGGGATGACCTCGGCAAGCTTAAAGAATGCGCTCTGCATGATGGTGTTGATTCGGTTGCCCATGCCAACTTCACGAGCGAGCTTAACGCCGTCGATGTTGTAGAAACGGATATGCTTCTCGGCAATGGTGCGCTTCATGGAAGCGGGAAGCTCTCTCTCCATATCCTCGACCGTCCAGGGCGAGTTGAGAAGGAATACGCCGCCGTCCTTGAGACCTTCGAGAACATCGTACTTGGTGACATAGCTTGCGTTGTGGCATGCTACGAAGTCAGCGCTGTCGATGAGGTAGGGGCTCTGGATGGGGGTCTTGCCGAAGCGGAGGTGGCTGATGGTCAGACCGCCGGACTTCTTGGAGTCATATGCGAAATAACCCTGAGCGAACATGTCGGTGTGGTCGCCGATGATCTTGATGCTGTTCTTGTTGGCACCTACGGTACCGTCGCTGCCAAGGCCGAAGAACTTGCAGCAGATGGTGCCTGCGGGAGCAGCATTGACGAATTCGTTCATGGGGATGGAGGTGTTCATAACATCGTCGATGATGCCGACGGTGAAATGATTCTTGGGCTCTGCAAGTGCGAGGTTGTCATAGATTGCCTTGACCATGGTGGGGGTGAATTCCTTGCTGCCAAGACCATAACGGCCGCCGTAGCACTTGATATCGCTGCGGCCTGCTTCGGCAAGAGCGTCAACTACATCGAGGTAGAGAGGTTCGCCGAGGGAACCGGGCTCCTTAGTCCTGTCGAGCACTGCGATCTTCTTGCAGGTTGCGGGGATAGCAGCGATGAACTTGTCGGCTGCGAAGGGCCTGTAAAGGCGAACTTTGATGAGACCAAGCTTCTCGCCCTTGGAGTTGAGATAATTGATGGCTTCTTCGGTAACATCCGCGCCGCTGCCCATGATAACGATAACACGCTCTGCATCGGGTGCGCCGACATAGTCAAAGAGATGATACCTGCGTCCGGTCAGCTCGCCAACCTCGTCCATGTAATGCTGAACGATCTCGGGAACCTTGGCGTAGTGGATATTGGCAGCCTCACGACCCTGGAAGTAGATGTCGGGGTTCTGAGCGGTACCGGCCTGATGGGGATGCTCAGGATTGAGAGCACGGTCACGGAATGCCTTGACTGCATCGCGGTCAAGCAGCTTTGCCATATCCTCGTAGTCGATCTGCTCGATCTTCTGGATCTCATGGGAGGTACGGAAGCCGTCGAAGAAGTGTACGAAGGGAAGGCTTGCCTTGATGGCGGAAAGATGAGTTACAAGTGCAAGATCCATAACTTCCTGTACGGAAGCGGAAGCGAGCATTGCAAAACCGGTCTGGCGGCATGCCATAACGTCGCTGTGGTCTCCGAAGATGGAGAGGGAGTGAGCGGCGAGCGCGCGAGCGGTAACGTGGAAGACACCGGGAAGCAATTCGCCGGAGATCTTATACATATTGGGGATCATCAGAAGAAGACCCTGAGAAGCGGTGAAAGTGGTGGTGAGAGCGCCTGCTGAAAGCGAACCGTGAACTGCGCCTGCTGCGCCGCCCTCGGACTGCATCTCAGCGATGCGAACCTTCTGACCGAAAAGATTAATTCTGCCCTGTGCGCCCCATTCGTCCGCAACCTCTGCCATGGGAGAGGAGGGGGTTATGGGGTAAATCGCTGCAACATCGGAAAACGCATATGCAACATGCGCTGCAGCGGTATTGCCATCAATAGTGACGGTCTTTGCCATAGAGATATGTCCTCCTGTAGAATTTGCCAGTCCGCAGGCACCAAAGCAAAGGCTTTGCTGCCCGGGGCATAGTCCAAAACCCATTATATCCCCCAATCACCGTAATTTCAAGCGGAAACAAAGAAAAAATCAAGTATATTTAATACGAAATTCCGCCGTGCGGCCTCCAAAAAGCCCAAACAGCGAAATTGTTCACAATTCGTTCATATCTAAAGCATTGACACAGGCAACAACAAATAATATAATGAATAACACAACGAAGCTAAGCATTGGGAAAGGAGAAATGATCAGCGATGAAGCGTGCAAACATACTGTTGACAGCGTTGTTGATATCATCGATATTGGTTTATGCCATTGGCTGTGCGGCATCGATCAACAAGTATGGTTCCGAAGACACTGAAACGCCGGACAGCACAAACTTCGTTATTTTAAGCAACATGCCGACCGAAAAGCCTTCCAACACATTGGTTAACGGCAATGTTTCGGGTTTGGTATACTATTCATCAAATCTTTTTGGGCTTGAGCTGGATACTGCATTCCCTGAACTGGAGGCAAAAGCAAAAGCCATACTGCAGCTATATCTTCAGTGCGCACATTATAAAATAATAAGTATAGATGAAACGGAATTGATAGCCCGGGTAGAGATGACCACTCCGGATATGGAAGCGTTTATCAAAGAGTCCATTGAAAACCAGATAAGAAACAATATGGGCTATACCGAGGATATGCTGCTGTCGTCTGTCGAGAATATGCTTAGTTCGTGCATGGATACTACCGATCTTGTCATGACCACAGCAATTGAGCTAAAGCTTACTCCTTCCGGAGACGGGTACGATTTCACCGAAGACTGCGGAATGAAAGAGTTCATTTCTGAGCATTTCATTATTCCATATCAAAACTATATGTGTGAGGATTACGTCCGCGAACTGGAAGAGATCTTGGGCATTGTTCATTCGGAAGAGATGACCCTGCCCGAAACGGTCGTTAAGATTAAGACAAGCAAGCCGACGAAGGACAGCATCTTCATCGCAGAGACGGGTCTTAGCATAATTACTCATGAAAACGGAAAACAGAGCACAGAAGCATACGAACTGGATATTGATGCCGACGGCGAGAAAGAAACTGTCTGCATAACTGCCGCAGAGGGGCTTGTGATACTTCGCAATGGTGAAGTGCTTGCAGAATACATGCCCGACAGCTGGCTAACGGTGTATTCGAGTTGGAACCCAGTGGATCTATCGGAATTCCGCGATCTTAAGCCGGAACAGCTTATTTTCATCGACTGGAATGTGAATGACGATTGCGTTGAAATGATTGTCCGGATGAGAAACAGCAGAGTGCAGGGTATTCACGGAGAATACTATGTTTTCAGGTTGGACGCCGAAAACAAGCTTACAGCGAATTGCATCATGAGCTATGGCGAGGACGAACCGTATCTCGGCCTTGCTTGCAAGGACAATCATCTTGCCATTGAAACATTTGTGAACGTAATGGGGTTCCGCTATATGCAGCTCAACGCAACGCTTACTGATGATCTTGAATTGAGATTCTATACAAACGGAGAGCTGTTCTACAAGCATACCATTGATATTATTACCGATACGGGGATAGAGCCGTTTCCGGAGCAAAAAGCGGTGCTTGCCGTTCCGCTGATCTGTTATCCGTTTAAGGAGGGGGGAGTCGAGTGGAATGCCGTCACACTGCCCGCAGGTACGGTGCTGACTCCGGTCAGGGCGTCATGCTCGCTGAACCTGGACGGCGGAGGACTCGGCTATGCCGCTCCTATCCGGGGAAACTTCGATTCGGATTATGTTCCGCACCAGCGTAGGGGAGAGATCGTATTCCGCGACCAGAACGGCGATGTCTATGTGGTCAGAGTAGAGATAACCTCCTATCCTTCGATAGACTTGGGCTATGCTTATTTCAGCGATAAATCAATCAGCTTTGAGCATGGACAATGGATGTATCCGGAAAGCATTTATATCGGCGGAATCGAACAAAATGTACTATTCGGCGATCTGGATTATTCCGCATACGTCCAATACTTCCGGTCTTTCCTGGGCTATGACTGATGCTTACCTCCTGCCCCCGAAAGGGGGCTTCCATTTTAATAATTTACACATAAGCGAAAGAAAAATCCAATAAATCGGCTGATAAGTGCTAAAAAACGAATTGGACGCTTGAAAACAACGAGGTTTTATTGTAAGATATTAACATAACAAACGATTAGGAGCCATAATGCCCGTAAAAGCAAAACTAAACTCTCTCTATTCCACTCTTCCGCCTGCTGAGCGCAGGGTCGCGGACTTTGTACTTAAGAATGACGACAAAGCGATGTACATGACGATCACGGAGCTTGCCTCAGCCGCTGCGGTAAGCCTTCCGAGCGTGACCAGACTTGCGAAAAAGCTTGGCTATCAAGGCTTCAGCGATTTCAAGATAGCACTTGCCAGCGGCAGCGCCAACCTCGTCAAGGGAGCTGCCAAGGAGCTGCTTGACGACGACAGCGATGAGGATTTTGTTGAAAAGCTCATGCTTGGTCAGCTTCGTGCAATAGAATCGACAACATTGACGCTCGACAAAGAGCAGCTTTGCTCGCTTTCGGAAAGAATAGTTCATGCAAGAAGGGTGGTATTTTTTGCGGTTGATAACTCTTCAAGCGTTTGCACCAACATTTGCAGTGATTTTATAAGGATAGGTCTTGATTCCGTTATCATGAGCGATCCGAGCTGTATGCTGCGCTATGCCGCAAGGCTGGGGCCGGAGGATGTCTTCTTTGGCGTTTCCAGGACGGGACTTACCCAGTGTACGCTGGAATGCCTGAGTATTGCCAAGCGCAAGGGCGCAGTCACAGCGTTCATGTCCAACCTCATCAACTCGCCTGCCGCCGAAATCGCAGATTACTTTTTCTGCTCTTCACGGCTTGAGGAGATATATCGCTTCTGCGGATTGGAGACCAATTGCGCACAAAAGGCGATAATGGAGGTGCTTTCGATTGTCACCGCAAGAAAGCTTGGTAAATTTCCAAAAGAGGAATATGTCCGTTTGCTTACGGAGTGATGAAATAAGATGAAGATATTGTATGATCTGCATACGCACACCTATTATAGCCACGGCAAGGATTCGCCCCGTGATAACATATTGCGTGCGGTCAAGCTTGGACTTCAGGCGGTCGCCATCAGCGAACATGCCGGAGGAAACATCTATTTTGGAGTGCGAGGAAAGAAGCTTGCAAGGCTCAATGAAGAGCTAAGAGGACTCAAACGGGAGTTCGAGGGCGTGATCGATGTGAAAATAGGCCTCGAGTGCAATGTGACCGGTTATGGAGAAAGCGATGCGCCCAAGGATAGGGATAACTATGATCTCATAATACTCGGATACCACAAGGGCATAGCACCCCTCAATAGCTTTGCCTGCCACATAATCAGCGAGAGCTTTTACGGCAGATCCACGCCAAGGCGAAATCCCGATGCTATAATGGAAGCCGCCGAAAAAGCAAAGGCCAATATCATTTCGCATCCGAATGAATATCTGAGGGTCGATATTCCCTATATGGCGGACTGCGCACGCCAGCTTGGTATTGCACTGGAGATAAACGCCAAGCATGTCAGCCTGACGGCGGAGGAGATACGCACAATAAGCGATCACGGCGCGAAGCTTATAATTGGAAGCGACGCTCACCGGGCGGCGAATGTCGGTGCTTTCGATCCCGCAATAGCTGCCGCCGAGGAAGCCGGAGTGCTGAGTAAAGTGGTCAATATTGAGGTATAAGCATCGGAAAGATACGGAGAACGGATATGCCCATTCAATTTACACCGGTACAGCATCAATTCATTGAGTGCATCTCTGCATATCTTGACAACAGGGAGCCTTTGGAGCTTATTTCAAGGGAAGAGCAGGCGGAGCTTATCAGGCTTGCGATTGAACAGAAGCTCATTCCCATGCTCTATGCTTCCGGGTACTGCAGGACGATGGAGGACTCTCTTGCGTCAAAGGTTATGAGTGCGGCAAAGAACCAGAGCCTTGCGCAGACGATCGCGACAATAAGCTTCTCTGAGCTGTATAGGGAGTTTCAAAGCGAAGGAATAGAACCGATACTCGTTAAGGGAATGCTCTCAAGGAGCCTTTACAGGGACGAAGCCGTTCGCCCGAGCGGAGATGAGGATATCTATGCAGGGGAGAGGGATTATCTGTGCTGCCATAACAAGCTCATGGAATTGGGCGCGGTCAGCGGCGGCGGGGATGTTTACAGTGCGGATGTAATAGGCTATACCATGCCCAATGCGCTGCATATTGAGCTGCACAGAAGGCTTTTTGATGAAAGCTCAGAGTATTCACGGCGTCACAACCGCTTTTTTGAACAGGCCAAAACCCAGCGTATTCTGCTTGGCGGCAGGGGTGCGGAGGTGGAGATAAGGACCTTTGCTCATACGGAAAACCTGTACTATATGCTCCTTCATGCGCTGAAGCATTTTATCGGCGGAGGGTTTGGAGTGCGTACGGCGCTCGACATCGCTCTGTATGCGCAGAGGTATCTCGAAAAAATCGATGGAGCGATGCTTCAAAAACTGCTTATTGAGGATTGCGCGCTTAGCTTTACTGCCGCAGTGTTCGATATTTGCATAGCTTATTTCGGTGTGAGCGAAGCTATCCTTTCATTAGTGGGCGGCAGGCGTGTCAGTGGAGACGATATGCTGTATGACATGCTCTCGGCAGGCGTGTACGGCACAGCAGATGAAAGCCGCGCGCACAGCGCAAACATAACCAAAAACTCCGCAAACGGAGGCGGCAGGCTCTCCGGACTGATGCGCAGCCTGTTTCCGCCGATCTCATACATGAGAACAAGCTATGATTACTTGAACCGCTGCATCCTGCTGCTTCCGGCGGCATGGATACAGCGCGGATTCAAATACCTGCTGCACTTGAACAAGAATAGGGGAAACTCTGCTTCCGGCGCGCTGCGCATCGGCGAACAGCGTTCAATACTGCTGAGAAAATACGATATCAGAACCGATAGATGATTCAATAACAAAGTCGAACCGCCGCATCAGGCTGCGGCGGTTCGGCTCGAATGAAAAGGAAAGAGTCTATTTTTTCATATCTTGGATCATGCCCTTAAAGAGCTTCATGGCATCATCGTTATCGAAACCGAAGAAGCGTGCACATAGGACGCTGTCGTTGTCAAGCTGCCAATAGAACACGGTATCCTTGCCGATCTCGAAGGTACCGACCTCGCCGGGAAATAGCTTATATGGGGCGAAGCTGATGATAGAACAATCAAAATACCGACAGTTTCCGGCAGTGTCCTTTCCTACAGCAACACTGCGGACGGATCCGTCATCGTCGTTTTCAATGCGCTTATACATATAGCCCGGAAGCTCCTCCGGATAAAACTCGGTAGGTTCTATATCGGAAATGCTTTCGCCGCCCTTGGTGGGGAGTCCGACATCCATGCACTGGGTGTATCGGTTAGGAATGGAGTCTTCAAATGGATCCTTGATCTCGTTGCTGTTGGGATTATCGGTTTCGTGAGCGGTGATATTACCACCAGGCTTTATCCTATTCATGATCGCCGAACCGACAACACCAAAGCATAGCAGCATGCAGGCCGCAGCAGCGACACAGCTGAACAGTCTGCGGCGCTTGGCTTGCTTTCTCTTGTTCGCTTGGACAGCACGCTGCTTGATTGCGTCGAAATCCACCTCTGCGGTTAGAGTATCAGCGGAGGCGCATAGAAGCTCATCAAGCTTTGCCAGATCATTCTCATCGGGCAGTATGGTAATATTATCGTTAGTATAAGCCTTATCGGTCATATCAGAGATACCTCGTTCTTCAGCCTTTCGGCAAGCAGCGTACGGGCGCGGACCAAGCGGGATTTGATTGTTCCTTCGCTTATTCCTGTGCATTCGGAGATTTCACGCACGGTGAGATTGGAGAAATAATGAAGCATAACGACTTCACGATATGCATCATCAAGGGAATCGACGGCTTGGCGAACCCGTTCGGCGCGGTCGCGATCAATGGCCACTTTCTCCGGACTCGGACTGTCATCCGCTATTAGTTCGCTTATGGGCTCGGCGTCAGGCTGCTCATACTTGTTTCTACGAACGATGTCAAGAGCCAGGTTGGTTGTCGTGCGATAGAGCCAGCTCTTGAGCTGTGGTTCGGCAAGCTTGATAAGGGTCGCCTTGTTTGCCAAAACCTTTGTGAACACCGTTTGCGTCACATCCTCTGCGGTCTCCCTATGGGATACGACTCGATAGGCCGCCCAGTAGACGAGACGGGAGTAATCGGTATAGATCTTGTCGAAATCGAGCTTAGCCAATCCCTTTCTCCTTAATATAACGCACGACGGCAGAATACGGTTGACAAAAATCTGAAAAATATTTCTGCATGCTGATTATAGCACAGTATGGAACTTTTGACAAGAAATACAAAAACAGACATAAACGCTTGGTCTATGTCTGTGATGGCTGCCGAACCTGGATTCGAACCAGGAATGAACGAGTCAGAGTCGTTAGTGTTACCGTTACACCATTCGGCAATGTCAAGTCCCAAGGTGCCGTCCGCTTTGCTTATAATACCCACTATTTCTAGCAGGTGCGGGTGTTATGCTGATGCTTCCGGTACCCCAAGGCATTGCAAAAGCAAGAGGCGGGGGCGCCTGCCACGATCCGAGACTATAACCCCTATTTACAAGGCGAGGGTTTATAAATCAAAACGTAACGCACACCACAGGATGAATGACTCTGGTGGGATTAATTGGGATCGAACCAATGACCTCTACGATGTCAACGTAGCGCTCTAACCAGCTGGGCTATAACCCCATCGAACGAGATGTATTATACACGATACCGTTCGAATTTGCAACCCCTTTTTTGAGAACACGACAAAAATTTTTTTCTTTTCTTGATCCGGGATTCGTGATATAATTCCATATACGCAGGAGCATGAAAAAACCATGGCTCCGTTATGTTTTCTTGTTATTGCTGAAGGGAGGCACGGTATGTTTTTTGCAAACGGTGAGGATAGAGCAAAGCTTACGATACTATATATTTTACGCGGCTGTCAGCTCCCGCTCTCAAGAGAGGCCCTTGAAACGGCTGCTGCCGAAAACG
>UQNF01000054.1 GCA_900542285.1 uncultured Clostridium sp.
CGGCGGCGGACATGACCACGGTCTTGAGCTCATTCATCAGCTCCTCGGACTCCTTGACGTAGATGAAGCCGCGGGTGATGATCTCAGGCTCGGCGAGCATATAGCCGTCGTGCGCGGAGATGGGCAGCACGACCACCACCATGCCGTCCTCGGCGAGATGCTTGCGGTCGCGCAGGACCACGGCGCCGACGTCGCCCACACCGCTGCCGTCCACGAAGATCTCGCCGGCGGGCGCCATGCCCGGCACGAGCTTCATCGTGCGGGCGGTGATCTCCACCGCGTCGCCGTTTTCGCAGATGGCGATGTTCTTGCGGTCCATGCCCATGGACATGGCAAGGTTCTTATGGATCTGCAGCATACGCTGCTCGCCGTGTACGGGGATAAAATACTTCGGCTTTGTGAGCGCGTGGATGATCTTCAGCTCCTCCTGACAGGCATGGCCGGAGACGTGGAGCATATCCGCGCGGTCGTAAATGACCTCGACGCCCTTGCGGAATAGCTCGTTGATGACACGCGAGACGGTATTCTCGTTGCCGGGAATGGCAGAGGCGGATATGACCACGGTGTCGCCCTTGCCGATGATGACCTTGTGGTTGGCGTTTGCCATGCGGAAAAGTCCGCTCATCGATTCGCCCTGGCTGCCTGTGGTCAGTATGCAGACGCGGTTATTCTCGTAATTCTTGAGCTTTTCAAGCGGCACCTCGCAGCCCTCGGGAATGTGCAGATACCCAAGCTCCTGCGCAATCTTCCCTATCATGACCATGCTCCGCCCCTGGAAGCAGACGACACGGCCATGTGCGGCGGCGATATCGACCACCTGCTGTATCCTGTATACGTTGGAGGCAAAGGAGGCGACGATTATCCTGCCATCCGCCTCGTTGAACACCTGTTCAAATGTTTTGCCCAGCTCCGCCTCCGACGGCGTAATGCCTGCGGATTCGGCGTTGGTGCTGTCCATCATGAGCGCAAGCACGCCCTTGGTGCCGTAGCGTGCAAAGCTGCCCATGTCGATGGGCTCGTTGTCGATGGGGGTATAGTCCACCTTGAAATCACCGGTATGTATGATAACGCCGACCGGGGTGGTGATTGCGAGCGCAACTGCGCCGGCTATGGAGTGGCTGACCTTGATGAACTCTATCCTGAAGCAGCCTATCTCTATGATATCGCCTGCGGCGATGCAGCGCAGATCGGCGTTGTTTATGCCCTTTTCATGAAGTTTATGATCCACCAGCGCAAGCGTGAATTTCGTGCCGTACACCGGGACCTGGAATTTATCCATGGCGTACGGTATCGCGCCGATATGATCCTCGTGGCCGTGGGTGATTATGAACGCCCTGAGCTTTTCGGAGCAAAGCTCCAGGTACGACATATCGGGTATTACTATATCTATGCCCAGCATATCCTCATCGGGGAACGCAAGGCCGCAGTCCACAACGATAATATCATCACCGTATTCGAATACGGTCATATTCTTTCCGATTTCTCCGAGACCGCCGAGCGGTATTATCCTGAGCTTCGGAGCCGTCTTTTTTGCCAAAATAATGTTTTCCTTTCAATAAGTCTATATGTTATGCTTTGCCGATGCTTCGGACTTTATTTCAATTTTACAGATCGGAAACGAGGGCGGACAGCCTGTTCTCCGCTTCCTCCCATTTTCCGTACAGCTCATCGATGCGGATACGCAGTTCATCAGCCTTTGCCGCAAGCTCCTGAGCCTTTTTATAGTCGGTGGCGATATGCGGAAGGTTCATCTGCTCTTCAAGCTCCGCAAGTTCCTTTTCCGCCGCCGCAGCAGCGGCCTCGCAGCGCGCAGCCTCGCCCCTTGCGTGGTTTATCGCGCTCTGCTGCGCCTTCTTTTCGCGGTATTCCGCTGCGCTGCGTGATTCGGAACGCCTTGCTTCGTTTTCGCCGCTCCGCTGCTCGGCAAGCGCGGCAATGTATTCGTCATAGCCGCCGATGTATTCCGTCAGGCCGTTCTCCGTCATATGCAGTATCCTGTCCGCAAGGCGGTTGACGAGAAAACGGTCGTGGGTGACGATAAGCATCGTGCCGTCATATTCCTCCAGCGCCGCCTCCAGTGCCTCTCGTGAGTCGATGTCGAGGTGGTTGGTCGGCTCGTCCATGAGCAGCAGGTTGCTGCCCGTCAGCATGAGCTTCAATAGCTGCACCCTTGCCAGCTCGCCGCCCGACAGCATGGAGACGGGCTTGTCGATGTCGTCGCCCCGGAACAGGAACGCCGCAAGGGCGTTGCACATATCCTTCCTCGGTATGGTCGTATAGTATCTGTCCCATACCTCCTCCAGCACGGTGTTTTCCGCTTTGAGCGAGGTCATGGTCTGCTCATAATAGGCAGGCTCGACATGGGCGCCGAGATAGAAGCTGCCCTCCGTCGGGCGAAGCTTTCCGGCAAGGATATTCAGCAGCGTTGTCTTGCCGCAGCCGTTGTCGCCGAGGATAAAGACCTTTTCGCCCTTTCTGACGAGCATATCGACGCCGCGGAACACGGGCTTGCCGTCGAAGGATTTGCCGAGCTTTTTGGCTGCGATAACATCGTTGCCGCTGACGGTGCGTGCTTTGAAGGTAAAGTGTATGGATGCGCTGTCCTTCTCCGGCTCGACAAGCGTTGCACGGAGTCTGTCCGCCTGCTTCTGCTTGGAGGCGGCGGTCACATAGTTACGCTCCTGATTCCAACGCTTCTGCTGCTCGATGATGCCCTCAATACGTTTGATCTCGCGCTGCGTGCGCATATAGCGCCTGCGCTCAAGCTCCCTTGCCGTGCTGCGAAGCTCTATATGCCTTGAGTAATTGCCGGCGGTGATAAAAAGGCGTCTATCCTTCAGTTCGATGGTCCTGTTCGTGACCTTGTCGAGAAAATATCTGTCGTGGGAGATGACGATGAACGCTCCGCGATATGAGCCGAGGAAGCCCTCCAGCCATTCTATCGCCCTGATGTCGAGATGGTTGGTGGGTTCGTCCAAAAGCAGCAGGTTGGAATTGGACAGCAGCAGCCTTGCAAGCTGCGCCTTGTTGCGCTGGCCGCCGCTGAAGGTGTTCGCACTGCGGTCAAGCTCCTCCTCCGTAAAGCCCAAACCAAGGAGCGTGGAGCGTGTCCTTGCCCGATAGGTCGTGCCGCCGAGGTCGTCATAGCGGCTTGTCAGGCGGTGCTGGCGGTCGATGAGCCTTTCACGCCTTGCTTCGCCGCAGTCGGAATTAAGCTCGCGGCTGATAAGCTCAAGCTCGTCTTCGATGCCCATAAGCTCCGAAAAGACATCCAGCGTGTATTCGTAGAGGGATTTGTCCGCATCGGTGACGCTCTGGGTCATGCTGCCTATCTTCGTTTCGGAGCCGAAATAGATGTCCCCTTCGTCATAGCTCTCCTCCCCGAGGAGTATGCGGAACAGCGTGGATTTGCCGCAGCCGTTCACGCCGACAAAGCCGATATGGTCGCCCGTATCGACTTCAAAGCTGATGCCCGAAAACAGCACCCTTGTCACAAATGATTTGGTTAGATTTCTTACTGCCAGCAGCGGCATGGTCGTTCCTTTTATTTAATACTGAATAGAGGTCAGGTATCCCGGCGCGCGCATGGCACGGTCGGGACGACGGTCACTTTTATCCCGGCTTCGGCAGCCATACGCACCGTTTGGGCAGTGCCTCCAAAATCGCCGCCCTCGTAGCAGGCGATAAGCTCGGAGGAATGCTCCACCATATAGCGGTTGCGCCGCTGCATACAGCCGGTGCAATAGGTCTCGCTCAGGACGATGAAAATATCACAGTTTCTGCTGAAGAACCTGTGCGAATAGCAGGTGATGCCGGCAGGAAAGACGCATATAAGCGACATATCGGTATGGCTTTTGCGAAGCTTGAGCACGATCCTTGCGGCATAGCTGTCCACTCCGCTTGCCATTCCGCTGATGAAATACCGTTTGCCGTCATCATACGCACGGATGATCTCCGCCTCCAGCCGGTTCAGAAAATCGACGCAGCGCGAATCGTCATCGCTTGTCCAGGGCAGCTTGCTCAGCCGCCGCCCGGTGAAGGCAGCGGTCTTTTCACGCGGAATGCTCAGCCTGCCTGCATCGATACGCATCAGAGCCCCTCCATGGTAAAGCGTTCCCAATCCCTGTGCATATAGCGTTCTATTGCCATGTATTCGCCGATATAACGCCTGTCAAGGGCGTTCGCCTCGGCATAGTGCATGAACTCCTCAAGTACCGGGGCGGTGCTGACGGTGTTCCGTACGGGAAGCCCTGTGGCTTCGGACACCTCGCCGACGAGCTTATAGCCGTCTATAAGCTCACGGACGCCCGTTTCCTGCGATAGGTTGGTGTTGTTTATGAGATTGTCTATCTCCATCCTTGCGGCAGGGCGCACGGAGTTTATCATCTCAAGATTGCCCTCAAGGTCGGCGGAGAAGGGCCTGCGTGCGTTTATTACATAAGAAACCTCAAGGCTCTCCGCAGGTATCCTCGAAAAGAAGCGGTAATACTGCCCCAGTGCGATCGCACCGGCAGCATCGCCGCCGACATCAAAGATAACAAGGTCGCTGTCGTCGCTGAAGGCGGAATAGATCTCCGCAGGCAGCGCAGGTATCTCCACGCCGGAGGTGACGAACGAGGGATTCAGCAGCCTGATGCCGGCAGCCTCCAGCTCCCTGAACCGCTCCGCCGTGCGGAAATACGGATTTACTATATCAAGGTCAACAAGCGTGACCTTTTTTGCTTCTTTCGCCGCATTGAAGGCGATATTAAGGGATATTTCGGTCTTTCCGGAGCCGAAATGCCCGACGATAACATGATATTTCTTCATAATCTTAGTGTTTGGGCGTTGTATTTTTAATCAATGTACGGGCGCATATGCGGAGATGAGCTTCTCCGCCGCCTTGATGCCGTCGACCGCCGCGCTCACGATTCCGCCGGCATAGCCTGCACCCTCGCCAACGGGGTAAAGCCCCTTTACGCGCGTCGCTTCGCCGGACTCGGTACGCTGTATCCTGACAGGGGAGCTTGAACGGCTCTCGACCGCTGTCAGCACCGCATCGTACATATCGAAGCCCCGTATGCGCCGGGCAAAGGCACGAATGCCGTCCGCAATGCCGTTGCCGATGACCGCAGGGAAGCAGCGGCGAATATCGGCAGGCACGACTCCGGGGCGGTAGGTGGGTGTGACTGCACCAAAGCCCGTGGGCTTTTTGCCGGAGAGGAAGTCCCCCACGCGAATGGCCGGCGCACGGTAGTCGCCGCCGCCGAGACGGAAGGCTGCACGCTCGATCTTTTCCTGAAAGACCAGCCCGGCAAGCGGATCCGAGCCGAAATCGCTGGGATTTACCTGGACGATGATGGCGGAATTGGCGTTCCTGCCGTCACGGGCGTGATAGCTCATGCCGTTGGTGACCACCTGCTCCCTGTCGGAGGACGATGCCACCACCACGCCGCCGGGGCACATGCAGAAGGTGTAAACGCCCCTGTCCCCGGTCTTTCCGGTCAGCCTGTATTCCGCTGCGCCGAGACGGGGATGCCCTGCATAGCTCCCGAACTGGGAACGGTTGATAAATTCCTGCGGATGCTCTATCCGGACGCCGACGGCGAAGGGCTTCTGCACAAGCTCCACTCCGCGGCTCAAAAGCATGCGGTAGGTATCCCTTGCGGCCTGCCCAATGGCAAGTATGACCGCACAGCAGGATATTTTCTCTTGTCCGTTGACTGTAACGGAGGTTATTCTCCCATCGGTAGATGTGAAATCGGTCATGCAGGAGTTGAAGCGGATATCAACGCCAAGGCGCACAAGCTCACGGCGCATATTCATGATGACATCGGAGAGCATATCCGTGCCCACATGGGGCTTTGCGTCCACTGCGATGCTCTTTTCCGCACCGAATCTGACGAGCGTTTCCACCACGTCGTCCGCCCTTGCGTCCTTGATCCGGGTGGTCAGCTTGCCGTCCGAGAATGCGCCTGCGCCGCCCTCGCCGAACATGATGTTGCTGTTGGGGTTCGGCTCGCCGCCGCTCCAGAATGCATCGACATCCCTCTTGCGTTCGGAGATGGGCTTGCCCCTTTCGAGGACGATGACGCTGTAACCGAGCCTTGCAAGCTCATAAGCCGCAAACAGGCCGCCGGGGCCAAGCCCCACGACCACGATCGGAGCGGGCTGCGGTATGCTTCCCGGGATCAGCTCCGGCTTGGCTTCCTCCGGAGCGACGGAGACATTGCCGAGCCGCCTTGCGAGCACTCGCCTGCCGTCCGTCTCCGAAACATCGAGCGTAACGCTGTAAAGATAGCGAATGTCGCCCTTGTCGCGCGCATCGAGCGAGCGGTGGACTATTTTGAGCCTCCCGACGACGTCAACGGGCAGCCCGGTCTGGTTGGCTATGAGCCGCTTGAGCATGGAGTCCGGCGCATTGAACGGCAGACTCAGATTGGTCAACAGAAGTCGCATTGCGGCTTGATCCTTTCGTTCAGATGGTTTTTCGCTTACCGCCGCTATTCGTTCTGGGCGGCTGTGACCGTGCAGGTCACCGGGGTCACGGTGTATTCAAGGTCGAACAGATACGCCTGCTTGCCGTTGAGAAGCTCCAGCTCCGGTATCAGCGTATAGGTGCCGATGCCGTTTCCGGCCATGTTGAGGGTCAGCCGAATGTCCATGGAATACAGGCTGCGGATAAGGCTTGCCTTTCCACGGAGGGTCACCGCTGCGGTGCTTGGGGAGTACTGATAGGAGAAGCTGTCCGTATCCTCGTTGATGATGCTTACGGGCATACTCTCAAAGGTCACCTCTTCGATGCGCTCTCGAACCTCTATCGTGACGGAGAAGGTATCTATTCCGTTTATGAGTGTCGCCCCCTCGGGCATTCCTATGAGCCTGACCTCGTAATTGAGGGTGCATTCGTCGTCAATATTCGCAACGTCGATGCTTTCAAGGGAGATAAGGTCGGGAAGCTGTTCGAGGATAGCTCTGTCCGCCGCGATGCTCACCGTGGCAGGCTGGATAAGTATCTGCGTTATCTCATAGATGTCCTTCATTGCGCTTTGGCCGATGATATTGGCGCTGAGAGGGATATCCAGCTTGGGCAGTATGTTCATGCGCACCGTTACGGCAGGAATGCTCCCGGTCAGGCTTGAGGTGGTGACGAGCTGATCGTTAATGTCGTAAAGATTAAGGGTGAACGAATCGTTTATTGCCTCCGTCCTGCCGGAAAGGTCTATCACACAGCCTGCCTTGACGATACTCTGAAGCTCGCTTTCGGCGCCGCGTATCTGGACGCTGTTGGTCAGGAGCTGTACCTCGTCATGCCAATAGCCTTCGGGAAGCTCACCCATGATATGGGCGGATACCGGGATGGTGCGCTCAACGAGATTATCGACGGTCACAACGATATTGTCTATGGAAATACGTTCTATCTCGCCGATGCTCGTGGTGACATTGACGGCAAGCGAATGCTCGCCGGCGCTGTGTACCGAGTTAAGGCTGACGGTCGCCTTGACTATATCGGTCTCACGCCCCTTGAACCGGGGAAGGTCGTTGAGCGTGGTCTTGACGAATACGGAGATGGAGGGAAGTATCTCGTCGATATTGCCGACAAGGGTCAGATTTCTGGCGTAAAGGTCGGATTCGCTGCCGGCCTCAAAGGTGACGGGGATATTCTCTATCCTAAGGGAACGGCTCGGATTCTCGCTCATCAGCACATAGCCCCAGAGCGTGACGGAGATGATGAGCGCGATAAACGCATAGAGGAGCTTGTGTACCCATGGACGCTTATACCATACGGGCCTGTCTGCTCCGCCCTTGCCGCCGCCCTCATTCTCGGAGCCGGCGGCGTTTTTTGCCGTATTAGGCTTTTGAAACAGCTCATTTATTTTCATCGTCTTTATTCAACCTCTTGGTCAGGAATGCGAAGGGCTTTTCCTCCTGCGGAGCGGAGAAGATGCTTTCAAGAAGCTCCGTCAGCGCAATGCGATCCACATAGCGCACGAGCTTTCCGTTTTCGGCATAGGATATGACGCCGGTCTCCTCGGATACGACGAGCGTAAGGCTGTCGGAGGCCTGCGAAACGCCCATCGCCGCGCGGTGACGGGTGCCAAGCTCCCTGGATATGTTGGCGTCGTCAAACAGCGGAAGCACGCAGGCGGCATAGTGTATCCTGCCGTCGCGGACAATGACCGCGCCGTCGTGCAGCGGCGTGTTCGGCTCGAATATGTTCTGTATGAGCGCACTGGTTATCTTGGCGTCCACCGGCGTGCCGGTGGGAAGGTATTCGTCGAGCTTGGTCTCACGCTCGATGACGATGAGTGCGCCGACCTTGCGCTTGGACAGCTCGATAAGCGCATTGACTATCTCCCTGACGATGCCGCTGTCCTCGGACTTGTCCTTTGCGGAGAAGTTGAATTTGAACCTTCCGATATGCGCAAGCCCACGCCTCAGCTCCGGCTGGAATATCACCGCCATGACGACGATACCGGATACGAGCAGGGTGTTGAGCAGGTAGTTTATCGTATAAAGGTTGAACAGCGTACTCAGCAGCAGAATGAGCAGCAGAACGCCCAGCCCCTTCAGAAGCTGATAGGCGCGGGTGTTCATGGACCACTCGATTATCTTATAGACCAGAACGGTTATTATCACAATATCAAGCACATCCTGAAAGCGGATATCCTGAAAACCGCTGATGATGGCGTTGATTATATCGTTAAAGGGCATTTACACACCTCCTGTACGCGCGGAACGGAAGATCCGAAATACATCACGGCGAATGTACGCGACTATATAATAACATAGGTTGAAGAAAAAATGTACAAAAAAATTGTCACAAATGTTAAAAGCGGCGCAAATAGAAGAAATATATTGCGGTTCACCCCGGAAGGGAGAGCCCTTCCGGGGGCAATTCGGGTCAAATCTTATATGCGGAAAGCTCCGCTTTGCGTTCATCGGGTATCATTCTGCTCTCCCTTGCCTTCTGAATGGCCTTGTTGTGGACCCACGGCGGCAGGCTTCGGGAGCTGATGACGGCGAGAGCCTCGTCATAGCGTTTGGTGAGGGCGGTGGCAAAGAACCATGCCTGCATCATCTTCACATAGTATTCGTCCGAGCGTACCGAGGCGGCGCGCGGCAGAATTGTATCGTCATAATACTTTCCGAGGTAGCGCATGAGAATGCAGAGGCCGAAGCGCACGGCGTAGGTGCTGCCGGAGGAGAGCCAGCGGTCGATATGCGCGAGCGTTTCCTTCGGCCTTGTGAAAAGCACCTTGGGCTTCATCATATCGCAGGTCGCCCAGTTGTTCACGTGGGGCAGGAAGTCATCAAGCCTTGAAATGCATTCGTCATAGTCACGGAGCTGTTCGATGATGAAGGCGTGCAGATTGTTTTCTTCAAGATACCTGTGCGGCAGGCAGCCGAGAAAGCGTTCGACGGCAGGCGTGTCGGCGGTCTTAAAGAGGGAGCGTGCATAGCGTCTGAGCTCCGGCACGCGGACGCCGATGATATCCGATGCGGAAAGATTGGGCGTGAGATTGGCGGTAAACGACGCATAGCCCTCATCACGCATGGAGAGGAGCGCATTCTCTATCTCCGCTTTGCCGGGAGAGCTGTTAAGCATTTCGACGACGATGCGGTCGGGCGGACAGAACTCCAGCTCCTGCGCTTCCGCCCTTGTGACCCAGCGGAAGCTGCCGTTTTCAAGCCCCCTTGGCTCTCCCTCCGCTATTTCGGAGAGGAAGAAGCTGAGCCGAACGGTTATTTCGGGGTATTCATGCGTAAGGACGGTGTAAAGCCCCCTGATATTCAGCTCCACGCCCAGCTCCTCGCGGCATTCCCGTATGAGCGCAGCCTCGTCGGTCTCGCCCTCTTCACGCTTTCCGCCGGGGAATTCATACATCAGCGGACGCGCCTTTGACGCCGGCCTTCTGTATGCAAGGATCATTCCGTCCCTTTCGATCACGGCAGCCGATACCGGTATGGGCGTTCTTAACATCAAAGCACCTCCAAAAGTCTTTCACAGCCCGGCTGAGCCGAGCCTGTTCGGGTCGTTGTCCATGCTGCAATTATATAACAGAGGCGCCGGGTTATCAAGCCGCAGCGACATAAACCGATGCCAGGGCTCATATCTTCAACTAAGCCGATCAAGCCGATATCGCAGACAATATCAAGGAGATAACTAAAAAATGATGAAAATAAGCAAAAAGACCAAGCGAAACGCTGCAAAGCCTGCCGCTCCGGGCATAAATCTCATCAGGGCCTCGTTTGCAGGGCTGCTCATAAGCCTGTTTCTGGTGGTCGCCGCCGCTTTCCTGCTCCAAAAACAGGTGCTGTCGATAGACAGCGTGAACATACTCAATCCCATAATCAAGGCGATAAGCGCTATCCTCGCCTCGCTCGTCGGCGTACATGGGCTGGACAGGCGGAAGTTTCTCTTCGGCGGGCTCTCCGGCCTTTGCTACATGGTGCTGACCACGGCGGTGTTTGCGCTGATGGACGGAAAGTTCGCATTGAGCACCTCGCTTTTGACCGACGCTGCGCTCTGCTCCGCCGCAGGCATGGTGGGCGGTATACTCTGCGGTCTGTCGAAATAAGCATGGCTTTTGTGTTGAGGTACAATACATGGGTAACAAATAAGAAGCAAGAGAAGGTTCTCCTGT
>UQNF01000055.1 GCA_900542285.1 uncultured Clostridium sp.
ACAGGAGAGCCTTCTCTTGCTTCTTATTTGTTACCCATGTATTGTACCTCAACAATTATGCTGTAATAAAGCTTTTTCACTTGCTTTCACGGTACAAATGAATTATAATTATCATTGGGTTATTCTATTAATCTCGGCAACGACCCATTTATTTCGACATCATATTCGAAATGTGGAAAACGTGGACTTTGTTGACAACATTGGGATAAGACGAAATTTTATCCATGTCTTTCACGCTTTTCCACAAGGATAAGATGTTGATAAAAAATGGTATATTGCATGAATGACCCTCTTGTGGAAAGATGTTGATAATTCAGTCCTTTATCCTAATCTTTTCCATGTGAAAAGTGGACAGATTTTTCATTTGTTTTATATGAAAAAAGCTGTTTTCCACGTTTTTCACGCTACTACTGATACTACTACTGTACTAATAAATAAAGGGAATGGAGTAAAGAAATGAAGTTTTCCGTTAATACGAGGGAAATGAACGAGGCCATCTCCGTGGTTACCAAGGCGATGCCCGTACACAGCAGCTTGCCGATACTGGACGGCATCTATATCTATGCCGGAGTCAACACGCTGTTTATGAAGTGTTCCGATCTTTCTCTTCAAATCGAAACCGAAATACCGGCAATAGTCGAGGAAGAAGGCTGTGCTGTTCTTCCCGGGAAGCTCTGCGCCGATCTTATGAGAAGGTTTACAGGGGATACTATCGAATTTGAAACGGAAAAGAACTCATTGAAGCTCCGTTCCGGAAGGGTCAAATCATCTCTTCAGATAATCCCAGCCGAGGAATACCCCGAAATGGTAAGAGTAAAGGATGAGTTTTCCGCAGAAATATCTCAATCTGTACTTAAAAGCATGATACGGCAGACGATATTCTCCGTTTCAATGGACGAATCAAAGCCTATTCTCGGCGGTATATGTCTTAAGTTCACCTCGGATAAAAAGCTGACCATGGTTGCGCTGGACGGCTTCCGCCTGGCGATGAGGAACGAAAAGATATCGAACTGCACCGGAGAAAAATCCGTCATTATTCCTTACAGAACGCTGACAGAGATCTCTAATATCCTGAGTTCGGACGACGAAAATATAAAGCTCGTATTCTCTTCGACACATATTAAGCTTGAAATCGGTACGACAAAGCTTATTTCAAGGCTTTTGGACGGCGAGTATGTTAATTACAGCGGCATACTTCCAAAGGCCTTTACTTCAAAAATAAGCATCAGTGTAGATGAGCTTAGGGACAGCGCCGAGCGTGCGCTGCTCATGGCGCGCGAATCCAAATCAAACATGATACGCTTTAATTTTGAAGGCGATACCGTTAATATCACTGCCAACAGCGAAAAGGGTAGTATCAACGATGAAATAGAGATAAATCTCATCGGAAAGGGTCTTGAGATAGCTTTCAATGCAAAGTACATCCTCGATGTTATGAAGGTACTTGAGGATGAAACCGTCTATCTCAACATGAATACCTCCGTCACCCCATGTGTAATAACTCCCATCGAAGGCGATAAATTCTATTATATGATCCTTCCGGTGAGACTGTTTAATTCTTAATTGATAGAAAGGTAATTGAATTATGGAAATCAAAGAAGCTCTTGAATTATTCAAAAAGGACAATGCTGTTCAGCAGGCTTATTCCCATGCACTTGGTGTATTATATTACGACCAGGATACCGTCGCTCCGAAGAATTCCGCGTCCGGTTTTGCGTCAACAATGGGCATTATGAGCGAAATTATGTATAAGCTCCAGGTAAGTGACGAGCATATCGAAACGGTTATAACGCTCCATGATAACCTGGATCAGCTCGATACCATAACCCGCCGCGAAGTAGAGGAGGAGTATAGGAGCTTTAACTTCATGAAGAACATCCCTATGGATGAATATACCGCCTATTCAAAGCTGCTTGCCGAATCACAGGGCATATGGCAGGAGGCTAAGGTCACGGATAACTATGCCCTTTTTGAGCCCTATCTTGCAAAATTGATCGAATATACCAAGAAGTTTGCCGAGTACCAGAATTCCGGCCTTTCCAACTATAATTTTTGGCTGAATGAATTCGAAAGGGGTATCAGCACCGAAAAGCTCGATGATTTCTTTGGAAAACTCAAGAATGCGATTGTTCCGCTTATCCGTGAAATAAAGGAAAGGGGAAGGAAGATAGATACCTCTTTCATTGAGGTTCCTTATTCCATCCAAACTCAAAGGCTGTTTTCCGATTATCTAATGAAGGTAATGAGCATCAATCCCGACGACTGCATTATCGGAGAGGTCGAGCATCCATTCACCACCAATTATAACAAGCACGACGTCCGCATAACCACTCATTATTATGAGAACAGCGTCGCAAGCAGCATGTATTCCGTTATTCATGAAGGTGGTCATGCGCTGTATGAGCTTAATACCGGAGATGATCTCATAGGTTCGCCTCTCGCAGGCGGTGCTTCTATGGGCATTCATGAATCCCAGTCACGTTTCTTTGAAAATCTCATCGGAAGAAGCGAGGCATTCATCGAATACATTTTTCCGAAGATGAAGGAGCTTTTCCCTGAGCAGCTCGAAAAAGTTTCCGCTCATGATTTCTATCTTGCCGTCAACAGGGCAGAGCCTTCGCTCATCAGAACCGAAGCGGATGAACTGACCTATTGCCTGCATATCATGGTTCGCTATGATATTGAAAAGCAGCTCATCGACGGAAGCCTTACCACCAAGGATATTCCTGCCGAATGGAAGAGGCTTTACAAGGAATATTTGGGCGTTGATGTTCTAAGCGATAGGGAGGGAGCGCTTCAGGATTCCCATTGGAGCGGCGGATCGTTCGGCTATTTCCCGAGTTATGCGCTCGGCTCCGCTTACGGCGCTCAAATCCTTTATCATATGAAAAAGGAGCTTGATGTAGATAAGCTTGTTTCCGAAGGTAAGATCTCCGATATAGTGGCATGGCTTACCGATAAGATTTATAAATACGGCCGTGTTATGACCCCTGCGGAGATCATCGAAAATGCCTGCGGTGAGAGCTTTAATCCGGATTATTACATTGATTACCTCACCGAAAAGTTCAGAAAGATTTACGAACTCTAATGAAATTGTTTATTGCAATAGAGCTTCCTAAGCCAATGAAGAAGGAGATATCCTCTGCGCTTAAGGAGCTGAAGATAAAGAGCACCGGAGGAAGGTTCGTTGCGGAGGATAACCTTCATATCACTCTTCACTATATTGGAGAGAGCAGCGACCTTTCCGGCGCCGTTTCCGCAATGCGTCAGGCTTCGCAGGGTATAAGGCCGTTTATTCTTCGTCCGGAAAGCTATGATTTCTTCGAAAAGAGCGGTCATAAGACATCGTTTGTGACGGTTGGAGGCCAGCTTTCGGAGCTTGAAATACTGCATGAAACGCTGGAAGCGGCACTCTGTGACAATGGTTTTTCCCGTGATTACAAGCGTTTTGTACCGCATATTACGCTCGGAAGGAATGTTGGGCATGATGAAATGACATCTATGGAGATGAGAAATTTCGTCTTCCGTACTGAAATGAGCGTACAGGGCATAACCCTTTTTGAGAGTTGCAAGGAAAACGGAAAGACCTTATATTTACCCCTCCACAGGGAAAAATTTTAGTTTGAAAGGCAATTAATTTGGAAAAAATCGTTTTCATACTGAACAAGACCGCCGGGAGCGGCAGAAGCGCGGAGATGTTTGAGCGTGCGGAAGCTTTGCTCAAGGAAAAGAATATCAGCTATGAGGTCAATGTTTCGGAATATCCGGGACATGCTGTTGAACTGACAAGAGCCGCAGTTGAGCGCGGCGAAAAGATAATTGTTGCCGTCGGCGGTGACGGAACAGTCAATGAGGTATCCTCCGTCCTTTGTCAGCAGGAAGGAGTTAAATTCGGGATCTTTCCCTTTGGTACGGGAAATGACCTCGCCGGTTCACTCGGCATCGAATCGGATGTTGACAAGGCTGTCGAGGTGCTGCTGAAGGGAACGATTCATGATCTTGATATGGGCTTTGCAGCTGAGCTTCACGGCGAAAAGAGGCAGCGGACTTTTATAAATGTTGGCGGTCAGGGCTTTGATGTTGAAGTGCTAAAAAATACCGAAAAGCATAAGAAGGGCAAAAGCGGAATGCTTCCTTATCTTTTGGGCATAGTTGATGCGCTGATAAAAAAGAAAGTTATCAAGATAAAAATCGTCTGTGATGAAATGAAAGAGGAGATTAACTCTCTGCTTACGGTCGTCGGCAACGGGAAACGCTTTGGAGGCGGTATCAAATTCACGCCTATATCCAAAACGGACGACGGTTTGTTCGATGTGTGCTGTGTGAGAAATATTTCCCTTCTGACTTTCCTTTTCCTGCTGCCATTCGCAATGAAGGGAAAACATCTGAGATTTAAGCCGGTTGAATATTTCCGGACGAAGCGAATAAGGATTGAATCAGAGGAAAACTATGATGTTGAGATAGACGGCGAGCTTGGACTCACAACGCCTATCGAATACAGCATAATACCCGGCGCTCTCAAAGTAATCAGAATGGATTTGGATTAAGGAATGGAACAAAAGAGGAAAAATAGGAGTACGGGCTTTTTCAGAAGTAAGGGCTTTAGATTTGTAATATTGCCCTTTATTGCCGCTGCGCTCATTTTTGGGGTCATAGCATTTATCAAATCGACAATGAATGCAGGAAAGCTAACCGATTTTTCCCGTATGACGGAGGATAACTGCATCTATAACGGAAGCGGTATGTTCTGTTACAGCGGCGGTTATCTTAAATACTACGATCTCAAGAACCGAAAGAATGATTATGAGAGCTTTATCGGTATAGATGAAAACGGGCTTAATTTCGCCTGCGGAAGCGAAATTGAGCTCATCTATACCGGCGGAAGCATTTATTTTGTAGGTTCAAAACGCATTGTTGATGTATCGGAAGGGATAGTCAAGGAATGTAAATGCGGCAGGAACTATGCCGCCGTTCTTATCGAGGGGGCTGACGGAGTATCAAGGATCGAAATGTATAATGCTTCGGGCGAAAAGATTTCGACGAGCGTCTTTGCATCCACCGTATTAACCAATTTCGGCTTTGAAAATGAATCAAGCTCCGCCTTTTATACCGCCGAGCTTTCCACCGCAGGAAAGGACGCAGCCATTACCATTACGACCTATGACCTTTCCAAAAACAGCAAAAATGGGGTTATTTCCGTTTACGGAATGCTGGTGGACGATGTAATCTTTACAGAAAAGAGCATTTTTGTAGTCGGAACCAAGCATTTGATTCGTTATGATAGAAAGACCAATAAGGAAGTCTATCGCGTGCTTATATACGGATACGAATGTCAAAGCGTTTCAGAAAATAAGAAGGGAAAACAGGTATTTGCGCTTGTCGAAGAGGGAAATGATAATCCAAAGTATGTTAAGATGCTGACGGTGAGCGAAACCGAGAGCGCAAACCCACTCGTTAGGGTGATAGCGCTTCCGGATAATGCCATTTATTTTGCCTCGATGAACGGCCTGCTGTATGTTGTGAACGATACCTCCGTTCACAGATACGATGCATCGGGCGAGGTCGATGAGTATACGCTGTTTAATATAAATGTAAGCTTTGCCAAGAAACTTGATGATAACAGACTTTTACTTAAGGCAGGCGGAATCTGGAATATCTTTACGATAAAATAAATAATTAGGGGAAAGGAGAATGCTTTTATGATTACATTGGTAATCTTTCTGTGCCTTGCACTGTATGTATGCTCGGGGCTGTATAAGGGCTTTATATGGAATTTAGCTGTGCTCTGTTCAAGCCTTATTTCATGCGTATTGGCTTTTGCATTGATGATACCGTTAGCGAATCTAATTCGCTCCAACGAAAGTATTTATGATGCTATGCTTAGCTATACCGAGGGCGCAGAACATATCTATGACGTCGAGCTGCGTAAGCTGACAGTCGATGAAATAACTGCGGAGCAGCTTGACGATATTATGGAAAAAACGGATCTTGTTTTTCCGTTCGGTCAGCGCGTGCGCAAAAATATTGAGCTTAAGCGCTTTGAAAATGAAGGAATAACGACCCTTGGAGAATATTTCAACGAGAGCATGGTAAGAGTAATTATTAATATTATTTCCTTCTTGTTGATTTATTTGGTTTGCAGGGTTATTTCAACATTTTTGATATGCTGGTACGACTATACATTCAAATTTAAGAAGCTCAGAAAATTTGACTGGCTCGTTGGAGGCGGAATAGGAATTCTAAGAGGAATTTTGGGGCTCAGCATCATCTTTATGCTTATCCCGATAGTGCTGACTATCCTTGATTTCGATGTTGTCAGGGAGATGTTTGAGGAAAACATTTTTGCTTCATTCTTCCATAAGTCCAACCTGCTGCTCAGTATCATACCCGGAAAATGATTTCCGAAGAGCTGATAACAAAAGATTTGCTTGCATCAAATGAACGAATTGACGATCTGAACTATAAGGGCATGGTTCTGATCCAGAGTGGGGACAGCTTCCGCTTCGGAACGGATTCCGTGCTCCTTTCGGGCTTTGTACGGGCTTCGAAGAACGATCACATCATCGATCTTGGCGCAGGCGGCGGAGTTTTGAGCGTGCTTATTCATGCTCGCACTCACTGCAAGGTCACTGCGGTTGAGGTTGACAAGCTCCAATGCGGCAGGCTTGTACGAAGTGCTGAGCTTAACGGTATCTCTGAATACTTGGATGTTGTAAACACCGACTATATCAAGAACACCGATTCTTTGGGCAGAGGCAGATATTCCTGCGCCGTTTGCAATCCTCCGTATTTTCGCACGGACTGCGGGCCTGTTTCAAATAGGGCAGGGGCAACGCATGAAGAATGTGCGGATATTTACAGCATTGCAAGGGCAGCATCAGACCTTATCAAGTTTGGAGGCAAGCTCTTCCTCTGCTTTCCTTCACAAAGGCTGTCTGAAGCGATATGCGCGCTTAAACAAGCGGACCTGGAGGTTAAAAGACTTCGTCCGGTATGCTCTACGCCATTAAAGCCTCCTTACCTCTGTCTTTTAGAGGCAAAAAAGGGTGCAAAGCCTGGTATTATTTTTGAAACCAACCTAATTATCTGTGATGAAAACGGCGAATACACCGCCGAAACGAGAAGAATCTATCATATTGACGGAGAAAACTAATGAGAGACAGAAGCTGCGCAATTGACAGCGTAAAAATGCAGGCGGAGATAGAACGCTGTATTCCCGAGGCAGATGAGCTTCAAAGGAAGAGATTTCTTCGCTATTATGAGCTGCTGGTCGAATGGAATGCAAAGATAAACCTTACTGCCATAACCGATCCCGAGGGTGTGGCTTCAAGGCATTTTGCCGACAGCCTTCTTGCACTGAAGCTGATTCCGCAGGGAGCAAGGCTTATTGATATTGGCACAGGCGCAGGCTTTCCCGGAATACCCCTGATGATTATGAGACCCGACATCGAATTGACCCTTCTTGATTCGCTGAATAAGCGCATTATCTTCCTGAATGAGGTGCTCAAAGACTTGGATATCGATGCCCGCACCCTTCATCTTCGAGCGGAGGACGGATCAAAGGATCCGGAACTCAGAGGCCGGTTCGATATCGCCACTTCCCGCGCGGTCGCCGCTGTTTCCAAGATTGCCGGATGGACGCTTCCCTTCGTCAAAAAGGGCGGAGCTTCGCTGATGTATAAGGGTCCTTCCGTGCAGGATGAGCTTACCGACGCGCAGAGTGTTCTCAAAAAGCTCAATGCAGATATTAAACTTATCCGCTTTGAACGCCCATGGGGAGAAAGGTGTATTCTTGTTGCGGAAAAACGGTGATAGTTGTTGTTTTTGGATAGTTTGATTCCACAAAATAACCACCCGAACAGTGGTCTAAGCAGCCTGATCGGGTGGTTTTGCCGTTGATTATTCGAAAATGCTATCTATTTATTCCCATTCTATCGCATCGATGCTCACAAGGTACTGTTCCATAAAGTCCATATAGTCGTCAACCATTCTCATAAGGTAGGTCTTGTACTTTTCGAACTTCTTGTTGACCTCGGCAAGCATACGCTCATAGATGACCTCTTCATCATAGACGTCATCGCCGATCTCATCGAGATAGGCGGAGTCAAGCCCTATAAGGACGGTAAGGATTGCATCCATATCCTCATCGTTCATAAAGTCAAAATCTCCGGCATTGCGGAATTTTTCGGTAATGAATTTTTTTGCTTCGTTGATGTCAAGTTCCATATAAAGCCTCCATTTTTTGCTGTTTTTTATCGCACTATATCAAACTCCACGCCCGGCAGCCTTGCGCTGAAACGGCTGTTGAAGCTGTTCTTCGATTCAACAGGCGAGGCACCGACGACGATGGTTTTGACGTTATGCTCATGCGCAAACGCTACAAGAGCATCCACGACATTGTTTTCACGAAGTATCGTAAGCTCTGCACCAGCATTTTTTGCAACGGTGAAAAGATAGTTAATTGCGTCGGCATCATTGTTGGAGCCAAGAAAGCTCTTTCCCTCCGGAACGCAGTGGACTACATAGAGCTTCTGATCCGGATTCAGCCTTGCTTTGCCGTGAACTACCAGCCTTTCGCATGAACGCTGACCTGTAACACATACCATGAGCGCCGGAGAGAGCTCCGTTTTTGACGTATGTGCGCACGCAATATCATTATTGAGTTTCTTCATTTACTGCTCACTTTCTCAGGTTTTACCCGAACGGAAGCGAATAAGATCTTCAAGCTTATCCGGTACTGTCATCGGCTGATAATTCCGAAGCTGTTCAATGACCTGCTCTGGGGTTTCAGCGACGCTGAACAGATTAAGAAAATCACGATGGGTGAATCCATCCTCTACACAGCGATCGAACTGCGCAAGCAGAGCATCATAATAACCGTCAAGATTGGCGATGATGATGGGGTCGTTGTGGTAGTTGAGCTGTTTCAGCGTCATGACCTCCATCAGTTCCTCTATTGTACCGTAGCCGCCGGGCAGGGCAATGTAGCCGGAGCAGAGAGCCTCCATCATTGCCTTTCTTTCGCCCATTGTCTTGGTTTCGATTCGTTCGCTGCATTCTTCATAATAGATTCCGGGTTTATTGAGCTTTTCCGGGATAACGCCGATGATCTCGCCTTTTTCTGAATGCATTCCCCGGGCGCATGCCCCCATCAGTCCGCTCGTTCCGGCGCCGAATACCAGTGTGTACCCATTGATAGCCATCAGTCGGCCAAGCTCGTATGCAAAATCCTTGCATCGCTGCGGAATGCTGTCGCTTGACGCGCCGAACACGCTAATGCATTTATCCTTCTCTTTACTCATATTGTCAATACATTTTCCTTTCGCTTCATCACATTTCCTATTATACCATCTTATTTGTTAATTGGAAATGAATTTTTGGTGTAACAAATGAACAAATCGTGTCATTTTATGACTGATTCTGCAGGAGATCATTATGCTATGAGAATTTTTCCGACTGTATTTGTTTTGATTTCTTTGCATAGGTAAAATATGCAAAGTTAGTGTAAAATAATTCTGGGAGAAATAACGAGCCCCGGGCTGCCGGCAGGCGGGGCTCCGCCCCCCGAGGGGGGCGGAGCGGCAAATAAAAATAGCGGGGACGCGCCTTTCGTGGTAAAATTTGTTAGCCAAAGCAAA
>UQNF01000056.1 GCA_900542285.1 uncultured Clostridium sp.
ACTCCGGCCACTCGATTCCTGCGCTTGATTTCTCCCAGAAGAACTTGACACGATCGCATGGATAAGTCGCGGTTGAACTCATAGGCCATTTCTGATATAATTAGGCTGTTGAAACAATATGAATCATTATTTGTGTGGAGCGTATACTGCGCTCCGTGGAGGGAAAATGAGGATACTCATCGTTAACGACGACGGATACAGAGCAGGAGGTATTATTGAACTTATCAAGGCGCTCCAACATGAGCATGAAGTCTTTGTCTGCGCACCGACAGAAAACCGCAGCGCGGCAGGTCACAGCCTTACGCTGAGAAGAGGACTTAGGGCAATGCGCGCCGAGCTTCCGGGATGTGAGAAGGCAACCGTTTTTGCGGTTGACGGCACACCCGTTGACTGTCTGCGCATTGCGATAGGGAACCTTGGCTGCAGGCCGGAGCTGGTGCTTTCGGGAATCAATCAAGCGCCCAACCTGGGCACGGATATCATCTCGTCCGGCACCGTTGCCGCTGCAAACGAAGCCGCCATGCTTGGCTATCCGGCGATCGCAGTTTCCAGAGATGAGTTCGACGAGGAATTCTTTTCGGACGCGGCGGAGACATTCTGCGATATGCTGCCCGAGCTCATGGCCTGTATGACGAAGGAAAAACATCTGCTGAATGTGAATTTTCCACATACTGCCAAGGAAAACTACAAGGGCATCCGTACTGGCTACATAGCGCTTCAGGATTATCCGATAGAATTTACCGAAAGGGTCAATGAAAACGGAGAAAAGCTGTATTTCGCCAAGAGCACCAAGCTCACCGTCACCCCGGATGGGGATACATCGGATGAAAAGTTCGTGCGCGACGGCTATATTACCGTAACGCCTCTCGTCTATGACTATACGGACTACGAACGAATGCAGAAGATAAAGACGAACATCGAAAGGGACTTCTAAATGAAAAGCGTTTTGGTCGTCGGAGCCGGCGCAGCAGGACTGATCGCCGGAGCGTTTGCCGCGAGAAACGGCGCTCGAACCGAGATAATTGAGCGCAACGAGAAAACGGGCAAGAAGCTCTTTCTGACCGGAAAGGGCAGATGCAATATCACGAATTCAGCCGATAAGGACGAATTCATGAAAGCGATAGTGCATAACGGCCGCTTTATGTTCAGCTCCCTTGATTCCTTCTTTAATACCGATATATTAAACATCCTTAACGCATATGGCGTCCGGACAAAGCTTGAACGGGGAGGAAGGTACTTCCCCGAAAGTGACAAGTCAAGCGATGTAATTCGCGCACTGCTCGCCTTTGCGCAGAAAAGCGGCGCAAGCCTGATGCTCAATACGAGGGTCAGGAGCATTGAAAAGCAGGGCGAACGCTTTGTTGTTCGCATGGAAAACCAGCCCGATCGCTCATATGATGCTGTCATTCTGGCAACCGGAGGCCTGAGCTATTCATCCACAGGCTCGACAGGGGACGGCTATCGGATCGCTGAAGGCTTTGGACATACCGTGCTGCCGGCTAAGCCCTCGCTCATTCCATTGGTGACGGAGGAGAGATGGCCGAGCGAACTAATGGGGCTTTCTCTTAAAAATGTCACACTGAGAGCATACAAAAAGGCCAAGCCGAACGAAAAAAAGAAGCCCAAGCCCGTGTATGAGGAGCTTGGAGAGATGCTTTTTACGCATTTCGGCGTAAGCGGTCCGCTGGTGCTGAGTGCGAGTGCGTATCTTGCCGATGATCCGGTGGGAGCAAGGCTTGAAATTGACCTGAAGCCCGGGCTCACGAGCGAACAGCTCGATGCAAGGGCCTTGAGGGATCTTGATAAATACAAGCATAAGCAGATAAGAAACGCCATGGCGGAGCTGCTGCCTCAAAGACTGATAGATAAGGTGCTTCGGGCGGCCGGTGTCATTGAGGAAACAGCCGTAGATAATCTCACGAGGGAACAGCGGCTGAGCATAGTCGCTGCCATGAAATGCCTTACCCTGACCGTAAGCGGAACACGGCCGATAGACGAGGCGATAATCACCCGCGGAGGCGTTTCAATCAAGGAGATAGCTCCGTCGACAATGGAGTCGAAGCTCGTCCCCGGGCTGTATTTTGCAGGCGAGATCATCGATGTTGATGCATGCACGGGAGGATACAACCTTCAGATAGCTTGGTCAACCGGCGCAGCGGCAGGCAGAGCAGCGGCCGGAGAACAGAATTAATAACCCTAACGGAAAGGCGGAATAAAATGGGCGTTATCAATATTGCAATAGATGGGCCATCCGGCGCAGGCAAGAGTACGATCGCGAAACGACTTGCAAAGCTTCTTAAGGTTACATATGTAGATACCGGAGCGATGTACCGCGCGCTTGGCCTCAAGGCGGTACGCCTGGGGATAGACCCTGCGGATGGAGAAGCGGTCGCCCCCATACTGAAGGACACCAAGGTTTTCTTTAAGAGTATTGACGGAGAACAGCATATATTTCTGGATGGTGAAGATGTGAGCGGCCTTATCCGGACTGAACAGATTTCAAATGCGGCTTCGGTTATAAGCACTCATGCTTCGGTGCGTGAAAAGCTTGTGGATCTTCAGCGTGAGATAGCCAGGAATACCGACACAGTAATGGACGGAAGGGATATCGGGACTGTCGTGCTTCCGAATACCCCATATAAATTCTATGTCACCGCATCCCCGGAGGTTCGCGCGAGAAGGCGCTATCTTGAATATGAACAAAAGGGTATGCTTGGCGACATTACCTATGAGCAGGTACTCGAAGAGATAAAGGCAAGGGATTACAGGGATATGAACCGCGAACACGCTCCGCTGCGCCCAGCGGAACGCGCTAAAATAATCGATACAAGCGAAATGGATATAGATGAAGCGGTGGACGCACTGCTCGAGGAAATAGACTGATGCTGTATGTTATATTGGTAATTCTTATAAAGCTACCGCTTTTGCTGCTGCTCAGGCCAAAGGTGTTCGGGAAAAAGGAAAACCTTCGGATCAAGGGCGGTGCTATCTTCATTTGCAACCACAGGGCGCTGATGGATCCGGTTATGCTTGCGCTTGTAAGCCCGAGGCTCATTCATTTCATGGCGAAAAAGGAACTGTTTGAAACCAGGTTAGGAAGATTCTTCTTTAATTCCCTGCTCGTATTTCCGGTTTCGAGAAAGAGCGCGGATATTAAATCAATAAAAAAAGCTATTGCGTTGTTGAATGACGGCAAGGCGTTCGGCATATTCCCGGAGGGCAGGCGTTCGGTGACGAACGGTATGGATGAGTTCGAGCGCGGCACAGCTTTCATTGCCGTTAAGAGCGGAGCGCCGATAGTTCCTGTCTATATCAGTCCGAAGAGCTATCGAGGTGCGTTCCGTCTGTACATCATGGTTGGAGATGTCATCCGCCCCGATGAGATATCCGAACGCTGCGACAGAAGAAAACTGACCGATGTCGTCACATACGAAATGCAGAACGCATTGGAGGAACTTCAATTCTCCATGCAGCAGAAGCTCAAGAACAAGGGCAGGGAAAGGTAAGCCGGATAATTAATGAAAATTCTTCTTGCAAAGAACGCAGGCTTTTGCTTTGGGGTACGCAGGGCGGTCAATATGGCGCATGAAGCCGTCGCCAAGCTTAGAGAGCAGGACGCTTCTGCGGTAGTCTATACCTATGGAGAGCTGATACATAACAGGAGCGTTGTCGAGGAGCTGAGGAGCAGCGGAATAATCCCGATAGATGAGCTTAATGGGTTGAAAAAGGGGGATACCGTTGTTATCCGTTCTCACGGCGTGCCGGCTCAAGTGTATTCATATCTTGACGAGTTGGGTGTGAACATCGTTGATGCGACCTGTCCGTTCGTCGAAAGCATTCATAAAATCGTTAGCGAGGCATACAAAAAAGGCGAACAGGTCTTTATCGTAGGAGACAGCGGACATCCGGAAACGATCGGGATCAACGGTTACTGCGGCAATACCGCCGTGTTTATCGAAAATGAAGAAGCGTTAAGACTTCTTGAAAACAAAAGCGGCTGTTTGGTCGTACAGACGACATTTGATTCAACCGTTTTCAGCGACTATGAAAGGATAATTAAAGAAAAATATCCGTTAATCAGGGTTTGCAGGACCATTTGCAGCACAACTCTTGCGCGTCAGCGTGAAGCTGAGGAACTGAGCGCAAAATGCGATGCCATGTTTGTTTTGGGGGACCATCACAGCTCAAACACACGGAAATTATGGGAAATTTGCAAAAAAAAATGCAATTTCGCAAAAATTATTTCAAATAAAAGCGAAATTTCTATTGCATTATCAGAAATATCTGCTATAATAGTAGGGATTGTTGCCGGTGCTTCTACACCGGATTCAATAATATGGGAGGTTATTCAAACCATGAACGAACAGGATAAGGCTAATGTAAATTGCACTGAAGCCGAAAACAATGAAACCGAAATCGCTGCAACCGAGGCTGCAGCAACGACCATCGACGACAACGCCGTGTTTGATGAAGAAGCCATTACGAAGACTCTCATCCGCATTAGGGCCGGACAGGTTATTACCGGAACCGTTATCCAGATCACAGATGGTGAAGTCAGCGTAAACATCGGATACAAGTCCGATGGATACATTCCTCGTAGTGAGTTCTCTAACGACCCCGAAGTTGACCCTGCACAGGTTTGCAAGGTAGGCGATGAGATCGAAGTTGAGGTTCTCAAAGTTAATGACGGCGAAGGCAATGTACTGCTCTCCCGTAAGAACGTCGAGAGTCAGAAGGCATGGGAAGAATTCTCTGCTGATGCCGAGTCCGAAGGTAAGATCCTCGAAGGCGTCTGCAAAGAAGCGGTTAAGGGCGGTCTGATCGTCATCCTTAACAACAATGCAAGGGCATTCGTTCCCGCATCACAGGTTGCAGACAAGTACGTTGCAGATCTCAGCGAGTATGTTGGCAAGCCCATGAAGATCAAGGTCCTTGAGATCGACCCCAAGCGTAAGCGCATCGTCGGTTCCCGCAAGGCAGTGCTCCGCAAGGAAGCAGAGGAAGCCAAGAAGGCTATCTGGGAAAACCTCAAGGTCGGAGATCGTATGACCGGTACCGTACGCAGGATTGCAGACTTTGGCGCATTCGTTGATATCGGCGGCGTTGACGGTCTTGTACACATCACTCAGTGCTCCTGGAACAGGGGCATCAAGAACCCCTCCGAAGTACTTCAGATCGGTCAGCAGATCGATGTTATTATCCGCGAGATCGATGTTGCTAACAAGAAGATCTCTCTTGGCTATAAGGAACTGCTGCCCAAGCCCTGGGAGACTGCGGGCGAAAGGTACATCGTTGGTTCCATCGTTGAAGGCAAGGTCGTTCGCATCGTTGACTTCGGTGCATTCGTACTCCTTGAGCCCACCATTGAAGGCTTGATCCACATCTCTCAGATCGCTGTCAAGCGTTTCGCCAAGATCGAGGACGAGATTCACGAGGGCGATATCGTACGCTGCAAGGTTATGAGCGTTGACACCGCGAAGAAGCGTATCGGCCTCAGCCGTAAGGAAGCGATCATGGAAGAGCAGCCTGAAGTTGCTCAGGCTATCATCGCCGAAGAAAAGGCAGCGCGTGACAAGGCTCGCGCAGAGCGTCAGGAAAGGCGTCAGCAGGAGGAGCAGTCCCGCAAGGAAGCAGCCGCGGCTCGTGAAGAGCGCCGTAAGCAGCGCGAAGAGCGCAGGGCAGAGCGTCCCGAGCGCCGTCATCGTGAGGAACCCGATTATCAGCTTCCTCCCGTTGAGAGCGCAACCACCTCGCTCGCATCCCTCCTTGGAAATCTCCATATCGATGAGGATAACGAATAATCATACGATTGATATAAATATTTTTAGGGTTTGCCGACAGGCAGACCCTTTTTTACTTGTTCGCTGAAAATCAAGCAGTACATTTATTTCGATATTATAAACACATTATGAAAAAAATAAATATAAACGCTTTTGGAAATATGTTGGGGACTTGTATATTGACTTGGCCGTGTTTTTTTGATAAAATCAATAACGAAATGTCCATTGGACAGAAGTATAACCATAGGAGGAAACAACATGAAAAAATTCATCGCATTGCTGCTCAGCGTGTTGATGTGCCTCTGCATGATTCCGGCTGTTACAGCGGAAAATGCGGAGAAAGAGCTTATGACCCCTGCCGAGCGTGAAGCAAGGATCGCTTCCCTGCTCGACTACAACGCCAGGCTCAACGAAATGACAGCTGCTTATGGCCTCAAGGACGCCAAGAAGAATGCGGACGATCCCTTTGCAAACGCCCGTATTATTGTAAAGAGCAGCCACGAACTCGATTACTCCGGCTCCGTTGCCCATGTTAATGGCTACAATGACCTGCATGTAATCCAGTATTCCACCCCTGCAGAGGCAAAGGCCGCAATGGAGAAGTACGAGAGCCTCTCATATGTTCAGTACGCTGAACCCGATGCGATCGTCCGCATCTGCGCAACTCCCGGCGATTACAACTATGTTTCCTGGGGATATGGCGAGGACTATGTCAATGCTCAGGACTTCAATGATTGGATCCTCACGACTGTTGAGTCCGTTGACGATCTTCCCGAGATCATCATTGCTGTTATCGATACCGGTGCCGACAGCGACCATCCCATGATCGCCGACAGGCTTGTTTCCGGCTACGACTTCGAGAACAACGATTCCAACCCCGAAGACGACCATGGTCACGGCACTCATGTTTCCGGCACCATCATAGACGGTACTCTGCCCAATGTTAAGGTCATGGCTCTCAAGGCTCTCGATGCTGACGGCTATGGCGACGAGGCCAAGATCGCAAACGCAATGGAATATGCCGTACTTCAGGGCTGCTCCGGCGCAAACATGAGCCTCAGCGGTCCGTGCACCGAAGCAAAGCATGCGAGATATGAAGAGGCTGTCGAGCTCGGTTATGAGTACAACTGCGTATTCTGCGTTGCAGCAGGCAATAATGGCTCCGAAGCAGGCGACAGGTGCCCCGCAAATGTTGAGGGCTGCATTACCGTTGCCGCACACGACAGCTCCGATGCATATCCCTATTTCACTAACACCGGTGACTGTGTTGATATCACCGCTCCCGGCGTCAACATCAACAGTGCTCGCATGGGCGGCGGCTATGTCACCATGGACGGCACCTCGATGGCAACCCCCCATGTTGCTGCGGTAGTCGGCATGCTTAAAACCGTCAACCCTGACATGAGCGTTGAAGAAACGACCAATATAATTAAGTATAACGCAAGGCCTCCTCGCCTCACCGGCGGCGGCGCAGGTATGCTCTGCGTTACAAATATGCTCAAGTTCTACGAGCTCAACGGAGAAGGCAGTTATATGCCCTTCGATTCCGAAGGCAGCTATCCCTGGGTCATGAACGGTGATTTCGCTGAAAGCGGTAACGCCGGTGTTGACAACACCACTTCCGTACTCAGCGCAACCGCCGAGCTTAAGCCATACCAGATGATAAGCTTTGAATACAAGGTAAGCAGCCAGCAGAACGGCGATTACCTGAAGTTCAAGGTTGGCGGCGATGAAGTTTTCAGCGTAAGCGGTGAACATGATTGGCAGACCTATTCTTACATTGTACCCGGCAATGGTCAAAAGACCTTCTCTTGGGAATTTGTAAAGGATGCAGCTGGCGCCAATGGCCAGGATAAGGCATTCATTCGCAATGTTGTTATCAGCGACACCATCAGCACCGTATTCAACTTCGGCAACACCTGCGTCGGATTTGATAATGATGCCAACTATCCCTGGGTCATCGACGGCGATTCCATCAAGAGCGGTAATGCCGGCGTGAACAGCTCCGCATCAACCATCACTGCAAGCGTTGAGCTCCAGGAGGGCGTAAGCATCTGCTTCGATTACAAGGTTAGCGCACAGACAGGCGATGAGCTGATCTTTACCATCAACGGCGAGACCTTACTCAACACCAGCAGCCAGGCAAACTTCACCACATTTGAATATCAGGTTCCTGCTGACGGCATCTATAACATCACCTTCTCCTTTGTAAAGGATGCAAACGGCGCTTCCGGAAGCGATTGTGCATGGCTCAAGAACTTTGCGATCGGCCATACCCTCACCTCCGCTCTGAATGTACCGGGAGGAAATCTCCATTTTGTGACCGGTGGTAACTATCCTTGGGTCGCTGTTGATGATTATGCAAAGTCCGGAAATGAAGGTTATGCAAGCACCAGCTCCGAGGTCACCCTGACCATTGAGCTTAATGCAGGCGATACCATCAGCTTCGATTATAAGGTAAGCAGTGAGGCGAACTATGACAAGTTCTTCTTCTATGCAAATAACACAAAGATGTTCGAGTTTTCCGGCACCGTGGCATGGACTCACTACACCTACACCGCAACCTCCAACATGACCTACACCTTTAAGTGGACCTACACCAAGGACGGCAGCGTTGACAGGAACGATGACTGCGCATACCTCGATAACGTTGAGGTCATTTCTTCTACCTCCGGCATTCTCGGCGACGTCAACAACGATGGCAGCGTCAATGTACAGGATGCAATGCTCGTCATGCGCCATGCTATGGGCATTGGTTCCAACCTCGATCTGAGCCTTGCCGATGTCAATGGCGATGGCACAGTAAACGCAGCAGACGCAGCATACATCATGCGTATGGCAATGGGTATTCAGGACTGAACTGCGTAAAATCCATTAATTGATTCTCATAGGCCCCATGCTTCGGCGTGGGGCTTATTATGCACTTATAATATCCGGTCAAAATAACGCATTATTTGTCAGCTTTCGGCTCTTGCGCTTTGCTGAAAAGAGTGCTATAATTATTGCACAGCATGGGGGCGTACATGGTTTCGACGGGGATCATGGATGCCGGATAAGCGAGTCGAAGCCCCGAGCTTCGCTAAAATCGGGAAAACTTAAAAATAAACGACGAATCTAATTTCGTACCCGTCGCTGCTTAATTAGCGACTGTCCGCCCGTAGTTGCCCACGACTGCGGATACGGGCATCATCAATGTGGGGAACCAGCCTGGGAGTGTCTTGGCTCGGGTGGGATTAAGAGACTACTAAAGCCGTAACCCTGTTGGTGGGGGTGCGGCTGAGGGAATGTTAAAACACCGACTACGCTCGTAGAAAGTCTTGCAGACAGGTTTTCGGACAGGGGTTCGACTCCCCTCGCTTCCACCATATAGTTAAAAAATCCTGCAAATGCAGGATTTCAGACTGAAGACAAAGCCCGCAGACATCTCGTGGGTTTTGTCTTTTTTTCTTG
>UQNF01000057.1 GCA_900542285.1 uncultured Clostridium sp.
CGCCTGCCGGCAGCCCGGGGCTCGTTATTTCTCCCAGAATTATTTTACACTAACTAGCTTAACACTTTATGGGAAACCCTTTTCGGAATTTGGATCTTTGAAAGCGAATCATTCTCAAATGAAAGAAAAACCGCCCGATTTGGGCGGTAAAATGACTGCTTTTTGGAGCGAAGTTCATCTTCTCCTGGAGAGCTTATTCTGGTCTCCGTTGGGGAACAGCTCCATCAGAATGTTCAGACACTCGCCGAACCTCTGATAATGCACTATCTCACGCTCGCGCAGGAAACGGAGAGGGGCGATGTACTGCTCGTTGTCCGTAAGGTTCATCAGATGTTCATAGGTCGTCCGCGCCTTCTGCTCTGCTGCAAGATCCTCGTTGATATCGGTGATAGGATCTCCGGTGCAGGCGATGTATGCAGTTGTGAACGGCACGCCGTTGGGGTCGCAGGGGAATACGGCGTGATTGTGCATGGTGTAGTAACCCGTAAGCCCGGCGCGTTCGATATCGTCAAGGCTTGCGCCATCAAGGGACTGAAGGATCATGGTGCCAAGCATCTCCCAATGGGCGAGCTCTTCGGTACCAATATCGTTGAGAGTGGCGCGGATGCGGTCATCGGGCATGGAGAAGCGCTGCGTCAGATAGCGGCAGCCGGCGGCAAGCTCGCTGTCAGGTCCGCCGTACTGTGCCATGAGCGCCTTTGCCATGCGAAGATCGGGGTTGGTGATGTTCACGGGGAACTCAAGCTTTTTTTGATAGATCCACATAGTTCGGTGCTCCCTTCATCAATTTTCCCAGGGCCAAGCCGAGCAAACCCAGCTGCCTGCCTCTGTTGTCGAATGTCCGAACCCGTGCAGGGGGCCGTACTGCTGCTCATATTCCGAGATGAGCGATGCCAGTATCTCGGAATACCGGTGGTAATCAGCAAGCGCATCGGAGTCGGCAGGATGTGTGTCGATGTAGAGGTTGAGCTCCACGCACACAAACTGAACCTCATAGATGGCGTTTACAAGTTCATTCTTGTTCATATTCGCTCCCTCCTATTTGTAGATGTGTACAAGCTCGGGATAGAGCGTGCCAAACATGAGCGCCGTATCGGGGCAGAAGCCCTCGCTGTAGTTTTGATCTTGGAAGCTTATGTTGGGAAGACTGCTGCGTTCAAGCTCATAGCCGCAGGCTGACAGCCCTCCGCTCACGCTTCCGGCAGGCACGGTGACGGCAGATCGTATCCTGTCCTCATCGGAGCAGCCGCAGGTGACAGCGGTAAAGTCCATATTAAGTACCTCCTTGGATTTAATGGTTTGTACACATTATGAAAATGCTTGTACAAGTGTGACAACGCAAGAGGAAATAAGGAATATGAAAGCGAGAGGGAAGCCGCCTTGAGTTCCAAGAAATTAGGATAGAATGTAGAAAAGCTCCCTGCCGAATCGACAGGAAGCCTTAGCATCATATTGATTTACTGCGCATCCTTGAGCTTGTTGAGCCCAAGCTCAAGCCTTCTCATGGCTTCTTCCCTACCAAGCAGGGCAGCGATCTCTATCGCGCCGCCGGGGGTAACGGTCTTACCGCTCATTGCGATGCGGATTGGCCACAGCAGGGTTCCGTTCTTCATCTCATGCTCCTGAGCATAGCTCATAAGGAACTCATGCAGGGTTTCCTCCGTCCAGTCGGGGAGCTCACGAAGCTTTGGGATGACATCTTCGAGTACTGCAGTGCAGACCTCGGGATTGGTCTTGGACTTCTTGTTGGTGAACAGATCGATGCCGTAGTTTTCATCGAGCTTGGCGAGAAAATCAACCATACCGGTGATATCCGTAAACACTTCGGTCCTTGGCTGGAGAATCCTGGCAAAGATGGCCTTATCCATATGTCCTACGCCTGCGGCCTCAAGATAGGGGGAAGCGTGGCGGATATAGTCCTCGGGGCTGAGCTTTCGGATATACTCGGCATTCATCCAGCGGAGCTTGGTTTCGTCGAAGATAGCAGGGGATTTGCTGAGTCCCTCTATACCGAATGCCTCGGCCAGCTCGTCCATGGTAAAGAACTCGCGGTCGTTTCCGGGGCTCCAGCCGACGAGTGCAACATAGTTGACTATTGCCTCTGCAAGATAGCCCTGCGCAAGCAGGTCTTCAAAGCCCGGATCTCCGTAACGCTTGCTCAGCTTGCGTGTTGCGTCCTTCATGACCGGGGTCAGATGAATGTAGACGGGCTTCTCCCAACCAAAGGCTTCGTAGAGAAGGTTGTACTTCGGCGTGGAGCTAAGGTACTCGTTTCCCCTCATTACATGGGTTATGCCCATGGTGTGGTCGTCGATGACGTTTGCGAAGTTGTAGGTGGGCATTCCGTCGGCCTTGATGAGCACTCCGTCGTCCAGCTCGGAGCAGTCAACATCGATCCTGCCGTAGATCACGTCGTCAAAGCCAGCCTGACCGCTCTCCGGAATGTTCTGGCGAATGACATAGCTTTCGCCTGCGGCAAGCCTTGCTTCAACTTCCTCCCTGGACAGGTTCAGACAGTGCTTATCGTACTTAAAGGTCTCGCCTCTCGCCTCGACCTCGGCACGGCGGGCGTCCAGCTCCTCCTTGGTGCAGAAGCAATAATAGGCATGTCCGCTCTCGACCAGCTGTTTGGCGTAGGGGAGATACATATCCTTGCGCTCACTCTGAACATAGGGGCCGTAATCGCCTCCGATATCCGGGCCTTCATCCCAGTTGAGGCCTGCAAGCTTCAGCCCGGAATAAATCTTTTCGACAGCGCCTTCTACATAGCGCGCCTGATCGGTATCCTCGATACGGAGAATGAAGGCTCCGTTGTGCTTCTTGGCGAACAGGTAGGCATACAGCGCCGTTCTGAGTCCGCCGATATGTAAATAGCCGGTTGGACTGGGCGCAAATCTGGTGCGTACTTTCATTTTTGCTTGTCCTTTCTGTTGATGGCAATGTATTATAGCATGTTTTGTAGAGAAAATAAAGCGAAAAATTAAGCATGAGACGATTAGTTTAGACATTGGAACGGCAAAGCAGGCAATTGCGCTTGCTTATGCCAATTTCAAAAGCGTTTCCGCTTTTGACGGTAATCCCCGTATTTTCTTAATTTATCACTCGAAAAACTCTATCATTAAAGTTGACTTTTTTTCATTTCAGTGATATAATTAATTGTGTAATACCCAATGATAATACACAAAACCAAACGCATACCGAGAAAGGAAGAAATGTTATGAAAAGAACAAAGCTTTTAGGGATGATTTCATTCATCATGTTCATCGCCATTGCAATATGCGCTTTATTCAGTGGCTGCAAGCCTATGAATGACAAAGACGCAATTGCAGAACCCACCGAGGCGCCAACAGTAAAGCCTAAGCCAGTCGCGAATACACCCGAACTTACGCCAACGCAGGAACCTACGCAAGCGCCAACACCCGAACCAACTCCATGTCCGACGTCGGAGCCAGTGACGGAAGTTCCAACGCCTGAACCATCATATGATGCGAACGATATAGTTTTGTTCTCGGACCAGAGTTTTGAAGATGCCTTCAGAAGAAATTATGGATTTACCGACAGGAACATCCTGATGTCGGATATTCTCGCAATTACCAAACTTGAGATCACATCATATGGGCTTAAGAATATTCAAGATATAGCTTTGTTTAAAAATCTGGAGGAACTGAACCTGTCGAACAATTGGATAAGCGATGTTAGTCCTCTGAGCGGCTTGACCAAGCTTAGAGTGCTTGACCTTAGCGAAAATGATATCTCCGATATAAGCTCGCTTGAAGGGCTGACCAATTTGAGAAAGCTGTATATTTGGGATACATCAGAAAGAGAGTCATGGGGTAATCGTATCGGAGACATAAGTGCGCTTGCCGGAATGACCAAATTGAAAGAGCTGAACCTGTCGGACAATTTGATAAGCGATATAAGCGCGCTTGCCGGAATGACCAAACTGGAGGAGCTGAAACTGACGGGCAATCGGATAAGCGACATTAGTCCACTGAGCGGCTTGGCCAAGCTTAGAGTACTTGAACTTCACAAAAATGAAATCGCTGACATTAGTCCGCTGAGCGGCTTGACCAAGCTCAGGGTGCTTGACCTTGGCTACAATTACAGTATTATCGTCGACATAAGTGCGCTTGAAGGGCTGACTGATATGAGAAAGCTGTCGCTTATGGGTCGAACAGACACTCTCTCGTGGGATAATCGTATCATCGATATAAGCGCACTTGCAGAAATGACCAAATTGGAGGAGCTGAACCTGGCTTTCAATAGGATAGAAGACATAAGCGTGATGAAGGAATTCAAAAATCTGAAGGTGCTTAACCTAATAGAAAACCTTGTCAGCGACATTAGTGCGATAGCAGGGCTTACTAAATTGGAGATGCTTTATTTAAGTGGCAACCTTATCAGTGATTTTACTGCGCTCAATGGGCTAAAGAATCTGAAGGATCTTTCCCTGGGAGACAATGAATTCGACGAAGACGGTGCGCTCGATACAATGTATGATGCGCTCGAGGGAATGAAAAAACTGGAGCGTCTAAATCTCTCTAATAGCGGGATATCATCAGTCGAACGCATAAAGACGCTTACCTCGCTTAAAGAGCTCTTACTTTTCCATAATCGTATTACAGATATCTTTGTTTTGAAGGAACTCATCAACTTAGAACGGTTATGTATTTCATACAATCCGATTCCAAAGGCGCAGATAAAATTGCTTCAGGCGGCATTGCCGGGCTGCTACATTGTTCATGATTGAGTAAGTTTAGCCTTTTCCGATCGTATGTAGTCGATGCGTATCGATATAAGGATAAGAGAATGAGTTCCAAGGAATTGAAAAAATAAATCACAGCAATAAGGGCAAAATAGGCGGACGGCATATGCTGTCCGCCTAACTTATAATGTCGATATCAGCCCTGAAGCCCATGCTCCTGGCGCTCCATATTTTCCACAACGATATCATAGATATCGCCGAGGGTTGAGCAATACTCCAACAGCTGCCAGGGTTCGTTGGTGTGGAAATGGATCTTGATAAGCTCTTCATCTCCGACTGCCAGCAGACAGTCGCCCTTGAGGTTATTGGTGATGTACTCGTTAATAGCATCCTCCGATAGGTCGTGACCCTCGATGAGGAGCTGAGTGTCAAATTTAAATTCCAACATAGTCAAATTCCTTTCTGATAAAGCTGTTTCCCCCAAAACTGCCGCAGAGCGGTCAGGTTTTCGTATTGAATTGATTGCCGCATGAAGCGCAGGTCACGCGGATCTTGCCCTTATGCCGGGGTGCGCGCAGCTTCTGCTTACAATTTGGACAGCGGAAGTACTTATAGTTCTTATGACGGACAAAGAAGTTCTTGGCATTATTGAAAAGCTTCTGGAAAAAGCTCTTAATGCTGCCCAAGATGATCTCATAGCGGCGAAGCTCTCTGGTTCGCTTGTTCACATTCGTTGATAGCGTGCGGAATAGCGCAAGCGCTGCGACCAATGTGGACAGGAAGCAAAGGATAAGTCCTGCGAGCTGCCCGAAAAATGCCAGCGCGGTTATTCCAAGGGCAACTGCGAGAAACAGCATATCCCTTGATACCCTGTCGAAGCCATAGCTATTCTTCATAATATCCCGCCTTTCGGTAAGTTTGCCGCCGCTATTGCTTTGATAATAGCATGCATGCGGTCAGTGCGTTGATTTCAATCAGGAGCGATCCGCCTTCGGCTTTATGCTCCGTATTCTCATTCAATAAGTCCGTATAGCAAGCGGAGAATTCCACCTGCGGCGCAAGATTTCCCTCAATAAAATCACAGGGTCTAAGCTCGAACCGGACCGTGGCGTTCGAACGGTTGACGATGGTAATTGCGGAGCTGTCTTCGTGCTTGCGGTAAACGGCAAACACATCCGCATTGATGGGAAGGAAGCACGCCTCGCCCCTTAATAATACCGGGTTGGTGTTCCGAATATGCCCGAGGAGTCGATAGAGCTCGAGCATTTCCGCATCCTCGCGTCCCCATGGATAGGTTTTGCGGTTGAACGGGTCTGATAGTCCCGTCACGCCTGCCTCATCGGCATAGTACAGGCAGGGAGGCTGGGGCATGGAGTATTGGATGGCAGCGGCAAGCTTCTGCCGTTTTCTTCCGAGAGAAAGCTGTTCGTCTGTCAGTATAAATTCCGCCTGTTCCTCACGGGAGAGAGCGTGCTTATCGGGCGCACCGCTGAGCACGGACAACAATCTCTGTGTATCGTGCGAACCCAACACGTTCATGCAGGCGCGGTAGAACGGCTCCGGATAACGTTCCTGCTGAGAAGCTAATGCATCGTTGAGTGTGAGTGCATCAGAGCGTCCGGTCAAAAAGTCGCAAAGCGCGTCGGCGAAAGGATAGTTCATTACAGAGTCAAGCTCATGACCGTAGACATATTCCCTAAGACCGCGTTCCCATGTCTTATTGGAAGCATCTTCCCAAACCTCGCCAAGCAGAACTGCTTCGGGATTAATGCTCTTGAGCCTTGCGCGAAGCAGCTTGATGAAATCGTCCGGAAGCTCATCGGCAACGTCGAGCCTCCATGCTCTTGCGCCAAGCGTCGTCCATTTTTGAAGCACCGAATAGATGAACTCCACATACGACGGTGTCATTTCGTTGACCTCGGGCAGGGTATCAAAGTTCCACCAGCAGCGGTAATCGTCGGGGAAGCGTCTGAAATCGTACCAATCATAGTACGGCGATCCCTTGCCGGAATATGCGCCCAAAGAAGAATAATGCCCATATTTGTTGAAATAAACGCTGTCGTCACCCGTATGGGAGAACACGCCGTCCAGCATGACAGAGATACCGTACTCCGCAGCCTTCTCCGTCAGCTTGGCAAAATCATACTCCGAGCCGAGTATAGGGTCAATGGACAAATAGTCGGATGTGTTATAACGGTGATTGCTTGCAGCTTCGAAAATGGGATTCAGATAGATTACCTTTATCCCCAGCGAAGCCAGGTACGGAAGCTTTTCGGTGATTCCCTTGAGATCGCCGCCAAAGTAATCGTTGGGACTGTAAAACTTGCAGCCTTCTTCGGGAAGATAACAGGGCTCGTCGCTCCAATCCTCATGTATGCGGATCCTTCTGCCCATGCTGCGGTGAAAATCCGCTCGGTCCAGGGATGTCTTTTCTCCGGGTTCGGGCGTACCGCAGTTGAATCTGTCGGGGAATATCTGATAGACGATGCTTTCGCAAAACCACTCCGGCACGGTAAAGCTGCCGTTATAGCAGGTTATCTGATAATCCTCCGGAAGTGTTGAGCTCAATCGTCCTTCGCCGGATCTGGAGCCGTAGTAGAAGCGCTTGCCTCCGCAGTCGATGATGAAATAATACCACAGCAGCTGCGGTCTTTCGGGTGCGGATATTTCAAAGCCGTACCAAATGCCGTCAGCATCGGTATGCCGAGATCCGTTAAGTATCTGTTCCGCTCCGTCCTTCCAAAGGCGGAGATAGACATTGCAGCAATAGGCATCCCGTCCCGAAAGCCTGATAGAGAGAACCGCCTTCTCTCCGCAGCGCAAAGCGCCCAGAGGACGGCGGTAGTCGATTATTCTTGAATTGTGGGTGGCTGATAGGTTCATGGGCTTACACATTAAAACGGAAGACGATGATATCGCCATCCTGGACGACATATTCCTTACCCTCGGAGCGCACAAGTCCCTTTTCCTTACATGCAAGCATGCTTCCCTGCTCGATCAGGGTTTCATAGGGTACTACCTCGGCGCGTATGAAGCCGCGTTCAAAATCCGTATGTATCTTTCCGGCGGCCCCGGGAGCCTTGGTACCCTTGGTGATGGTCCAAGCACGCACCTCGTCGGTTCCTGCGGTCAGAAAGCTGATGAGACCAAGAAGTGAATAGCTCTCCTGCACGAGCTTGTCAAGACCGCTTTGACCTATGCCAAGCTCCTCGATAAAGGCTGCCTTTTCCTCATCGGACAGCTCGGACAACTCCTCCTCGACCTTTGCACAGACGGTCAGCGCACCTGCGCCCTCCTTTGCGGCCTGCTCATAAAGCCTTGCCACGGTGGGCGGCTCGTTTCCGATCTCATCCTCGGCAATGTTGGCAACATAAATGACAGGCTTGGTGGTCAGAAGGAAAAGCTCATCAGCCGCAACACGCTCATCGTCGGTAAGCTCCATGCTGCGGACGGGCTTGCCGTCCTCCAGATGCTGCTTGATGCGTTCAAGGAAAGCAATCTCGGCAAGGTATTTTTTCTCGCCGCTCTTGGAGTTCTTTTTTGCCCTGTCAATACGCCTTTCAACGGTGTCAAGGTCGGCAAAGATGAGCTCGATATTTATCGTTTCCATATCGCGCACCGGGTCAACGCTGCCGTCAACATGCACAATATTGCTGTCCTCAAAACAGCGTACGACATGCACGATGGCATCGACTTCACGGATATGCGCCAGGAACTTGTTTCCAAGCCCCTCGCCGCGGTATGCGCCCCTGACAAGGCCTGCGATATCAACAAATTTGATGGTTGCCGGCACGAGGCTCTTGGGATGATACATTTCGTTAAGCACTTCCAGCCTGTGGTCGGGTACGTTGACTATGCCGACATTGGGCTCTATGGTGCAGAAGGGGTAGTTTGCCGCCTGCGCTCCTGCCTTGGTGATAGCGTTGAACAGGGTGCTTTTACCCACGTTTGGAAGGCCGATAACTCCAAGCTTCATATAAAAAGGAATCCTCCTCTAAAATTCTTGTCCACATTCCATTATATCATCTAAAGGTCAGCTTTTCAATGATAAATCAGCGGTTATATTTAGAAAACCTGTTAAAGCGTCAAGCATAGGTGACACATTTCCACTCAAGAGAGCAGTCAAGG
>UQNF01000058.1 GCA_900542285.1 uncultured Clostridium sp.
TCCGATTACCGCTGCGGCAGTATACCAGAATCAACTGATCTTTATCCGGCAGCTCTGGAATGTCCTCTGTGCCGATGGCTTCGTTGGCAATATTGATCGCACCGGGAATATGCTTTTCACTATATTCCTCAGCAGTCCGTACATCGAGGATGATGTATTCGGTTTCCTCCTCCATCATCGTGACAGCTTCCTCCATGGTAATCTGTCGATAGGTTTTTTCAGCAGATACGGCTCCACAACCGGACAAAAACAGTAAAGCCATTAAAAGAGGAATAAATCTTTTCATGTATATACCTCCATATTCTGAAGATAGGGCAGCCGTTTCCAGCTGCCCTGTTTCCGTTTTTATGTTCTTGCCATTCCGTCTACACTGAGCACAACACCCGTGATATAGGATGCTTCGTCAGATGCCAGAAACACAAACGCATTTGCAATATCCTCCGGCTGGCCCAGGCGGCGCAGGGGGATCTGTTTGATGAGCGGATCAATTACTTCCTTGGGAACAGCCTTCATCATATCAGTCAGGGTAATACCGGGAGCGACTGCATTCACTCGAATACCCTTCGGACCCAATTCCCGGGCAAGGGAAACCGTCAGGCCATTGACAGCAAATTTGGATGCGGGATAAGCAAAGCCACTGGGCTGTCCGTAAATGCTCACCATTGAGGATGTGGAGAGAATAACACCGTTCCCTTTTGCAATCATGCACTCACTGGCGGCTCTAGTAGCATTGAACACGCCTTTTACATTCAGATCCATCACCTTATCAAAGGTTTCTTCCGTATACTCGGTAAAGGGAGTACTTTCGGATACACCGGCATTGTTCACCAGAATATCAATGCAACCGTATTTCGAGGCAGCTTCCCGGAACGCATTGCGGACAGATTCCAAATTGGACAGGTTGGGGCTGATTCCCGCAACTGTTGCATTAGGGTATTTTTCTTTCAGCTGCGCAACTGCTTTGTCAGCAGAACCTTGCGAACTTGCGGTCAGGATTACGGTAGCACCTTCCTTCAAAAATTTATCTGCGGTAGCGTAGCCAATGCCGCGGCTCCCTCCGGTGATGATTGCAACTTTATCTTTCAGTCTCATAAGAATGCCTCCTTGTGTTTTTGTACTCGTATTATAACCTGTTTCGGTGGTACTCTCCGTGATAAAATCACATTTACTGTTTTGGGAAAAATCATTTTAGCAGAAACTACCCTTGACAAATCTTGTCTCAAAAGAGCATGTTGTCCCGGGCTGCTTATTATGTTGAAGCGTCAAGCATAGGTGCACTGATAGCGTAAAGCACAGAAGCATTACGCATCTTCGAAGGGATATTACGCAAACAATGCGGCATCCTTCACGCCTAACGAGCTGAAGCAGAGAAAATTTTCAAATTTTTGAAAAAAAGCTATTGACAAAGCAATCAAAGGTGCATATAATACCATGTGGTTAGCAACTGCTAACCACATTATTTGGCAAATCCGTTAGCAATTGCTAACTTGCGGATGCGTTCCAAGGAAGGGAGACTATATGATGCCGCTTACACTTGCAGAGGTTGGCGAAGAGAACATAATAAAAAGGATCGGAGGAAGGCAGGATGTTAAAACGCACCTGGAAAACCTCGGATTTGTCGTGGGAGGCGCAGTCAAGGTCATCAATGCGATTGGCGGAAATGTTATCGTTTGCGTCAAGGAATCCCGCATTGCTATCAGTAAGGAAATGGCGCAGAAGATCATGGTATGATCATATGCCTGCGTTAATATATCTATCTTTAAGGAGGTGAACAGTATGAAAACACTTAAGACGGTAAAGGTTGGAGAAACGGTCAGGATAATCAAGCTACATGGCGAGGGGGCTACCAAGCGCAGAATTATGGACATGGGCTTGACAAAGGGCGTGGAAGTTTTTGTCCGCAAGGTTGCCCCATTGGGCGATCCCTTTGAGGTTACGGTTCGCGGCTACGAGCTTTCCATTCGTAAAGCCGATGCGGAAATGATTGAAGTTGAATAATATCTCTTAAATCGAGGGGAGCTATCCCCATATTATTTCAGACAATAGTTAGCATAGGCTAATCAAGAAAGCGAGGAATAACACATGAATCTACGAATTGCGCTTGCAGGCAACCCAAACAGCGGTAAAACGACTATGTTTAACGCTCTGACAGGTTCCAATCAGTTTGTCGGCAATTGGCCGGGAGTTACAGTAGAAAAAAAGGAGGGTAAGCTCAAAAAGCATGACGGAGTTATCATCACCGACCTTCCGGGTATCTATTCCCTATCCCCCTATACGCTGGAAGAGGTAGTTGCCAGAAATTATCTCATTACCGAGCGTCCCGACGCCATTCTTAACATTATCGACGGAACAAACCTTGAAAGGAATCTGTATCTGACCACCCAGCTTACCGAGCTTGGAATTCCTGTAGTCGTTGCCATAAATATGATGGATGTGGTAAGAAAGAATGGGGATAAAATCAATACAAGCGAATTGTCAAGGGAGCTTGGCTGCAAGGTGGTTGAGATCTCCGCTTTGAAGGGAATGGGCATCATGGAGGCTGCGGAAGCCGCGATAGATGCAGCGCAGAATGGTAAAACTGTTCCGATGCATACCTTCTCCGGCACTGTTGAACATGCGCTGGCACATATTGAGGAAGCAGCCGTGCACAGTATGCCTGAGGAGCAGCAGCGGTGGTATGCGATAAAGATATTTGAACGCGATGATAAGGTGCTGGAGCAGCTGAATTTGGACAAAGCTACTCTGGACCATATCGAAACGGACATCAAAGCTGCCGAAGACGAAATGGATGATGACGCCGAATCCATTATTACCAACGAGCGCTACATATATATAGGAGAGATCATCAAGGGATGCTATAAAAAGAAGCATGCAGGAAAGCTGTCGGTCTCCGATAAGATCGACAAGGTGGTAACTAACCGTTGGGCGGCGCTTCCGATCTTCGCGGTAGTAATGTTTATTGTGTATTATGTATCGGTTTCCACTATCGGAACCTGGGCAACGGATTGGGCAAATGATGGCGTGTTCGGTGATGGCTGGCATCTTTTTGGCATCGGCACAAAGGCCTATGAGAAGGTCAGCGATGATCATACCGCCGCTATGCAGGCAGTTGAAGCATTTTACGGAATCGACACGGAGGCTGATGACTTTGATGCGGATGCTGCGCTCACTGAGCTTAAGGCTTTCAAACCGGAAGCTGAAGCTGCCGAGGTCGAAGTCGAGGACGAAGAGACCCTTGCGATCAGCAGCCTCACTGCATATTATGAATCTATACCGATAAACGCAGATCCGGACGCAACAGTTCCTATGACCTATGTCGAAGCCGTAGGATACCTGGAGGAGAACAGATTCAATGAGCCGGATCCTGCAGATTACGGCGTTTGGGTTCCCGGTATTCCGGTACTGCTTGAAAGCGGATTGGACGCTGTCAACTGTGCCGAATGGCTCAAGGGACTGATCCTTGACGGTATCGTTGCAGGACTTGGCGCAGTTCTCGGTTTCGTTCCTCAAATGCTGGTGCTGTTCATCTTCCTGGCATTTCTCGAGGCATGCGGATATATGTCGCGTATCGCCTTCGTTCTTGACCGCATTTTCCGCAAGTTCGGTCTTTCGGGCAAATCGTTTATTCCGATGCTTATCGGAACCGGCTGCGGCGTTCCCGGGATCATGGCATCCAGAACTATTGAGAACGAACGGGATCGTCGAATGACAATCATGACGACGACCTTTATACCCTGCGGTGCGAAACTGCCCTTTATCGGAATGATAGCAGGCGCGCTTTTCGGCGGCGCATGGTGGGTAGCACCCAGCGCATATTTTATGGGAATGGCAGCCATAATCTTCTCCGGCATAATGCTGAAGAAGACGAAGATGTTTGCCGGTGACCCTGCCCCCTTTGTTATGGAGCTTCCGGCTTATCACTGGCCGACCATCGGTAATGTGCTGCGCTCCATGTGGGAACGCGGCTGGTCATTCATCAAGAAGGCAGGATCCATCATTCTGCTTTCCACAATCCTTGTATGGTTCACCACTTACTTTGGAGTTATTGACGGCGCTTTCCGGATGCTTTCAGAGGATCAGATCGACCACAGCATACTGGCCGCGATCGGAAATGCGATTGCATGGGTATTCAAGCCCTTAGGCTTCGGAAACTGGCAGGCAACGGTTGCTTCTATCACAGGCTTAGTGGCAAAGGAAAACATTGTCGGAACGCTTGGCATCCTTTACGGCGGAGGTGTCGGAACGGTTTACCGTAATATTGCAATGGCATTTACTGCGTCAAGCGGATTTGCTTTCCTCACCTTCAATCTGCTGTGTGCGCCCTGCTTTGCTGCTATCGGCGCAATCAAGCGTGAGATGAACTCCGCAAAGTGGACTTGGTTTGCTGTCGGGTACCAGTGCCTGTTTGCCTATGCGGTCGCATTGATGATTTTCCAGTTTGGCTCTGCGTTAACAGGCAATTTGAATATAGCAGGCCTGATCGCGGCTATTGTGATACTTGCACTGTTCCTGTACATGCTTTTCAGGCCTTACAAGGAGTCCAACAGGCTTACAAGAACGGTCAAAATCACTAAATAAATTGTGTTAAAGGAGGAATGCTAAGTGCTTGCATGGATAGGAGAATATATTGCAACGATTATCATTTGCGCCGTACTGCTTGCGGCTGTCACATTGATAGTAATCAGTATGGTCAGTAGAAAGAAGAAGGGAAAATCCTCCTGTGGGTGCGGATGCGCGAACTGTCCGGCGAGCGCTTCCTGCCATCACAAAAAGTGAAGCACCGGGAGGCGAGGGTAAAGCGCCTTCGCCTCCCGTAAAGGTTTATTGAGCAATACGATTTCTATTTTCGTTTTGAAGTAATAAATGCTAAATTTTCAATATCGTGATAGAAGAACCCATTATATGCAATATATAGCTGTGTATCGGGAGAAAACAAGCTGGAAACCTAAAATTTAATCTTGCAATTATTCAATATATCCTCTATACTGATTCAAGTTGTGTCTGTTCGTTCAGGCAAAGAGTTAGTATTCTACGGAGGTTCCCCAAATGCGAGAAATCTACGCAATCAGCTGCTGCCGTACCGCAATAGGTTCATTCGGCGGCTCCCTTAAAGACGTCCCTGCCGTCAAGCTCGGTTCGATCGTCGTAAAAGAAGCTCTGAATCGTGCAAATGTATCGCCCGATACCGTTGACGAGGTAATTATAGGCTGTATCCTGACAGCCGGGCTTGGGCAAAATGTTGCCCGCCAGGTCGGAATAAACGCCGGAATACCGTGCGAGGTACCTGCATATACGGTAGGAATGGTCTGCGGAAGCGGAATGAAGTCCGTCATCGAAGCCGCCCGGGCCATTGCCTGCGGTGATGCTGACATCATCGTTGCCGGCGGTACGGAAAACATGTCGGCTGCACCCTATGTAATTCCCAATGCAAGGTGGGGCGCAAGGATGGGCAATCAGACCATCATCGATACGATGATCAACGATGGTCTGTGGGATGCTTTTAACGACTATCATATGGGAACTACCGCAGAGAACATTTGTGACCGCTGGGGACTGTCACGCGATGAGCTGGATAAATTTGCCCTTGCGTCTCAGATCAAGACAGAGAAGGCGCAGGCCTGCGGCCGATTTGATGAGGAGATCGTTCCGGTTCCGATAAAGGTCAAAAAGGAAGAGGTTATGTTCTGCCGCGATGAATTTCCGCGTTCAGGCGCAACCATTGAGGGAATGCAGAAGCTGCGCGGTGCTTTCCCGACAGCGGAAGGCGATAAGGGCCAGCGAGTGACCGCAGGAAATGCATCCGGAATAAACGACGGAGCTGCCGCCATCGTGCTCGCAAGCGGCGAAGCAGTCGAAAAATACGGTTTGAAGCCCATGGCTAAGCTCAAAAGCTGGGGACAGGGTGGCGTTGATCCCTCGATAATGGGCATAGGCCCCGTTCCGGCTTCCAAACAGGCTATGGATAAGGCCGGTCTGAGCGTGCATGAGATCGATCTTATTGAAGCAAACGAAGCGTTTGCTGCTCAGAGCTGCGCCGTTCTTAAGGAGCTGGGCTTCGACCCGGAAAAGGTCAACGTCAATGGCGGAGCAATCTCCCTTGGTCATCCAGTCGGGGCATCCGGTGCAAGAATAATCGTTACCCTGCTTCACGAAATGCAGAAGCGTGAAGATGCCAAGCTCGGCCTCGCTACGCTTTGCATCGGCGGCGGAATGGGTGTAGCTACTATCTGGGAAAAATGCTGACTGCCCGGTGCTCAATGCTGCTGAAAGTCCGTGCATAAATATGCGCCCGGTTTCGGGATTGCCGGTATTTGTAAAGCACCACGGATAATCCGCGCCGCTTAATTGTTGATTTTATCGGTGATCTATGGTATGTTATTGCAAACCACGCAGTACTGTGATTGCAGTTTATTTGACATACGAGGAGGGACTGTCATGCATCTTCAGGAATCCGGTGAGATGTATTTGGAAACCATCTATATTCTATCAAGGAGCAGCACCTCTGTCCGTTCGATAGACGTCAGTGAGTATATGGGCTTTTCTAAGCCCAGCGTAAGCCGTGCGGTCGGCATTCTGAAGCAGGGCGGCTATCTTCTCATGGATAAGGACGGCCATTTATCCCTAACCGAATCAGGACTGGAAGTTGCCCGGAAGATTTATGAAAGGCATACCATGCTGACGGATTTCCTTATTCGCCTTGGTGTCAGCGATGATACTGCAGGCGAGGATGCCTGCAAGATGGAGCATGTCATAAGCGACGAAACATTCGAAGCGCTGAAGCAGCATGCGCTCCGGTATTCAGACAAATAGTGTTGCCCGATCAGGGTTATTTGTTGGGTATTTAGTCAAGGAGTCTGTGTCCGCTGCAGTCATCTATCCAATGTAGGGCAAAAAGAACGATTGCTTTTGAAACAGCCGGAATCTGCCATTTTGAGCCAAAAAAGTTTAATTATATAAATACAGCGAGCGGTCTAATGCCGCTCGCTATTGCGCTAAATATGACGGTTTCAGTCCTCTCTGAGTTTACCGAAGAAGAACAGCGCAACCGTACCGCAGCCGGTATGGCTGCCAATGGTCGTCCCGACGGAATTTATTTCGACCCTGCCGTTTAAACGCTTAAACCTTTCCTCAACAAGATCCGCGACTGCGCGTGCATCCTCATAACAGCCTGAGTTGCTGATATAGCATTTGCCGGAATAGTCCAACCCACCGTCTGCGTATTGCTCCATCTTATCCACTATCTCCTTTATCACGCGGTTCTTTGTGCGAATCTTTTGGCGTGGGATGAGCCTTCCAAGGTTATCCATATTGAGCAGCGGACATATGTGAAGTACCGAACCTACAAGGCCTGCAGTCTTCGATATGCGTCCGCCCTTGATATAATTGGTGAGATCGGTGGAGAAAAACCAATGGTGAACGTTCAGCTTGTGTTCCTCCGCCCATGAGTATAGCTCCTCTATACTCATTCCGCTGTCACGAAGATCGGCGAGCGTATCCATCAGCAAACCGTATCCGCTCGATGCTCCAAGCGAATCAATGATATATACCTTGCGCTCCGGGTACTCCTCCATCAGCTCCTTAGCGGCCAAACATGCAGAACCGTAACTGCCGGAGATTCCCGACGACAGGCATACATGCAGAATATCCTTGCCCTCCTCCATGAAGCGCTTGAAATAATCCACATATTCGCCCATGGTGACTTGGGATGTGGTGACGTCAGCACCGATCTTGACGGCTGCATAGAAGTCTTCAAACGATATGCTTTCACCAAGGTCGTCCGGATAGGTCACGCCGTTTATATTAAAATGAAAGCAGATGTAGTTTATCCCACGGGAAAGGAAATGCTCTTTTGTAAGGTCAGCGGTCGAGCAGCAGCTTAAGATGTAGTCATTCATTTAACTTTACCTCCTAAAAAACGATTTCCTCCTCACACAATTAGCATCATGTGCAAAGATATTATAGTTAATCCGGCGAAAATTGTCAAGTCGACCCGAATATTCGGTCTTGAAATTTTGTTGAAGCGTCAAGCATAGGTGACACATTTCCTCTCAAGAGAGCAGTCAAGGG
>UQNF01000059.1 GCA_900542285.1 uncultured Clostridium sp.
ACCGACAGTACTGTGCTGGAGACGGCATGGGAGGATAGGCAGCTGCCGGATTCCAAAGAAATGACAGACACCCAGAGGGTGTCTGTTATTTCTTTAGCAAACAGTACAAAAGCCTGTTCTCCCTAACGGCGCCGGTAGTTTTGCCGCAGCAGCAAGCGGAGGCAAAATCTATATAGATCAACGCAGGCGTTGAGCTTGGAGACAGAGCATGATCTATATATTGAGCTTGATATAAATTGAATGCATAGCAAATGGTGCTGGTGCCTCTAAATATCCGGACAGGCCGAGTTCGTACAACTCTTCTCGCAGGTCTGTCGGTGTTCTAATTTGGGCTCTTCTTAATTCATACCGTCGTGTAATTCAAATCCTGTCATTAGGGTATTGCGGACGCAAGATTAAATCTCCGTTTGTTCCTGTACGTTACTTAGTATGGGTTTATGTTTACTTTGACTTCGATATGTTCAGAAGGGGGAGAATGCTGTGTAGAGGCGACGGAAGCTTCATATAAAGAAAACAAGACGCTCTGACGAACACAGAACTGTGCATTCAGAGCGTCCATGCGGTATTCAATGACCAGAAGCCGTGTAAAGCTAATTAGAATTTCTTATCGCTCGCAGTATCGCAGTAGGCGCAGCGGTAGGTATGAGTGGTCGGATTGCTGAGAACGAAGATGGAATCGAGCTGGCTTTCAGAGGTCGTTATGCAGCGCGGATTCTTGCAATGGAGGATATTGACGAGCTTTTTGGGAAGCTCAAGATGCTTTTTTTCAACGCAGATTCCGTCTCTTATTATGTTAACGGTAATGTTGGGGTCGATATAGCCCAGCACGTCGAGATCGACTTCGACGGGAGAATCGATTTTAATTATATCCTTCCTGCCCATATCGTTGCTGCGCACATTCTTGATTATGGCCACGGAGCAATCCAGCTCATCAAGGTGCAAATAGTAGTAGATATCCATGCTTTTTCCGGCCTGAATGTGGTCGAGCACAACGCCGTTTTGAATGCTGTCAATATTCATGTTCTGTCTCCTTTCGCAGTTACTTGACTTCAATGCCCAGAAGCTTCAGAATGAGCGCCATTCTGATGTACTTACCGTTCTTGACCTGTTTCCAATAGGCGGCTCTCGGATCCTTATCGACCGCAACCGAGATTTCATTAACACGGGGGAGCGGATGGAGGATGGAGAGATCGGGCTTTGCGTTGACAAGCTTTTCGGGGGTGAGGATATAGCTGTCTTTGAGACGGAGATAATCCTCTTCGTTGAAGAAGCGTTCACGCTGGACTCGAGTCATGTATAGAATGTCAAGCTCGGGTATTACCGATTCGAGATCGGTGGTCTGGGTGTAGGGGATGCCGTTCTTCTTAAGCGCCTCCTCCTTGACATAGCGGGGGAGCTTCAGCTCAGTCGGAGAGATGAGCACATAGTTTATGTTTTCGTAGCGGCTCAAAGCGTTTACAAGCGAGTGTACGGTACGCCCGAACTTAAGGTCGCCGCAGAAGCCGATGGTAAAATTGTTAAGACGGCCCTTCTCGCGATGTATGGTGAGAAGGTCGGTAAGCGTCTGTGTCGGGTGGTTATGTCCGCCGTCGCCTGCGTTTATGATGGGCACTTCAGCAACCTGCGCAGCGGCATAGGGTGCGCCCTCCTTGGGATGACGCATGGCGATGATATCAGCATAGCAGCTCACTGTATGAATGGTGTCGCCGACGGTCTCGCCCTTGGCGGTTGAGCTGGAGTTTGCGGAGGAGAAGCCGAGCACGCTTCCGCCCAGGCTGAGCATTGCGGATTCGAAGCTGAGCCTCGTTCTGGTCGACGGTTCAAAGAACAGGGTAGCAAGCTGCTTATGGGCGCATGCGTTCTGATACTTTTCCGGATTTGCTATGATGTCCTCAGCGGTCTCGATGAGCTTGTCAAGCTCTTCAACCGAGAGATCGGTGATGTCCAATAGATTTCTTGGCATTTTTTGATTCCTTTCTTATCGATGTAAATATTGAGTTCACCGTCTTGCGGTGTCGTTTCGGGTTTGGGTGATCAGCCGATCCAGCTTTCATCGCTCGGGTCGGCGCAAAATCTTTTCAGTCGATCTATGTCCTGCTGCTTTATCCTGCCTTCCTCTGCGGCGACTTCACAGACAGTTTCGAAATTGGAAAGGCTATGATTTAGTACATTAGCGCTTTCAAGGCGTTCGAGTCCCTTGCGAAGTCCATAGGTAAAGATGGAAACTATGCCAAGCACCTCTGCGCCTGCATCCCGCAGGGCTTCGACGACCTCAATGCAGCTGCCGGCGGTTGAGATAAGGTCCTCTACAACAACAACCTTCTGACCGGGTTCAAGCCTGCCCTCGATACGGTTCTGACGGCCATGGTCCTTATTGCCTGAGCGCACATAGCCCATTGGAAGGCCCATTATATGTCCAACGATGGCAGCGTGAGCTATGCCGGCGGTAGATGTGCCCATGAGCACTTCAACATCCGGATAGTGGGTGCGGATAAGCTCGGCAAGACCCTCCTCAACATGGGTTCTGACCTCCGGAGCGGTCAAGGTGAGCCTGTTGTCGCAATAGATCGGGCTCTTGATGCCGCTTGCCCATGTAAATGGCTCATCCGGACGCAGGAACACCGCACCGATGCTTAATAAATCGTGAGCAATGGTTCTCTTAATATCTGTATTCATAGCTTTCCTCCTCATTCAATACCTTTGAAATCACGCACGGCTTTTCGGTATGCTTCAACGGGGTCTTCGGCCCTGGTGATGGGACGCCCGACCACTATGAAGTCGCAGCCGGATTTTCCGGCAAGTGCCGGGGTCATGATACGCTTTTGATCTCCGGCATCGGACTGCGCAAAGCGTATTCCGGGCGTTACGGTGATAAAGCCTTCGCCGCAGTTTTCCTTCACCAATTTGGCTTCAAGCGGCGAACAGACCACGCCGTCAAGGCCGTTTGCAGCGGCATTCATTGCGTATCTCATGACCGTTTCACCCATTGGCCTGTCGATAAGAAGCTCATTTTTGAGAGCGTTTTCATCGGTGGATGTAAGCTGGGTCACGGCAATGAGCAGCGGGCGCGTTCCGTCGCTTCGGGTCAAGCCCTCAATTGCCGCGCGCATCATCTCCCCGGCTCCGGCTGCATGAAGATTTACCATATCAACTTCGAGCTGCGAAAGTACGCTCATCGCTCGCTTGACGGTATTCGGAATGTCATGCAGCTTAAGATCCAGGAAGATCCTATGCCCCCTCGCCTTGATCTCGCGCACGATATCCGGCCCTTCTGCATAGAACAGCTCCATTCCGATCTTCACAAAAGGCTTCTCTTCCCTGGGAAAGGAATCAAGGAAGAGAAGCGTCTCCGCTTTCCCGGGAAAGTCAAGAGCTACAATAACATCATGTTTAATATTGGCTGGGTTCATATAATCGCTCCTTTCATTTCTTAACCATGAGCCATTCCTGTAATATCGGCTATCCTGCCAGCGCCTATGCGTTCGCATACACCGGGAAGGGCCTCGATTATCTCTTTGCATGCATAAGGATTTTTCAGGTTCGCAGCACCTATCTCCACAGCGGCAGCGCCTGCAAGCATCATTTCACATACATCTTCAGCACTCGATACTCCTCCGCATCCGATAATTGGTATCTTTACTGCGTCATACACATCCCATACCATTCTGAGCGCAACAGGGAATACCGCCGGGCCCGAAAGACCTCCGGTTCGGTTTGCGATAATGGGTCTCTTGGTGCGAAGATCGATACGCATACCAAGGAGGGTGTTGATAAGGCATATTCCGTCCGCCCCTGCTTCCTCACAAGCGCAGGCTATTGCGGCAATATCGGTAACATTGGGCGTAAGCTTCATGAAAACAGGCTTTTTTGATACCGCCTTTACCGCTCGCGTCACCTCAGCTGCCGATTTTGGGTCTGTACCGAAGTTCTTTCCGCCCTCGTGTACGTTAGGACATGAAATATTTACCTCTATGATCCCGACCTGCTCCACACTGTTAAGCTTCTCGCAGTTTTCGGCATATTCATCTATGGAGAATCCGCCGATATTGGCAATAACAGGCCCACGAAAAATTCTTGCTATATTGGGAACTTCCTCATTTATAACATAATCTATTCCCGGGTTTTGAAGCCCGACGGCGTTCAGCATTCCGGCAGGCGTTTCCGCTATACGGGGGAGAGGATTTCCAAGCCTGTATTCCCGGGTAGTGCCCTTCCATGAAAAGCTGCCGAGTATGTTCAGATCATAAAGCTCCGCATATTCGCGGCCGAAGCCAAAGGTGCCGGAGGCAGGTATCACCGGATTCTTCAGCTCCACTCCGGCAAGGTTCACGCTTAGATCTACCATACTATTTCCTCCTTATAGAACACCGGGCCGTCCTTGCAAACCCTCTTATAGCCGTTCACCGTTTTGAGCGAACAGCCCATGCAGGCACCAAAACCGCAGCCCATGCGTGCTTCAAAGCTAAACTGACCGTCCCTTAACTGCTCAAGGGAGGATAGGGCGCGGAGCATCGGCATCGGGCCGCAGGCAAAGACATAATCGCATTCGGGAAGCTCCTTTATGCAGTCGGTGACAAAGCCCTTTATGCCAAGGCTTCCGTCCTCTGTCGAGACCAACACGCGGCATCCGAGCGATTTGAATTCCTCGATGAAGAAAGCGTCCGTCCTGCTGCGAAAGCCGAGTGTAAGCGTCGGATTAACTCCGCAAGCAATCAGCTCACGAGCGAGACCGTACAGCGGCGCGATGCCGATCCCTCCGCCTGCAAGGACTGGGTTTGCGCTTGACCGCGCGATATCAAAGCCGTTGCCAAGTCCGCTGAGCACATCAAAGCGGCTGCCGATGCATGAATCCACCAGCTCGGCAGTTCCTTCGCCGACACGCTTTACAAGCAGCTTAATAATGCCTTTATCATAGTCAGAGACGGAGATCGGACGGCGAAGATACTTCCCGGTTATCTCTATATTGACGAACTGCCCGGGTGCACTCATTTCGGAGGTGTCGCCCGATAGCCAAAGTGCAAATGTATCTGCCGTGAGTCTTTCCGTTCTTGTAAGTTCAAATACGGATCTTTTCATATTCTTCTCTCCTCCGCTGTGCAAAAAACGCTTTTGCCGCCTATGATAGTTCTGTCGATCCCTACGGATACATTCCATCTGTCAAAGGGCGTTGCGCGTCCCATGGACAGGAAGGCGGAAGAGTCGATCCTATGCGGCATATCAAGGTTGATCACCACGAAATCTGCCGCCTTGCCGGGCCCAACCGGGTCAAGACCGAACAGCCTGCGCGGATTGATGCTCATTGCATTGAGAAGCGTTTCAACCGGAACAAGCCGTGTGCGGACAAGCCCTTCATATAGTACGGAGAAGGCGCATTCAAGTCCCACTATTCCGTTAAGACTCCCGGCAAGCCCCTTGGATTTCTCGTCTGCGGAGTGGGGAGCGTGGTCAGTGGCGATGCAGTCAACGGTTCCGTCAAGCAAGCCTTCGATAAGCGCATCCCTATCCTGCCTTGAGCGTATCGGGGGATTCATACGGAAGCTGCCCTCGTCCCGAAGATCGTCGTCGGTAAGCAACAGATAATGCGGCGTGGTTTCGCAGGAGATGGGAAGCGACTGCTTCTTCGCCTCGCGAATGAGCGCGACGGACTCCTTGGTCGAAACATGGCATACATGATAGCGGCATCCCGTTTCGCGAACCAGCCTGATATCACGCTCGACCTGCCTCCATTCGCTTTCGGAGGGGTTGCCGATAAGGCCATGCACGCGTGCGTAATCCCCGGCGTGGACGCTCCAACCCTTCTGAAGCAGGCTTTCGTCCTCACAGTGGGCGACAATGGGCTTGCCGACCCGCTTTGCCTTCAGCATCGCCATGCGCATCATTTCCTCGGACTGCACGCCCTTGCCGTCATCGGAAAAACCAATTACATACGGAGCAAGCGTCTCGAAGTCCGAAAGTTCATTGCCTTTCTCTCCGCGAGTTATCGACGCATAGGGATGAACGCGAACGAGCGCATCCCTCTCAATGGCCCGAAGCTGAACCTCGAGATTTTCAAGGCTGTCCGGAACGGGGTTAAGATTCGGCATGGAGCATATGTCGGTGTAACCGCCTGCTGCTGCTGCCGCAGTGCCGCTCGCTATCGTTTCCTTATAAGAAAAGCCGGGCTCTCGAAGATGTACATGAACATCAACAAAACCCGGCGTTATAACGCAATTGTTATATTCTATTACATTGGAGCCCTCTTTAGGGATCGAATCGGAAATGGAAACAACATGACCGCAGTCGATGGCGATATCGCTCTTTTTCAAGCATCCGTTAAGAAAAACAGTTCCGCCGGTAATGAGTAAGCGCATCGTGTTTCCCTCCTGTTTTATTTTCCGTTATGATAACAGAAACCGGGGGGCTTGTCAATGAGAATTTCCATATAGAATGGCGCGTATATTATATTGACACGCCTCTATACCGGATAAGCTGCTACGCTTATCGGTCGGCGCAGTCGAAGGAGAACATGCCGTAACAGAATACTGCAAGCTGCGTTGAATGGAAAAGCCTGAAATCGGCAGATCCTTCATCGAGGCTTTCATGCAGCACAGCAAAGCGTTCGGATGTGACAGTGCTGCTAAGGTCAAGCGTCTGACCGCAGAAATAGAAGCTCGCTGCATCGAAGCCGCCTGCCCATCCGCACCTGTCGGCAGCGGTAATTCCAAAGTATTTGAATCCGCCGCCGAGATCCCATGTGGGATCCGCAAAGTACAGCTCTTCACCGAGCCTGACCATTGTCCACATGTGAAAGCTATCGGGAGCTTCGCCGCTCACCGCTATGGAATCTATTCCTGCCTGAGAATAAAGGAAGGTCAAAGCAAGCGAAAACGAAGCGCAGATACCGCTTTTATTAACGATGGCATTGTATGCAGAGGGCACCAGCCGCTCCTGTTCCGGCGTATTGTCCGTTGATTCGATAAAGGAATAATCATAACAGGAACCATTGGTAAGTTCGGAATAGAGCAGCATCGCAGCAGCGGTTTCGCCGTCCCTCTTGTCGAGACACTCCATGATACCGTTGACGCTTGCCTCAAAATCCGCAAGCGCAGCGCATGTTTCGTCCCAAGTGCCAAGGAAGGTCCAGCTGAGCCTTCCGTTTTTGTAGGCTTTGAGCGAATTATAATCGGTAAGCACCTCGAATGGAGGACACATTATATTCAGCGCGCAGCCAATGGAATTGGCATATCCGGAGGCGTTGCCGACCGGGGATATTGGCACGGATGTCTCTCCGTTCAGAAACGCGCGGATGACCAGCTGTGCATCGGCAATGATCTTCTCTCCAAGGTATTCCTTCAGCAGCTCCGGATATTTTTCGTAATCAAGCGTAAAATCTATCGGCTCACGGACTTTGGTATCGTCCGGCGCATTCCCTGCTTCAATGTCGGAAGATACGACCTCAAGGACATAAGCTTCGTTAACAAAGAGCTCAAACCTGCAATGAGATACCGGCTGCCCGTCTCTTTCACAGCGGAAAAGCAGATCGCAGCTGCCGCTTTCAATGGGCATTATTCTGAAAAATCGGAAGCCGTCAAAGACGCCGGCATCACTTACATCAAGGATTTGCGAGTCAAAGCTCTCCACCGTCCAAGACCCCTGCTCCGAGGACAAAAATACGGTCAAAGTGCCGTCCGAATCGTTGAGTTCATAGCCTCCGTTCGCCTCCTCATCCATCGGCGTGGGCGCTTCGGTAGGGACGGGGGAGCTGATGGGCGCTTCGCTTGGCGCGTCGGTTATCCGGCGGTCATCGCATCCGGAAAGCGGAAATGCAAGCAAGATCAATAGCGCAATAAGAACGCAAAAGGGTTTTCTGTACATAATACTCTCTATCCTTTCTTTGCCGCAGGGGAGGGACGGTTATCCGACATCCTCCGAAAAAGCATTACGGTCGTGTTTTGTTAAGGATTATAGCACATTGCCCGTTTTCCGTCCAGAACGAATCTGTTGATTTTCGTGAATTCCCAAAGTAACTTCCACAGTGGAACCTGAGTGGAAATTAGTATGAG
>UQNF01000060.1 GCA_900542285.1 uncultured Clostridium sp.
CCGGCAACTCGATCCCTGCGCTTGATTTCTCCCAGAAGAACTTGACACGATCATACACTCATCAGCAGATTGACACAATTCTTCTGTTGTGATAAAATGCCTGCGTGAGACAATTATTGCCGGCACAAACATAATAATGGAGGGACTGTCCTTGGAATTTCTTGATTTGTTTTCAAATCTATGGGCGTTTAGCTGGAAAGAGCTCGTTATGCTCGTTATCGGCGCTATCCTGATCTATCTCGCTGTCAAAAAGGAAATGGAGCCTCTTGCTGCCGATGGGCTTTGGCGCTATCCTGATGAATCTTCCATTTGTCAATACGGAGGCCATCCAGACGCTGTTCAGCGCCGGAATCGAAACGGAACTGTTTCCGCTTCTGCTGTTCATCGGCATCGGTGCGATGATAGACTTCGGGCCCGTGCTGTCCAACCCAACCTTGATGCTTTTCGGTGCGGCGGCGCAGTTCGGTATCTTCTTTACACTCTGTTTTGCAAGGCTTATAGGCTTTGACCTTCCGGACGCAGCGTCGATCGCAATCATTGGTGCGGCGGACGGCCCAACATCAATTTATGTATCGCAGTACTTTAATTCCGCTTATCAAGGCGCGATAATGGTCGCAGCGTATTCATATATGGCGCTTGTTCCCATCATTCAGCCGCCCGTGATAAAGCTTTGCACCACAAAGAAAGAGCGCAGGATTCGCATGGAGTACCACCCTGCCGAGGTCAGTCAAGCGACGCGAATCCTGTTCCCGATCATTGTTACGATCATCGCCGGAGCTATAGCTCCTAAATCGGCAGAGCTGATCGGTTTCCTGATGTTCGGCAATCTCATACGCGAATGCGGCGTATTGAAAGGACTTTCCGAAACGGCACAGAATGTGCTTGCCAATCTTGTCACGCTGCTGTTGGGTCTTTCGGTTGCATACCGAATGCAGGCGGACGCTTTTATCAATCTGCAGACACTTGCCATAATCGGCCTTGGCCTTGTCGCATTCATCTTTGATACCGCAGGCGGCGTGTTCTTCGCAAAGTTCATCAACCTGTTCCTGCCCAAGAACAAGAAGGTCAACCCCATGATCGGTGCGGCGGGTATTTCCGCATTCCCGATGTCGTCCCGTGTCATCCATAAGATGGGACGCGATGAGGATCCGTTCAACTACCTGCTCATGCACGCAGCGGGCGCTAATGTTTCCGGACAGGTCGCTTCGGTCATTGCGGGCGGTCTGCTAATATCCCTTGTTCAGCCATTGATAGGAGGTTAAAACTATGTGGGAGAAAATGTCACAGGTACTAATGCTTTCCCTGAAGGGCGTGCTCGGCGTGTTCGTCGTTATCGTTGTTATCATGCTGATCGTTTTGCTTCTGTCGCGTCTGACTCGCAAGAAGCAAAAGCCGCAGGATAACGAGCATAACCAATAGTCGTATGCTTTTCAATTCGGCGGTCGGTCACCGCAAGGTGGACTTACCGAAGCAACAATCGCATAATACACCGTACCATTGGGTTTTCAGAGCGTTCAAAAAGCGGCAGCTGCCGCTTTTTTATTACACCATACGGATAGAACCGCAGAGCCGAGCTCCCGTACTTGTCTGAGCTTGACCCTCGCTATTACCGGCATACACAAAGGGACTTAACTTGCGCTTGCTATTTACGCATACAGGCGGTATAATATAGGAAGCAACACGACTCGGAGGCTTTATGATAAGAAAAGGAAGATCCATAATCTGTATTATTCTTTCTGCAGCGATCATTCTCGGACTTACCACTGTCTTTGCGGAAACTGAGCCCATCAGCGGTGATGACATTGTAACGCTGGTTCCATACGCATCGGATGGCGTAACCATCTACGAAATTGATATGAATGTTTGCGCTGAGCTTGACGGCAGCACACTTACCTTCCTTGAAACAAAGGATTTAAGCTTTACTGCGGTTTTCGGCGAGGGCTGGAGCTACAGTGCAACCTATTCATGCTTCTTTCCAAACTATCCGGATCGCGCGGAGGTATACTTCGGATGTGAGGACAGCGTGAGTTTCGCATTCCATGCTGTCGAAGGGGAAACGGTTGCCTTAGAGGATTTCAATTCTGTCGCGATCTTTGCTACTGCCGCACAGCTGCCCAAACTGGAGATAAATGTTGATATTCCTTTTTCCGACATTGATAAGTCGACTTGGGTGGATGCTGAATTTACACTGACCCTTGGAACAAAGCAATTTGAGAGCGGCGATTTCTCCGGCGTCGGAGCGGTAAAGGGGAGGGGAAACAGCTCTTGGAGTCAGCCAAAGAAGCCGTACTCCATTAAGCTGTCGTCCAAGGAATCCCTACTGGATATTCCGGCGACCAAGAAGTATGCTATTGTTCCGGGCTATTACGACTGGTCACTGATGAGAAACTTCATAACTTATAAATCAGGGCTGATGCTGAGCGGAATTGAGTACACGCCCAAGTGTGAGTTCGTCGAGGTCTATCTGAATGGGGAATACAACGGCATTTATATCCTCGTCGAGCGCATTGATCTTGAAAAGACCAAGATAAACATAGAAGAGGCCACCGAGGACGATCTCACGGGCGGATACCTAATCGAAAAGGACTGCGCCGCCAAAATCGATTTTTCCGAGGACCAGTGGTTTGACTGCCCATATTGGGCAAATCAGAGCAAGGATTATTTCGTCATCAAGACGCCTGAGCCCGAGGATGAAGCCGTGCTCGAGCAGATGAAGGATTACCTTGAAAACCATATGCAGAAGCTTCATGACGCTGTCATGGGCATAAGCGATGAGGATTATACCAAGTATGTCGATATCGACTCCTGGGTTGATTTTATCATCATGCAGGAGATAGCAAAAAACATCGACGGAAACTTAAAAACGAGCTGCTATATGTATAAGCAGAGCAGTGATGACAAGATTTTTATGACTGCTCTGTGGGATTTTGACCTTGCGTATGGCATGTACGGCGGCAGCAATGCTGCACCTGGACATAACGATGAGTATGATTGCCCTGTTGCAACCACTGCAGACGGTTTCATGACCATCAACAGCTCATGCCCTTGGGTTCAGCACCTATGCAACGATTATCCTGAATTTCGTACGGCATTGATTACGAGGTATAACGAGTATCGATACAGCCTGATACCTGCGATGCAGAGGATGATTGTCGAGCAGGCCGCTTATCTGCGCGCGAATACCGACCGCAACGATGTCATGTGGAATAGCAGCTTCGTTCATGGAGTCAATAATCTCAGAACCTGGTTGGATGGCAGGATAGAATGGCTCGACGCCCAGTGGCTCTATAAAAAAGGAGATGTCAACATCGATGGCGATATTTCCGTTTCCGATGCACTCCTGACGCTGAGAAGTGCTCTTGGATTGGAGGAGCTGACAGAAGTTCAGATATCCCTTGCCGACCTTAACGGGGATAATACTATCAGCACTGTGGATGCAAATCTTGTCGCCAGAATGGCGTTAATGATTGGATAAAGAAAATCAAGGAGAAACGCAATGAAAAGATTCAACAAGCTTGTATGCCTAATGCTTGCGCTCGTAATGACGCTCAGCCTTGCATCATTCGGCTCCATCATGGCGGAAACAGAGACCTTAACACTCAACCCCGATTATTCGGACGGAGTGACTATAGAACCCGGCCAAATGACCGTTCAGGCCGATGTTCAGTACGGAATTGTAACGTTCCGTGAAACCAAGACCTTAAGCTTTACCGCAAGCTTTGGTGAGGGCTGGAGCTATAATGAGAATTATTCCCTTTTCTTCCCCAATAATACCAATAGGGTAACGATTACGGATAACGCCGACGGAAGAAAAACATTCAGCTTTAGGGCGATTTCAGGCGAGTCGGTGATGCTGAGCGACTTTAACTGCGTGGGCATATATGCGAGCGCTGCAGTTCTGCCAAAGCTTGAGATTAATATCGGCATTCCGTTTTCGCAGGTGGATAAGGAAACATGGGTGGATGCCGAGTTTACCCTGACCATGGGGACCAAGCAGTTCGCAAGCGGCGATTATTCCGGTACTGGCGCAATCAAGGGACGAGGGAATACCTCCTGGGGTCAGCCCAAAAAGCCCTATTCCATCAAGCTTTCATCAAAGGCATCGCTTCTTGATATTCCAAATACGAAAAAATATGCCATAGTGCCGGGCTATGCGGATCAAAGCCTGATGAGGAATTTTATCACATATAAAGCAGGGCTGATGCTGAACGGAATCGAGTATACTCCCAAGTGTGAGTTTGTCGAGGTCTATCTGAACGGCGTCTATAATGGTATCTATATCCTTGTCGAGCGTGTTGCGCTTGAAAGCAATAAGATCGACCTTGATGAGGCAACGGCGGAGGATCTCACCGGCGCATATCTTATCGAAAAGGATATCGACGGCAAGATTGACTTTGCAAATGACCAATGGTTCAACTGTCCCTATTGGGCGAACCAGGGCCGGGACTATTTTGTACTCAAAGAGCCGGAGCCCGAAGATGCGGCATTGCTTGAGCAGATGCTTGATTACCTTGAGGAGCATATGCAGAAGCTTCATAACTCCATAATGGGCACGAGCGGCGAAAGCTATACCCAATATGTCGATGTGGATTCCTGGATAGATTTCATCATCATGCAGGAGATCACAAAGAATATTGACGGCAATCTCAAGACCAGCTGCTATTTGCTCAAAAAGAGCGGCGACGATCATATCTATATGACTGCGCTATGGGATTTTGACCTTGCTTACGGAAATGCCAACTGGGACAATGCCGATCATCTGCACAACGATTATTACGACTGCCCGAACGGCATGGGTACGAGTGATTTTATGGCGATAAACAGCTCAAGTCCATGGTTCGATCACCTCTACGATGATTATCCCGAGTTCAGGGAGGCACTGATTGCAAAATACAATGAGTACCGTGAAACGCTGATTCCTGCAATGCGTGCAATGATGAACGAGCAGACGGCATATCTGTCAGAGAATACCGCACGCAACGATAATAAGTGGGGAACGGATTTTGCAAGCGGAGTAAATACGCTTCAGAATTGGTTTGATGGAAGAATTGATTGGCTCGATAGGCAGTGGTGTGATGATTATGAGGAGATTGACCTTAACTATGCCATGAATGCTGAGAACGGTTCTCTTCAATTCCAAACAGAGGGCGAGCAGTACCCGTTTGTCGGTGTATCCGTTGACGGCAGGCTTGCAGGAAGAAGCGATATCTCAGGAATAAACGATGCGGAATCGGCCGTTGAGCTTACTATTGATATGCAGGCCGGGGAGACTCTGACCTTCGAATACAAGGTCAGCAGCGAACAGGGCTTTGACTATTTCGAATTCTATGTTAACGGCAGCCAAACGCTGCGAGAGAGCGGAAGTATTAATTGGACGACCTACACATTTACCGCGCCAACGGATGCAAGCTATACGTTTAGGTGGAGCTATATCAAGGATTATAGTGTTGACAGTGGCAGCGACTGCGTGTGGATAGATAATGTTGCTTATTCCGGCGATCCTCAGTCAAACTATGAGCTTGGTGACGTGAATATGGACGGTAATGTGACGGCAGCCGATGCCCTGTTGGTCATTCGCTATGCGATGGGCTTAACTGATCTGACGGAGACTCAGCTCGCTCTGGCTGATCTCAACGGAAACGGTACGGTCAATACCGAGGACGCTTCGCTTGTTCTCAGAGCAGCATTGACCGGTGGAAATCAGGCTTGACGAAATAAAAACTTGATTGCTGCTAAATCACTCAGTTGATTACACAAGCCGGGCTGCAGAAATGGCACCCGGCTTGATGATTATGAATTGATTCGCATTAGAATAGGATACATCAAGCATATGCAGTAGTACAGGTTAAGCATTTGTGACGGAGAAGAGTATGTCAAGCTCCCTCTTGGCGGCCCTATGCGGCGGTTGACAATACTTTCCCTGAATATTATAATTGGTCACATACGATCGAATCAATAATAATCATTCGATAGGGGGCTTTATTCTGCCGACTTTAGCGTTTGTACATGGCGGTAAAGAGACCGGGAAGTGGATTGTATCGTTATGGAGCTTATTCCTCAAAATTGATTTGGATACTTATAGTTATTATTTAATGCTGGGAGAGATTGGCATCATGGAGGACTATGACTAAATTCAAAAGAGAAGCTATTGGAGTGTTGATCAAAAAATGACGGACGCAGTACGGGCGGTTCCTCTGAAAACCGGAGACGAAATAGAAATAGAGATCACCGCTTTATCATCCGGCGGGCATGGCATAGGGAGATATCAAGGCTTTGCGGTATTCGTACCGTTTACTTGGATGGGCGATCATATCACCGCCCAAATAACTAAGGTACAAAAGAACTATGCCGAAGCAAAGCTTGTCGATATCCTTATACCCTCCCCGGAAAGGGTAGAGCCTCCTTGCCCTGCGTTCGGAAGCTGCGGAGCATGTTCTCTCATGCACGCAAGCTATTCCGCTCAGCTCGAAGCCAAGCGCCGCATCGTACAGGATGCGTTTGAACGCATTGGAGGCATTAGCGGCGTGACGGTAAAGCCTACCATTGGTATGGATACACCTCTATGCTATCGCAACAAGGCGAGCTTCCCATTTGGAAATCACAACGGAAGGGTGGTTTTCGGATGCTATGAAAAGCGCAGCCACAGGCTGATACCTCTGGACGGCTGTCTCATTCAGAATGAGAAGTCGATAATCGCCATGAAAACGCTGTGCAAATGGGCGAATGATTTCGGCATACGCGCATATGACCCCACACCCACCGGTTCAATGGGCAATGGCCGCCGGAGAGCGAGAGATGCATCTGCAGTATCCTCGACGAACACAAAAAAGCAGGGAATACTTCGTCACGGCGTGATTCGCTGTACGGAGGGTGGCACGATGGTGATAGTTGTCACCACCGGCAAGCTTCCGCACAGGGATGAGCTTGTCGAAAGACTGCTTTCGGCTATTCCAGATATCAAGTCCATCATCCACAACGTAAATCCCAATGACACAAACCTCATTATGGGCAGGGAAAACAGGGTATTATTTGGCAGTGATACCGTAATAGAAGACTTGAATTCTCTGAGCTTCGCCGTCAGTGCGCAAAGCTTTTTGCAGGTCAATCCCAAACAGACCATTGTACTGTATAATGCCGCTATCGATGCTCTGGAGCTTAATATGTCCGATTCGGTAATAGACCTCTACTGCGGTATCGGCACTATTTCGCTGCTCATGGCAAAGAGGGTCAAGAAGGTTCTTGGCATTGAAGCCGTCCCTGCTGCGATCGAGGATGCTAAACGGAATGCCGTACGAAATAAGCTTAACAATGCAAGCTTTATTTGCGGCAGCGTTGAGGATGTCCTACCAAAGATCCTGCGCCACGGGAGCGTCTGGCACGGAGTCTCAGCCCAAATGACAGACAATGGCAATGGAATTGAGAATAGAGCCTTTGAATGCGGCTCCATAAAAACGGAAAGCCCCGAATCGGAGGGTTCCTTGCCTGCGTGTGATTCATCCGAAGGAGGGACTTGCCACGAGATGCTCGGCACAGGGAAAGAATCTGTGGCATGCGGCTCCATAAAAACGGAAAGCCCCGAATCGGAGGGTTCCTTGCCTGCGTGTGATTCATCCGAAGGAGGGACTTGCCACGAGATGCTCGGCACAGGGAAAGAATCTGTGGCATGCGGCTCCATAAAAACGGAAAGCCCCGAATCGGAGGGTTCCTTGCCTGCGTGT
>UQNF01000061.1 GCA_900542285.1 uncultured Clostridium sp.
CAGGAGAGCCTTCTCTTGCTTCTTATTTGTTACCCATGTATTGTACCTCAACAAAGTGCGAAAACCTCAAATACAGAAAAGAGGGTGAAACAAAGGCCGGGAAAGGCCCTGTTCACCCGAACAACTGTGAAAAATTACACCGCATAGGCTATTGCGGAAGCTGCCAGTCAATCGCGGCCTGCCCCGATTCGATCAGAATGCGGTTGGCCTTGGAAAAATGCCTGCATCCGAAAAAGCCGTTGTACGCCGAGAGCGGACTCGGGTGTACTGTCTCAAGCTTCACATGGATGGGGTTGGTGATGAGCTTTGCCTTGCTGCGCGCATTTGCGCCCCACAGCAGGAAAACGACAGGAGCGGTCTTGCTGTTAAGCTCGGAAATGACCCTTGTGGTAAAGCTTTCCCAGCCAATGCCCCTGTGACTGTTCGGCTCGTGCTCGCGCACAGTCAAAACGGTGTTCAGCAGCAGTACGCCGCGCTTTGCCCACTCGGTCAGTTCTCCGTGATGCGGAGGGATGAAGCCGACATCATCGGAAAGCTCTTTATAGATATTCTTCAAAGAAGGGGGAGGCTCGATGCCGCGCTTCACCGAAAAGCAAAGCCCGTGCGCCTGATTCGGGCCGTGATAGGGATCCTGCCCCAAGATGACGACCTTGGTATCGGCAAACGATGTGTACCTGAGTGCATTGAATATGTCGTACATATCCGGATAAACGACTCGGGTGCGGTATTCATGAGCGAGGAATTGCCTAAGCTTTTGATAGTATTCCTTTTGAAACTCGTCCTTCAGTATTTCGTCCCAATCGTTATTGAGCTGAACCATTATTCTCTCCCTTCCGCTTCCTTCCTATTGTGGCGACCAAACCCACACATTGTCCGCTCAGTACGACGGTCAGGAGCGAATACAGTATCCTTTTGAGCGGAATATAGCTCAACGACATGGCGAGCACCACGAGGTCGCAGAACAGATAGATCCATTTGATGTTGAGCTTTGTTACATGGGCAAGGCTCATGGCCAGCGCATCGTCGCCGCCGGGAGCGCCTCCGGCACGCACGGCAAGCCCAACGCCTATGCCGATAAAGGCCGCACCGAGGAACGCCGCCGCAAGCGGCATATCTGCCACGAACGGGAACACCGGGCCGATGGCCTCAAACACCGCATAGAAGAGCGAGAACGCTGCACCTGCGATAACGGAGCAGCCGATGAAGTCGTTGCCGAGAAGCTTCCAGCCCAGAATATAGCAGCAGATATTGAGTACAAGGCTTGATATCGAGGGAGAAAGCCCCAGCCAATGCTCCAGCAAAAGCGAAAGCCCCAGCACGCCGCCCTCGGTAACGCCGGATTGGGCGTGGACGTTAAACAGACCGAACGCCGCTATCATGCTTCCGACGACCGTCAAAATAATGCGCTTTAGGGTGAGTTTGCCAAATAAAGCATCAAAAAACCGTGCAATTTTCTTTTTCAGCAATTAAATCATATTCCTTTCCTGTTGTACGCTCATTCTACCAATACGGGCATCGTATGTCAAGCCGCAACGGAAAAGGGGCTGCGGTTGGCAGCCCCCCCGAAAAGGTATGTTATGCGGATGCAGGCGGATTGGCAGCGGCGTTTCGGTGCGTTATCTGCTGCGCTTTTTTGATTCTCTCGGCGTTACTGCCGAAGTATTGAAGATGCTGTCGATCTGTTCGCCCCTCAGATGGTTCTGGCTCATGAGCACATCAACGAGTGCGTCTATCGCTGCCCAGTTCTGCGAGATGAGCTGTATCGCCTTTTCCATCTCGGCTGACAGGATGCGGTTTATGCCCCTGCGCACCTCAAGCGCCATTTCGCCGGACTGCATGGAACGCTCATCTATTACGGCAAGGCCGAAGTCGTCATCCATGCCGTAGCTGCAGATGATATTCTTTGCAATGTTGGTCGCCTGGATAAGGTCGGAAGAGGCCCCGGCGGAGACGCCGTCGTTCGTTCCGTAGTAGACAAGCTCGGCAGCCCTTCCGCCCAGGGAAGTGCGTATCCTTGCGAGAAGATCGTTCCTGGTATAGTTGCCCTTGCTCTCGTTGTCGCCGTGCTGCATATAGCCTCCGTGGTTGCCCCTTGCGACGATGGTGACATACGATGGCGTTTCGCCGCTCTGCCAGCAGAGGAAGGCGTGGCCTGCCTCATGCCTTGCGGTTCGCAGAAGCTCGGAAGCGTCCCATTTCTTCTCTTCTCCGTTATTGAATATCTCAAAGGCTTCCTCGAATACGGCGTCGGTAACCTTCAGGCTGCCGTCGCGGATGGCGGAGCGCAGCGCAAGGTCCATTGCGGATTCAAGGTTTGCAAGGCTCATTCCGGTGGAGCGTATGGCGATGTTTTCGATAGCCGGCTTGGAAACAACGAACGCCTTGTTGCCGGAGGTCATCTTGGTGATATAGGTTATCCTCTCGTCCTTTGTCGGCAGGTCGATATAGATTCTGCGGTCGAACCTGCGCATGAGTGCGGCGTCAAGGCTTTTGCTGCTGCCGGGTTCGACATCGAAATTGGTGGCAGCCAGCACGAATACGGGCTTGGAGGGGTCATTCTTGAAGCCGTCCATTTCGGCGAGGAATGCGGTCAGAATGTCGCCGGTGTGCGAAGCGGCGGAGCCGTCGTTGCCGGTGCGTTCCATTGCGATGGCGTCAATCTCATCGATAAAGAGGATGGAGGGAGCATACTTTCGGGCGGTCTGGAACAGCTCGTGGACCATGTCCTTACCGACGCCGACGTACTTTTGGAGGAACTGGTTGCCTTCGGACACGATGAAGGTTGCGTTGGATTCGCACGCCATTGCCTTGGCGAGCATGGTTTTGCCCGTGCCCGGAGGGCCGTAGAGCAGCACGCCCTTGGGGGGCTTTGCGCCGGAACGCAGGAATTTTTTGGGAGCCCGCAGGAAATCAACAAAGTAGCGCAGCTCCTTCTTGGCGTCCTCTGCGCCGATGACGTCGTCAAAGCGAACATTGGGCTTGGAGACATTGCTCAGCACGTTCTTGGCGTCCTCGGAGTCGATGGCGGTCATGGTTTCAAAGTCGAAGAGCATTATCTCTGCGGTCTCGCCGTCGTCGGATATGGTCTGCGCAGTTTCAAATGTCAGCACCTTATTGGCCTTGGCAAGCGATATGACGCTGTTCTGCTGATGCAGGTATTCCCTTATCTCACCTATGCGCTGCGCAAAATCCTCGCTGTTGTCGGTTAGCTTTACGAAGTCCCTTGCGCCTATGCGCGTATAGGAAAGCCTTTCCTCGGGAGTGAGCGCAGGCTCGGTCGTTTCGAGGATATAGATGGGCAGATTGGAGTGATTCTGCACAACATACCACATGAAATCCCTTGAAACCGAATCGATGTCGCCGGAATTGAGATAGGGAGAGGGGGCCTTGCCAAGGCTGACGTCGATAAATACGGAGGTTATGTCCTCCTCCTGGAGGATCAAAGTGGCCTGCTCCATGGTATGTGCGCCGAATACGCAGTCGCCGGGGATGAATCTGTCGAATCTGTGAACGTTTTCCTCGGAAGCGAATACAAGGATGTTGTTGGGCGCATTCTCGTCCATGACAAACAGCGAATGTATCTCGGGGTCGTTTTCGGGCAGATTCACGCTGAAGCGGATGGAATTGATCTTTGCAATGTTCTCGGAAGCGCCTATGAGCCTGAACAGCTCGAACAGCTCCTGATCGAAGAATGATGAAGCACGGCTGGTGATGGTGCGCGCGTCCGGGGTGCCGCCCTCTGCAAACAGCAGGGCGGTATAAACCGATTCGTCAATGGTGATGCTTATGCCTATCTCCCTCTCGATATTGGTCGCCTGCCTCGATACCTCCCTCTTGGCGATGCTTCTGAGATGGTGCGCGGTCATGTGGTTGAACATGACGATGTTGCCGGAAGCAAAGCGTGAGCAGAGCGCCTCGGGGAAAAGGGGCGTACCGGTATCTTCATGGGTGTCCTTCCGGAGTGCGGAAAGTATGACTTTCCTTGAAAGATTGGAGAAATTGCCGGTTTCCGACTGCGAATAGAGCTGCTTGCCGGCATTGGTGGTAAAGATGAGGATCGCATCGGAAAGCGAAAGCTCCTCATCGGTGAAATTGTCGCGTATCCTGCCTGCGTCAAGGATCTGCAGGAACAGGTGGATAATGCTGATATGTGCTTTTTCTATCTCGTCAAGGAGCAGCACGCATTTCGGGTTCTTGCTGACGAATCCGGTGAAGTTGCCCTCTTTGGCATCCTTATAGACCTTGTCGCTGCCGCAGAACTCGATTGAGGATTCCTTGTCGCAGTATTCGCTCATGTCAAAGCGCATGAACGGCAGATCAAGGATCTCGGCAGCCTTCTGCGCAAGGAAGGTTTTACCGACGCCCGGAGGGCCGGCGAACAGGAAGGTAGCCTTGGGCTTATCCCTCTTTCCGTCCGTCATCGCGGCAAGTTCCGCCTGGAAATAGCCGGACGCAAACACGCTGACGGCGTTATCCTGCCCGAATACGGAGCCGAGGAGGACTTCATGCATCTTCTTTACCCGGTCTGTCAGCTTCGCTATCTCATATTTAAGGTCGTTTGACGCCCGAACGGGCTCAACCGTCGGCTGCTGCGTCTGAGGCGCGTATGCCTCCGCCTCGCGAACCTCGGGGAAGCTTGCAGGGGAAGACTGCCTTTGGGAGCGAATATCGTTGATGCAGCCGGAAATGAAGTCGTTCGGGGCATCGAATATGCTCTTTAGCAGCTGAAAGGTCGTCAGCTCATCATGGCCTGCATCGCTTGCGCAGCGTTTGGCATCGGAAATGCGAAGCTGGGTATAGATAGCATCAACAAAGCCGTCCGGTTCCTTGGCCATGATGCGATCTTCAATAAAGTCAAGTATTCGGGGAAACTGATCCGGCGTAGACGAAAAGACCGAAGACAGCAGCGAAGTAATCTCCGAACCCTCCGCCCGGGTGAAGTTCAGCTTGGTCATTCCGAGCAGGGTTCTCAGCACGGCGACGATGAATTTTTCGGCGGTACAGGAGCCGCCGCCGCATATATTTGCTGAAACAGAGAGCAGCTCGTCAAGCATATTGCTGTTTGGTATCTGTGACATTTTCAATTCTCCTCTACAAGAAAATCGATATGGCTCGGTATTTGCCCTTCCGAGCCGGAATCGTAATTCATATCCGCCTAAAAATGAAAACGGATGGGGTCACACCACCGGCCGGATATGAGAATAAAACGAAGTGCGGACGGAAAATACCTGAGAAATCATTATCTGACAATATTCTACCCTACGCCTTCGCCAAGGTCAAGACTTTTGATAAGAACAATTATATATAACGAAAATCGGGTAAACAAAATCAGCGGCAGGCCGTTAGGCTACCGCCGTACCAGGGAAGCCGCCCCTTAGACGGATCTAAACATATCCTGCGCATAAGCGCGGATGTCGCTGGGGTTGATCATGTTGTATTTGGCCTTGACCAGAGTAAAGTATTGGCCAATGGAATCCTTGGGGATGATGCGTTCCGAGTGCGCTGACACGGGCAGGTCCCCTCGTGCGTCGAGCCACGGAAGCTCGTTATGCGTAAAGCGTTCCAAGACTTTGCCGCTGTAACAGCAGAGGTTGTCGGCCACGCTGTCGAATACCGCTTTCTCCGTAACCGTCAAGGCGGAGACATCAAAGGGGGGCTTCTCGGAGATGGGGTCAAAACTATAATAGCGGTACTGTGAGTATACATTTCGGTATACCGGCCCATGCACCCATGCCTCGCAGTCCTCATAAAACAGGAAGGTCCTGTAAAAAGCATAGTAAAAACCCTGGATATAATAGAGCGCCTTCTGCAATGCGAGCTGAGTGATATCCTCGCATTGGTTCAACAGATACCTGATTGCAGTATCGATTTTTGAATCACTGACGGCAGGAACGCTAAGCAGGGCATCGACTGCCCGTCTGCTCTTTTCATAAGTGGTATTTGACTTCAGATTTCCTTTGCCTGCTTCAAGCAGCTCGGCATAGTATGCAGGGTCGTTACTGATCTTTGTAAGGATCTCCGAATACTGCTTTGTCGGCATATCTCCATCGCAATAACGGGAAAAGGTCTGTTCGCCCCATCCGAGCAAGAGCGAAAGCGGGCGCTTGCCGATAGCGTATTTTTCCGGGATAGCCAATATGGTTTCAAGAGATATAATTCCGTTTGCACGGCGATAGGAATCATAAAGAGCATTAAGATTTGAGTCCATTATCTCAGGAACATAGACAGGCGCTCCGCATTCGGCACATATGGCCTCTTTCCCAAGATAGGAGTATTCAGCTCCTTTGATCTTTCCGGTCATGGCTTTTTCCGTTACTATGTATCCATTATCATTTCGACACTGCTCACAAAAAACAAGATTTCCTTTCATAACTGCCGCTCCTTTCTACATTTTGATTATATGATCACCTGAACAGGTAATCTATCGGCTTATTCCTTTTATGGAATGAAATAACGATGGTGCGTTTGCCGTCCGGCCGGTCGATGATGTTGAATTTTGTATAAATATCAACGATTTCTTCTTCGCCGTCGGCATTATAGAGCAGTACTTGGGGCACGAAGATATAGAGGGTTTCATGCTCATATCCGGGCTTGAAGTTTTGAACCGAACAGCAAAAATCATCAACCTCGATTTGCTTTAGGATGGATTTTTGCTTTTCGCTGCGAATATTGTACTCATTAATAAAGTCTATATTTTCCTGACGGTTTTCATTCAGAGAAATAATGTACCTGTCGGAAGAAACACACGCTTTAATTATTTCCAGAACTTCCTCGATTTCTTTGCGGGTATAGTTCCGAGGGTTTTGATTATTATGCACCGAAAGCATCACCTCCCAATAATATGATACACCAAATGAGCGTTATTGTCAACATAAAAGCATTAATTGATACAATTAACGCAAAAATCAAATAATGCAGGATTATATTTTCAAGACGGGTCACGGACTGTTTACAACGGCATGATATCCTGCTATAATAGGCGCAGCTAAATAAAGTTTCTTCAGGGCGGGGGGCGATTCCCCAC
>UQNF01000062.1 GCA_900542285.1 uncultured Clostridium sp.
CCTGCCGCAGGCCGGCGCAAATGGCTCGTTTCATGGGTTCGCTCTCTCCTTTCCGCGATTTTGGGTAATAGGGAAGCAGGCATGGCGGATTTCCCTGCGGTCATGCCTTCCCAACGCTTGCAGAGTATCAATATCCTGCGAATCTATCAATGATGCTGCCATCAATCGCATTTATAGTAAGTAGACTTGTATAACCGCTTGTTCCACGTTGGATGCCATAGCTGTCAACCGAATGTCCGAAAAAGTCCCATACAGGAACGAGTAAACCTTGTGAACCGACATTTCTTTCAGTTATCCGCATCAGCCCTAAAGTTACATGGTCGATAAAATACTCGCAAGTCCATTCTTCTTCAGACGTATCATATTCGTTATCAACAATGACAATCATTTCCTCAAATATTGCTTGGATTGATGAAAACGGTAATAGCATTGCGCCCTCCGCCTCTATATCTGTCAGTTCATGCGGTGAACGATACTCAAACATAGCAATTCCATTATCATCTATGAAAACACGGATTTTTTCATATAGCCACGGCTTTGCAAATTGCTCACCCTCATACAGTATTTTCCTGTCGCCGCCTCCGTCATCGGTATAAGTAACTGCTACACCATTGATTTCTCTCGTAAACATGAATTCGTAAACGCCGGTTGGACAGATATTTTCTGCTGCATGTTTTCTCATTCCAGTACATGTAAAGCCATTAAGCCCCATTTTTTGTAGTGAAGTTTCCGCAATATCCAATGCCTCTGCCTGAGTTGTATGTAAAGGCAGAGATTCCACGCTGCTGCTATCAGGCGAGGGAATCGCACGGTTTAATAAAATGTCAAGGCAACTGTCATCAAGATTTCTATAATACTCCAATCGCGCAGAACCGGACTCGGTATAAACATTGATTCTTGACAATCTGCCATCATCTCGGAGCGCATAATAGTGAACATATTTGCCATCCTCAGCGGGATTGTCAAACTGGTATTGGAGCGGCTCATACGTTGCCTGGGACGGAGCGTTTTCAAGACTTTGCATGGTATCGGCAAGCGAAGCATCATATTCCGCTTGTTCCAAATATCGTTCACTGAACCAGGTATCGTTATTTGCATTGGTCGTAAGGTCTTCAATAATATTATCGTAGTATTTTTGGGGCAACAGGCTAAGATCGTCAGAGACAGGCCTAGCACCCTCAAACAATACTTCAACAAGGCGCTTTACCGTATCATTTGCCAAGCGGGACATTTTTACCCGTGCAATGGGCATTTTATCGGCTTGCGGAAGGATTATCGAAGCATCCGTATGTACGAGCAGTTTGCCTTTTGCACTAATGGACTCAAGTTTCAGATTTTGTGGTATTCCAAGATTCATTATGAAAATATTGATTTCATACTCAGAGGTTTCGGTACGCGGTTGCGTGGTTTTTTCAGACATATTTTCCGTGCCCTGAGCTTTTTCAAGTAATCTGTCTAAGTTTTTTCCTATCACTATCGGGCTCTCCGGCGTTTTCTGGCATGCGGCGGCGCCAAGTGCCATAACCGCGATAAGCAATATAGCAATTACCTTTTTCATATCTGAAATACCTCGCTTTGCTGTCGTTGCCTAAATTATACTGGAAGCGCCGATGCAAAATCCATCATCAAGCTGTAATTAAAATGTAATTATTAAAAGCGCACCCAAACGGTCGTGCCTTTTTCAATGCTGCTTTCAATTATAAGTTCCGCATCGTGGGCGGTCGCTATTTTTTTGACCAGCGCAAGACCAAGGCCACTGCCGCCCGCTTTTTTGCTGCGGGATTTGTCCACCATGTAGAATGGCTCGAATATGCGCTCCATTGATTCCTTCGGGATGCCGCGCCCATAGTCCTTGACCTGTATCGTGTTGTTTGAAAAGGTGAGTAAAACCCGCTTATCCGCCGCGTCCGCATCGTATGCCTTTGCCGCGTTGTCCACAAGGTTGATGAGCAGGGACTGGATAAGGTCCGCGTTGCAGTTCAGCGTCCCGCCGCCGGAATGGGTGATGAGAGTCACGCCACGGTCGGCAAGGCTTTTCTGCGTGTTCTGCCGCACAGTGTCAAACAGCGCGTCAACCTCGCAGGGCCTGCGCTCTATCTCGCGCTCCAGCGTGATAAGCTTCAAAAGCGTCTGCACCAGCCGCTCCAGCCATTCGCATTGACTCTCGATATGCTCTAAGGATGTGTCCTTTTCCTCGTCCGTCATGTTTGCCCGCCGCAGCATACGGGAGTGGAGCAGCAGCGCCGTAAGCGGCGTTTTGAATTCATGGGTCACGCCGCCGATGAAAAGCCGCCTGCCGCTCGGCGGTTTCCATAAGCTCCGCTATGCGCGTTTCAACGGCCTCCGCCATCAGGTTGAAATCCCCCGCAAGCGCGCCTATCTCGTCTCCCGTATGCACATCTGCCCGCATGGAATAATCGCCGCCCGCGATCTGTCGCGCCGTTTTTGCAAGGGAGGTCAGCGGCCTTGTGCTCCTGTGCATGATGACCGCGATGCAGCCCGCGCCCAAAAGGATGCCCGCGAGGCTTACGGCGGCAAATGTCCACGCTAAGCTTACGATGCTGTTATAGGTCGTGGAGATGTCCTCCACCACATATACGGCGTAGGATGTGTTTCTTACCGCTACAAGGCTGCCCGCAATAAGCACATTGCGCCCGTCTATTTCTCGCTCCGCGATCTTCATGGAATATTCGTTTTCGGGCAGCGGCAGAAACGTGCGCGGATTGACCGAAACGCCGGAATAGAGCGTTTCATCCCCGCGCATCAGCACGGAGGAGGAATCGGCAAAGCGGGAAAAGCAGTAGTTGACGAGGGAGGTTTCTACCGTTCGCGAATCGCCCTCCGCAATATAATAGCCCGCCATTTCCGAAAAAGAGGAGGCAAGGCTTTTTTGCCTGTCCCTTGCTCGGCTGTATGTAAGCTCCAATATGCTATTTTTGGAATGGATGAGAAGTACGGCGGAACAGGCCGTGACGATGACGAGCAGCACGGCGATACAGATGAGAGAGGTTTTTTGCCACAGCTTCATTTCAGCGTTCCTCCAATCGGTAGCCAAACTTCGGTATAGCCCGTATCGCATCCCCAAGATTCAGCTTTTTGCGTAGGTTGGATATTTTCATATCCACCGCCCTCGTTTCGCCCGCATATTCATAGCCCCAAACATCAGAAAGGAGCTGCTCCCGTGATACGGTCAGGTTCTTGTTCTTTAGGAGCGTCAGCAGCACGTCAAATTCCAGCGGCTGAAGCTCAACGGCTCTTCCGGCTTTTGTCACCACCCGCGTTTCGCTGTTTAGCTCAATGTCCCGAACTCGGTAGACCGTGTTCAGCCTGCCGGTGCGCTTTAATACCTTTTCAATACGGACCATCAGCGTGAGCATATCAAAGGGCTTTACGATATAGTCCTCCGCGCCGTCCATAAGGCCCTTGATTTCCGATGCGGAGTCCGTCTTTGCGGTAATGTATATCACGGGGATATTATATCTCTCCATATAGGAAAACAGTTCAAAGCCGTCGATACCGGGAAGCATGATGTCCAAAAGTGCAAGGTCGTAGGCGTGATCGCCGGCAAGGCTGTCAGCGACTTTTTTTCCATTGTCAAACACGGCGTATCCATAGCCGATAAACTGCATATTGAGCGCTACGGCGTCGGATATGGCGTGGTCGTCCTCGACAATGAGTATCCTGTTTTTCATGCTGCCGCCCTCCGTTTATAAAAGCAGTTTACCATATGTCCGCCTTGTATCAAAAGCATATTCCCTGTTTGTCAATATCCCAATCCTCTGTCGATTATGTTGCCGTCGATGGCGTTGATAGTAATAAGGCTCGTTCCGTGGTCGGACAGCGAGATACCGTTGAAATCCGAAATCGTTCCGAAGAAATCCCATGCCGGAACCATGAGCGCGCTTCCGCTTCGGTTTTGTTCCGCAACGCGTGCATAGCCGAAGCGTATATTTTCAATGGTGATAATGCTTTGCGTATTTGCATATTTTAAGGCGATCATTTTCTCAAAAATCTTCTCCACTTCACTGAAAGGGATAAGAGAGGAATCTTCAGTAACATTTTCAAGAATTGAATAGGGTGCCTCCCACCGCATTCCAACGATGCCGTAATCGTTCACATAGTATGTAAGCGTTTCATATGGCCACGGCTCGTTATAAGTACCCGAATCTGTAATAGCGTCGCCTCTATTCGAGGTGTAGGTGATGGGCAGCCCGTTAAAATCGCGGGTATACCGCAGCACATAGCAGCATCTGACTGGATTTGTTCCGCCTGCACCGCCGTATTCTTTTGTTGTTGAATAGTGCATCATAAAGGGAATATTCAGCTTTTCGGTCAAGCTGTCGCACAGCTGCTTTGCCTTTTCCTGCGAAATGGTAATTTGCGGAATATCCTCCAGGCTTATTGACTTATCAAGCCGAGTTATGTTTTCCGCTGTGACATAGCTTATTACAAAGCCGTCCGGAGCCGTGTTCTGCGAATATAAAGCGCGGGAATTACCTAAACCCTGTCCGTTATATATCTGTATGCCCTCATAGCCAAACTCTAACGATATACCTTCGCCGTATATCAATGCAAAACCTTCATCATCGACCTCGAACAAACCCGAGATAGGGGCATCCTGCGCATCGTCCGCCGCGTTGTACTCCTGATATAAAGCGGCGATAGATTGTTGAATCCATTCTTCCCATGTCAAGATTTCTCCGTTTTTGCCATAGTGTGACATCCTTAAATCCTCATCAGAGGGGCCGGAAAAAAGCTGCTGTTGCGCAATGAGTATCTGTTTCATAATGCTGCTTTTTGAGGGTGCGGAATATGGGTCGTACAATTTCGAATGAACGAGCTCATGCAGCAGCACATCTGCCTGCTCTTGGGATATGGAGCCTGTGCTTATTCTGATAATTGGTGCCGTGCTGGCTTCCGGCACATCGACTGCGGCATTTACCGAAACAGCTGTCATTCCGTCAGAACTTACAAAATCCGCTTCATATCGCAGCGGAGCGTTCACTTTTTCAGCTACGCTTTCGTCGCTTAATCCTTCGCTGGCCTTATCGATTAAACGGTCGGTATCCTTGCCAACTACAATATCCTGTTCCGGTGTAGGCTGGCAGGCGGCAGCGCCAAATGCCACAGCCATGCAAAGCAGAATTGCTATATATCTTTTCATAATTGCCTCCTCAGTAGCCCCTTGCTAAATCGATTATGCTGCCGTCTACCGCATTAACTGACACAAACGGCGTATCTTTTTTTAGCGCTATTTCAAGGCCGTCCTTGCTGCGACCGATCTGAACCCCGTAAAAATTCCATACCGGCACGAGCAAACCATTGTCAATGTTGTTCTTTTCAATGATTCGCTGCAATGACAGCGTTACCTTTGTGACCACAAATTCAAGCTGACTGAGGCCGGAATTGATATCGGCGGAATCAAATAGTTGCTCATTCTCATACAGAATCATTTTCTTGAATATCGAACTTATGTCAGAGAACGGCAGCATGCTGCTGTTCTTTGCCATTACATTTGTTACTTTGTATGGCGAATTCCATGAAAAGCTCCCGATGCCTTCCGGCATGACAGACAAAACAATATCCTCATGTACCCATTGGGGCCCCCACGCTTCATCTGTTACAAACGTGGACGGCACATCGTGCGTGACCAGTACTCCGCTGATATTTCTGCAATAATTCAGCGTGTAATATATGCGAACATCACCCTGAACATTGAGCGCGCAGGATTGCAGGGATTGCTTGTAGATTTCATCAAAGTTCAGGGCTTCCTGTTTTGTCAGCTGATTCTTGTTTGCAAATGCGCTTACCTGCGCAGCTTCAGTAGGATTAGAAAAAACTATGTTCAAATACATATTCCCAAGGCTGACCACTTCGCTTAATCCCAAATCTTCAATTAGCTTTTCGCCCTGCTTATATGCCTGTTCGGGTGTAAAGCCCGATAAATCCACCAATTTGGAGGGATAGTTGTCCGCTGATACCGTGCCCCATTGATATGTTACGGAAGTGTCGCTCGGTTCTATTGAACCGTTTTCATACAGCAGAACAGCATCTTTTGAAACGTCCTCGCCTACGGAGCTATTATTTACGCTAAACCGAATGACATTATCTACTGAGTCATCAGGGCTTTCGGACAGAGCCACGCCGTAATAGTTTTCGGTTTTGTCCATTGTATATTGGCCATATTTATACAGCTCTGTAAGCTGTGTGCTGCCTTTTATCCATTCAAACGTATCGACTGCATATTTGCTGTTGTATAGTTCTTTAAGCTTGGACAGAGTTTCTTCATCATAGCTTTTCTGCTCGGCGTTGGTATTAGGGTCGGCAATGCGCTTTTGCAGGTTCATAATTTGCGCCTCGAGATTGGCTTTCAAAACCACACTCTGCTGTACCTGATACATTTCCGTATCGCCAACGAGAGCCTTATATGCCTTATCGATAAACTCCTGCGAAAAGTCGGACGGCGCAACTTCCACTATAGGAACTGTTTCAACGGACGGTAAATAAACGGGCGCTTCGCCGCTCAGCAACATCTTGCCGTCAAAATACGTTTCATTTACATTATATTTATCTGGAATGCCGAGAGCGGATATCAGACTGCTGCCATCCGTATCGGATGCCTGTGCTTGTTCATTCATCCGTTCCGTATCCTTCTTCACCACCACCGCCTTCTCCGGCGTTTTCTGGCAGGCGGCAGCCGAAAGCAGCATAAAAAGGGTCAGGAATATGGTAATAAGCTTTTTCATCGCTTTGC
>UQNF01000063.1 GCA_900542285.1 uncultured Clostridium sp.
CTTGACTGCTCTCTTGAGAGGAAATGTGTCACCTATGCTTGACGCTTCAACATTTCTGTATTTGAGGTTTTCGCACTTTCCATTTTATCCGCTTTGATGTATAATTAATATTGGGTATCTGTAATCTGCCTGTTTCATAGAATCCAACCTGCATAAAGGAGACCATATGCCTGCCGCAAACAACAAAGGAAAAGGACACTCCGGCGGTCAGAGTGCGCCAAGACGGCGAACCTCCGGCGGAACACAAAGGTCGTCCGCCGCACGAGCGGAAGCCGCTCAGCCCAAAGCCAAAACCGAAGTTAAAAATTCCGGCTCCAACAGAAGGGATATCGCCGGAATAGTCATCATTATCACTGCGGTTATACTCGGGATCTTCATCTACGGAAGCTCCGACGGCCTGCTCAGCTTTGCAGCGCCCCTGTTCAAGGGGCTTATCGGCATTGCGGCGTATGCGCTGCCCGTGCTGCTGGCAGGCTTTGGAGTATATCTCGTCGCCACCGAAAAGAATACATTCCGTGGGCGTGCCGTCTGGTTTGGCTTCGGTGCGTTCTGTGATGCCCTGCATATCGTACACCTCTTTGCCATGGGCGACGCCCTCTCCGAAAGCTATTTCAAATTCATCTCAATGTCGTATACCGCCGGCACGAAAGGCTCCGGCGGCGGAGCGCTGAGCGCGATAATCCTTCGGGGACTTACCGCGCTGCTGGGCAGGACCGGAACTCTGGTGCTTCTCATCGGGCTTCTTGTTATAATGCTTTTATGCGTCACCAACTTTTCGGTCAAGAGCATAGGAAAGCGAATCGGCAGCAGCCATGCTGAGGCACGGCGCAGGAGGGAGCAGAGGCGAACCGCCATTCCCGATGTCGACGACGATGAAGACGAATTCATGCCGCATTCCGGGAAGCCCTTGACCGCCGGGGATTATGAGCCTGCGGAGCAGGAGAAAAAGCCTGCCGGACAAGAGAAAAAGCCCACAGCGCACAGGGCTGAACATACCGAGCGCAGAACACGCTCCGATGATATTACCACCATTGAGGATGCACCTGCTCCGCGAAGGAGGGCGGCCGCATACGCAAACGAGCCTGCGGACGATCTGACGCTGTTCCCGTCCTCCGGAAGCCTCAGCAAACGAGGCCGCCGAAGGAACAGGGCTGATGATGAGCTTAGGATAGGCGAAAGCTTTTCGCCGTCCGACCGCTACCGTTTCGTTGATGATACGGCGAAGGAGCATACCTTTACGGAAGAACCCGATATATCCGCTGCCGAGGCTGCTGTCGATACGCCGCCCAAGCAGGGTGATGCACAAAGTCAAACCCCGGAGGAAGCGGCTCCCGTCGTTGACGATGGAACTGAATATGCTGCCGATGATGAACCCTCCGCTGCAATTATCGAGGCTCAACAGACCACTCCGATAGTCGAGGGCGAACCGTCGGAGCTGTACGAATACCGCCGTCCGCCGCTGACCCTGCTCAAAAAGCCGACAGTCGGCGTCCGCGCCGGAAGCAGTCTGGTCGATGCCAAGGCCAAAGCGCTCATAGACACCCTTGCCAGCTTCGGCGTTAATGCCACGATGGTAAGCATATGCGAAGGCCCTCGCATCATCCGCTTTGAAATACAGCTTGCGCCCGGCATCAGGGTCGGCAAGGTCACCGTGCTGAAAAACGATATCGGTGTTGCGCTTGCTTCATCACCCGTACGCATCGAGGCGCCCATACCCGGCCGAACCACCATCGGCATTGAGATACCAAGCGAAAGCCCCACCCCGGTGCTGCTTCGTGAGGTATTCGAAAGCGACAATTTCAAAAACGCCAAGGGCTCGCTCGTATTTGCGCTCGGCAAGGACATAACCGGCAACGTGATAACCGCCGATCTTGCGGACATGCCCCATATGCTGGTGGCCGGCACCACCGGTTCAGGTAAATCCGTATGCATCAACTGCATCATTCTGAGCCTGGCATACCGCCTTTCGCCCAAGGAAGTGCGCATGATACTTATCGATCCCAAGGTCGTGGAATTCAAGGTCTACGCTCCGCTTCCTCATCTGTTCTGCCCGGTCGTAACGGATAAGAACAAGGCCGCCGGTGCGCTGCGCTGGGCAGCCAACGAGATGGATAAGCGGTACAAGGAGCTGGGCAAATACGGTTACCGCAAGATCGACACCTATAACGCCACGAGGGAGAATGAGGACGACCGCTGGCCGCGCATTGTCATCATAATAGACGAGCTTTCGGATTTGATGCTCGTTGCACCCAAGGACGTCGAGGACAGCATACTCAGGATATCGCAGCTCGGACGCGCCTCCGGCATTCACATTATCGTCGCAACACAGCGCCCCTCCGTTGACGTTATCACGGGTACGATAAAATCAAACCTGCCTGCCAAGATTGCGTTCGCGGTATCGAGATATGTCGATTCCAACGTTATCCTCGACGAGAGCGGTGCGGAGACGCTTCTTGGTCACGGAGATATGATCTTCGCTCCCGGCGGCGCAGGCAAGTCCAAGCGCATACAGGGCGCATTCGTCGACGATTCGGAGGTCGCCGCAGTCATGGACTTCTTTGCAGGTAGCAATCAGCCTGCGCCCGAGCAGGACGAGAGCATCATGCGCGAGCTGGACGCCATCACCGGTGCACAGGGCGGAAACGACCCGATGGAGGACGAGGATCTGCCTGCAGCGGTGAAAGTCGTTATCGAAAAGGGCAAGGCGTCGGCTTCATATTTGCAGCGCTGTATGCGTATAGGCTATGCAAAGGCCTCAAGGCTCATGGATATCATGGAGCAGAAGGGCTATGTCGGGCCGCAGGACGGCGCAAAGCCCCGTGAGATCTACATCACCCCTGCCATGTATGCCCAGATCTATGGCGGCGAAGCCCCGGTCACACCCAACGAGGAATAGCCCATTATCCCAAACAGAAAGGAAACCAATGAACAGCAATGCCATCAAAGTCGGAGCGGTCTCCCTTGGCTGCTCCAAGAATACGGTCGATACCGAAATAATGCTCGGGGAGCTTCAGGCCAACGGCTTTGAGCCCGTCGCGGACGCCTCCCTCGCCGATATTATCATTGTCAACACCTGCGGCTTTATCGAGAGCGCAAAGCTTGATTCCATCAAAACCATACTCGAAATGGCTCAATATAAGGAAAGCGGAAACTGCCGTTTTCTCGTAATGACCGGGTGTCTTAGCCAGCGCTATCGGGACGAGCTGCCCGATGAGCTGCCCGAAGTCGATATGTTCTGGGGAGTCAAGGACTATCCGAGATTCGCCCGTGAACTTGCCGCAAGGTTCGACCTGAGCCCCTGCCGTGCAGGCTGCTCACGCCGTCTGCTCACCACGCCCGATTACAGGGCATACCTTCGCATAGCCGACGGCTGCGATAACCGCTGTACCTACTGCGCCATACCCCTCATAAGGGGCGGAAGGGTCAGCGTACCCATGGAACAGCTCATTTCCGAAGCAAACGCCCTTGCGGACAGCGGAGTGACGGAGCTTACCGTCATCGCACAGGATACCTCCGCCTATGGTATCGACCTCTACGGCAAGCCCATGCTGACGGAGCTTTTGAAAAAGCTTGCGGCTATCGAAAAGCTTCACTGGATAAGGCTGTTATACACCTATCCTAACACGGTGACGGAGGAGCTTATCGACACCATGTGCGCAGAGCCCAAGATCTGCAACTATATCGACATGCCCATACAGCATATCTCCGAAAACATGCTGAAACGCATGAACCGCCATGGCAGCGCCGAGCATATCAGGGAGATAACCGACTATATCCGCAGGAAAGCTCCCGATTTCATTCTCCGCACCACCGTTATGCTGGGCTTCCCCGGCGAAACGGAGGAGGACTTTGAAGAGCTGATGCATTTCGTGAGCGAGCATCCCTTTGACAGGGTCGGCGCGTTCACATACTCTGCGGAGGATAACACCCCTGCCGCCGAAATGCCCTGCCAGATAGACGAAAGCGTCAAGCGTTCAAGGCTTGACGCCATCATGCGCCGGCAGCAGCATATTTCGCTGGAGTCAAACCGCCGCCGTATCGGAAGCGTATGCGAAGCCCTTGTCGAGGAGGTCACGGAGGGCATCGCCTATGCACGCAGCTATGCGGAAGCGGCTGATGTCGACGGACTGATAAGGATAGAGCTGCACGGCGAACAGCCCCTGCCCGGCGACTATGTAAATGTTGAGATAACCGGTGCGGATATCTATGACCTGAAAGGAAAAATCGTAAAATGAATCTTCCCAACAAGCTTACCATGATAAGGATCCTCATGATCCCATTGTTTGTAGTCTGTTTTTACCTTCCCTCAAGCTGGATCATCGGCACGCTCAACGGCGTCAATATGCAATGGAACTACTTCATTGCCGCCGTCATTTTCCTGCTCGCCTATGTCACCGACACCCTTGACGGAAGGATAGCAAGGGCAAAGGGGCTTGTGACCGACTTCGGAAAGCTCATGGATCCCACCGCCGATAAGCTTTTAAGCTCGGCTGCGCTCATAATGATGTGCAAATTCGAGGTCATGAGCTTCGGGAATTTCCTCATGCCCGTCTTTGCATTCGTGATAATCGCCCGTGAAATTTTCATCAGCGGCATCCGCCAGCTTGCCGCCGGCAAGGGCATAGTCATCGCCGCAAAGGCCATCGGCAAGGCCAAGACCACCCTGCAGTTCATCGCCGTTTTCGTAACGCTCATGTGCGGTCCGCTGTTCAGGGCGATCGGCATACCCATCGATTTCGCATTGATATGCGCTGCGGTAGTCTTGACCATCTGGTCGGGCATCGATTACACGATCGGTGCGAAGGAATTGTTTATTGAAAGATAGGTCATGCAGGAATAAACCGTTTGTACGATAATTAAACGCACAGGAAGGAATCATATGGAAAAGGAAGAGTGTTTAGAGCTTATCTACGGCTATTCAAAGAAGCTCGCAAAGCTCCTGCAAAGCGCAGGCGGAGGGCTTGTCGTTGCCGAAAGTCATACCGGGGGCTTGATATCCTCGCATTTGACGGATATTCCGGGGAGTCATCGCTGGTATGAATCCGGCTGCATCGTCTTTAATTCCGAATCCAAGCAAAAGCTGCTCGGCGTTCCAAAGGAGCTTATCGACCGTCAGACCGATGTTTCCGCCGAAGTTGCTGCTGAAATGGCGGTTCGGGCACGCGACATGAGCGGCGCAATGCTCGCCATATCCGCCACCGGGCTCACCGGGCCGGGGAGGGATTCCGTGGGAAGAGCACCCGGGCTTGTCTATATCGGTATTGCCTGTGCGGACGGATATGTTGTCAGTGAGTATCATTTTGACGGTTCGCGTGAGGCGATACGCTTTTTGACCAACCTTGCTGCGGTGAAGCTTGCAGCGGGGGTTCTGGCGGCATATCTTGGCGGAAGCCATATTGCGGACCTGTCAGCCAAGCCATGATAAAAAGCTATCGACACGGAAACGCTTCTATGGTATAATATAAATGCAGAACAAATTCAGTTTCGGAGGACATTATGCAGAAAGAAAAAGCGCTTGATTCAGCACTTGTACAGATTGAAAAGCAATACGGAAAGGGCGCTATCATGCTCATGAACGATGCCGCGTCCAGGATTCAGGTCGAGACCATTTCCACCGGCTGCATCGAGCTTGATGCGGCGCTGGGCGTAGGCGGCGTGCCGCGCGGAAGGATCGTTGAGATCTATGGCCCGGAGTCCTCCGGTAAGACCACCCTTGCGCTCCACATAATTGCGGAGGCGCAGAAGGATAAGGGCATGTGCGTGTTTATCGATGCGGAACATGCACTCGATCCTGTTTATGCCGAACACCTTGGCATTCAGATGGACAAGCTCTATATCTCGCAGCCCGACAGCGGCGAACAGGCGCTCGATATTGCGGAGGCGCTCGTGAGGAGCGGTGCGATAGATGTTATCGTTATCGACTCCGTTGCCGCGCTGGTTCCCAAGGCGGAGCTTGAGGGCGACATGGGCGATTCGCACGTCGGACTTCAGGCAAGGCTTATGAGCCAGGCGCTCAGGAAGCTCGCCGGCGTCGTCGGAAAGACCAATACCTGCGTCATTTTCATCAATCAGCTTCGCGAGAAGGTCGGCGTTATGTTCGGCAATCCGGAAACCACCACCGGCGGCAAGGCGCTCAAGTTCTTCGCCTCCGTCCGTCTTGATGTACGCAAGATAGATACGCTCAAGCAGGGCGGCGATCCGGTCGGCAGCCGTACGCGTGTGAAGGTCGTCAAGAACAAGGTCGCTCCGCCCTTTAAGGTCGCGGAGTTCGACATCATCTACGGCGAAGGCATTTCGCGTGAAGGCTCCATCCTCGATATGGGCGTAAACAACAAGATAATCAGCAAGACCGGCGCCTGGTTCTCCTATGGCGATATCCGCATTGGCCAGGGCAGGGAAAACGCGCGTGCGTTCCTAAAGGATAATCCCGAGCTTTGCAAGGAGATCGAGCAGAAGCTCCGCGCGCTCATCGACTCCGGCTCCGAGGAGCCTGCGCCCCTCATCACAGATGCCGTGGAAGAGGATAACGACTGATTTTTGGGAGGGCCTGCGAGGCTGTACTAAAGTCATGCCTGAGCACGGATTTTTCATAAATCCGTGGTCTTACGACTGACCCTCTGTTTTTTATGAGAGCCTGTGGGGCGGTGTTAAA
>UQNF01000064.1 GCA_900542285.1 uncultured Clostridium sp.
AGGAGAACCTTCTCTTGCTTCTTATTTGTTACCCATGTATTGTACCTCAACATTAGTGTCTCTTGATCGTGTCAAGTTCTTCTGGGAGAAATCAAGCGCAGGGATCGAGTGGCCGTAGTTTGGCGCAAGCTTTGAGCAGGACAGCAGTGCCGGTGAGCTTGCCGTAGGTCAGGCCGGCATGCTCGTTCTCGAAGACGCTCCAATCGTGATATCCGCCGAAAGCTTCCGCAATCTGCTTTTCGGCGTATTTGTTGTATATCTCAAGCCCATTTCCATGGGCGTTGCGTTCATTAACCGTAAGCCCATCCGGCTTCCGCTCCTTCTTAGCGGAAAGATCGCCTTTTTCTATCGTCTTGAAAAATTCTTCTACCGATTCGCAAGCAGTTTGTGCAATAATGTCTTTTGCAGAGATGCGCTTTGCTTTTGTAGTTTTTGTTCCTAATAAACATGTTTTACCTCGATAGACGCGTCTGGGTTATCTTTGTTTCCTCATCCGCCCCGGTGAGGCGAAGAGTTCGTTCTTTCTCCCTGAATTATTTCACACTAACTTTTTTGCAAATATACTTGCACTATTTGCGGATATTCATTATAATTAGTATGTAAAACAGCTTGCCGTTCGGCAGGACAGAATCAACAAAGCTGTGCGAAAGGATTTGAATTCACCATGAAGAAATATCGCGTTCTTGTGATCAACCCCGGCTCCACCTCCACCAAGGTCGGAGTTTTCGACGGCGAAGACTGCATCTATGAGGGTACCGTCCGCCATTCTACCGAGGAACTCAGTAAGTATCCGAACATCATCGATCAGGCTCCGATGCGTATGGAGCTCATCAGGAATCTGCTCAAGGAAAACAATATCGACATTGCAACCGTTGATGCTTTCATCGGCAGGGGCGGTATCGTAAAGCCCATGCGCAGCGGAACCTATACCGTCAACGATAAGCTCTTGTATGACCTTGAGCATCTTCCCTCCGCTCTCAGCCACGCTTCCTGCCTTGGCGGCGTTTTCGCTCGTCAGTTCGGAGAGGAGTATGGCAAGCCCTATTTCATCGCTGACCCCGTTGTCGTCGATGAGCGTGAGCAGATAGCAAAGGTCACTGGCCTTCCTGGGGTCGAGAGGAACGGAGTATTCCATTGCCTCAACCAGAAGGCGGTCGCAAGGCGCTACTGCAAGGAACACGGCATTCGCTATGAGGACGCGAACATAATCGTTGCCCATCTTGGCGGCGGCAACACCATCGGCGCACATCATCATGGCGTTGTAGTCGATGTTAACGACGGTATCAACGGCGAGGGCCCGTTCAGCCCCGAGCGCCTGGGCGGTCTGCAGGTCAAGACAGTGCTGGATCTGCTCGAAAGCGGCAAATACACCATTGCCGAGATGCGCACCCTCTGCTCCAAGTCCGGCGGCTTTGTCGCTCACTTCGGCACCAACAATGCGCTTGAGATCGAAAAGCGTGCAATGGCAGGCGATGAGCAGGCAAGCCTCATGTTCTATGCCCTTGGCTACAATGTTGCAAAGACCATCGGCGAAATGGCAGTCGTGCTCAAGGGAAAAGTCGATGCCATCATCATCACCGGAGGACAGGGATACAGCAAACCGCTCTGCAAGTACATCGAAGAGATGGTCGGCTTCATCGCTCCCGTGGTCGTCTATCCCGGCGAGGGCGAGCTGGAAGCACTTGCCGCAAGCGCAATTCGCGTGCTTGAAGGCGAGGAGGAGGCCAAGGAGTACCTCGGCTGATTCGAATTGATATGAATAAATGCCGCTGCAGCTCGCAGCGGCATTTTTGCATTATTCTAATTAGCTTTTCTATGCCAAGGGCCTGTCAAAATGAACCACGGCATAGTATATTCCATCGTTCATGCTTTCGACGGCGCTGTCGATCCCGCTTTTTATCTCATCGAAAGAGAGCTTGGAATCAAAAGGAACGACGACATCGAATATGAGATTGGTGTGCGTCGGCCCGGGTACGACCCTGAAATCATGCAGCGTGAGCTCATCTGAGATCGAAGTCACGATTTCGGTAATACGCTTTTTGAGGCCCGTGGTAAGCTCGTCATCGCTTGCGACAGGGTCAAGGTGGATAGTCGCTTCACAACCGAGTTCGCCGGCAAGCCTGCGTTCGGCATTGTCGATGACATCGTGCATTGCGAACACATCAAAGTCTGCGGTCACGGGTACTTCGGCATGAACGGAAATCATGAGCCTGCCGGGACCGTAATCGTGCACGATAAGGTCGTGGATACCGCTTATTTCGGGGTAGGAGAGCACCAGAGCCTCTATCTTCTTTATCAGTTCCGGGTCCGGAGTTTCGCCCAGCAGCGGAGTAATGGTATCCTTTACCGACATGACGCCCGAATAGATGACGAACAGTGCCACGGCAAGACCGCAATAACCGTCGATGTTAAGCTTGAAGAAATGCGAAACGATGCTTGCAGCGAGTACTACGCTTGTGGCGATGCAGTCGGAAAGCGAGTCCTGCGCTGTCGCATGGAGCGCTGAGGAGTTAATTTTTTTGCCCGTTGCCCTGTTATACATGAACATATAGAGCTTCACAAGGATACCGGCTATGAGTATTGCGGCAGTAAGCCAGGAAAACTCGATCGCCTCCGGGTGCAGTATCTTGGTGAACGAGCTTTTCAGCAGCTCCACACCCATAAGAATGATTGCCGCAGAAACCAGCAGACCCGTTATGTACTCTATCCGTCCATGCCCGAACGGATGCTTGGTATCGGGCTTTTGTCTGGACAAGTGGAATCCCAGCATTGTCATTATGGAGCTTGCCGCGTCGGCAAGGTTGTTAAATGAATCCGCGGTGATAGCGACGGATCTTGCGATAGTGCCGGCGATGTATTTTCCTGCAAACAGCAGTACGTTCAGAAAGATACCGAAACCTCCGCAAAGCACACCGTATGCGCTGCGGACAGCCGGCGACTCGTAATTTTCGCGGTCCTTAATAAAAATTTTTGAAAGCAGTTTTATCATCTTTTTGTATCATCCAATCATTTCGTCTATGCAGGCAAGAACCTCATCCGTTCCGTCAAGCGTACTGTCCTGCATCATGCGTTCTATAAAACCGTTCCGATTCCGAAATAGCTTATCAATATCGCCGACAAGCCTTTCGGGAGTGATGTCCTCCTGGAACAACACCATTGAATAACCCTTCTTTTCCGCATATGCGGCATTGAGCAGCTGATCACCCCGGCTTGCCTCCTTGGGCAGCGGAACGAGAAGCGCAGGCTTGTTGAGCGAGAGGAACTCGAACAGCGCATTTGCGCCTGCGCGGCTTATGACCAGCGTGGTTGCCGCAAGGATGTCCGGAAGCTCTTTGCCGATGTACTCATACTGGCGGTATGCGGAGCAGCGGATGCTGTCGTCGACCTTTCCCCTGCCGCAAAGATGAACTATATCAAATTCTTCGGCAAGGGTATCCAGGGAAGCGCGTACTGCATCATTGAGCGCGGCAGCCCCGAGGCTTCCGCCCATGACGAGGATTATGGGCTTTGCACCGCTGAAGCCGAGGAACTTCAGCCCCTCAATGCGATTGCCGCTGAACAGCTCACGCCTTATCGGAGTGCCGGTGTGTATGCCCTTGCTCCCGGTGTATTTGAGCGTATCCTCAAACGTTACAAGGATCTTGTCGGCATATCTTGCGGCGATCTTGTTCGCAAGCCCCGGAGTGAAGTCCGATTCATGGCAGAGTATCGGGCATTTGCCCTTGGCCGCCATGACGACGGGCACGCTTACAAATCCTCCCTTGGAAAAGACCAGATCCGGCTTGATCTGCCTGATTATTTCCTTTGCCTGTGAGATGCCCTTGATGACCTTAAAAGAGTCGGTCAGGTTCTTCAGCGAAAAGTAACGCCTAAGCTTTCCGGCCTCAATGCTGTGAAAATGCACATCCTGCTGTTCGGCGATAAGCTTATGCTCTATGCCGTCATCAAGGCCTATGTAGTGCAGCTCATACCCACGCTCACGAAGGCCGGGGAACAGTGCGATATTCGGTGTGACATGTCCGGCGGAGCCGCCTCCGGTCAAAAGAACAACTTTACTCATATGAACACTCCCAAGGATCAGAACCCTAAAGTATTTTTAGATCCTATGCCGAATCGGCAGATTTATTTACTCAATCATTATAGCAGAATAAACCGAAAAAGCAAGCACCCGATGCACTATCGGGTGCTTATATTGGCTTTTAGCTTTGGCTTTATAATCCGGATTACAGGCCGAGTGCCAAACGCATGATGACGTTTGCGTCCGCTGCGTTGACAACGCCGTCCCCGTTGATGTCGCCTGCGAGATCGGGCTCAACAAGGTTCAGCGCCATACGCATAGCGATGTTTGCGTCTGCAGCGTTGATAACGCCGTCGCCGTTAACGTCGCCGGGAATGCCGGGCTCAGGAGTCTCGATGGGCTCGGGAGTCTCAATGGGTTCGGGAGTTTCAATGGGGCCTTCGCCGCCGCTTAAGCTTACGTTTGCAACGAACAGACGGTCGTCACCCTGGCTCTGGCTGATATCCTTGACATACAGCCATTCAAAGACGTGAACGCCTGCCTCGACAGCGGTATAGGTATAGGTCTCCCAGGTATGATCGGTACCGGAAGCGGTGAACAGCTTCGTGCCGTTTACGCTGACCTTGCAGTAGTCCGCAATGGGCTGACTGCTGATAAGGTAATCAAAGCTCAGCGTATCGCCTTCGTTCATGATAACGGCAAGGATGAGCCTGGATTTGCTGTTTACCTTGTGGTAGTTGCCGGAACGCACGCAGGGGATGCCGTCCTTCTCGGCTGCTTCGAACAGGAAATCGCCGTTAGTGCCGAAGTTCAGATTTCCGCCCTCTGCGTTTGCACAAGAGAGGTCAACGGGAGCTGTTACGGTGACATGCACGGTGTGGGTGTAAACGATGCTGCCGTCAACATAGACGTTGCAGGTGATGTTTGCTTCGCCTGCGCCTGATGCAATGAGAACGCCCTTGGACTTGCTGCCCTTGTAATAGGTTACAACATTGTCGTTATCGGACACCCAAACTGCATCGAACTGGTTGGCGTTGGCGGGTTCACGGTCATAGGGGATAGCCGCCTGCTCACCGACGACGAGCTCAAGGGAATCGGTGCTGATGGAGAAGTTCTCAAGTGCGACGGGTTCACCCTCGCCGAAGATGGTGTACTGGGTGAATACATCCTGGTCTGCATCGGGATTTTCGGGATAGGGATCATCCGCGGAAACAACGATGGGGTATGCGTCGCCGTAGGGATCGGGAACGCCGTAGGTCTCCTTCATTTCGGTAATGGCTTCACATACGGTACCGCCCTGCTTCATAACATTCCAGAATACTGCTTCGTACAGGTAATCGCCGCCGAATGTTACGCTCTGAGAGTAGCCGTATACGACCTCAACGCCTGCGCGGAGGAGAGCGTTTGCGGTAACACCGTTGCCGCTGCGCTTCATGGCTTCACAGATAGCCATCCAAACGATGGTGTTGGAAGCGGGAGCGGAGATATGATTCTCAACATAGCGGCCATCGATGAAAGCCTCGCTGCCGGAACGAACTGCCCAACCGTTGTTATAGTCCTCGCTGGTGATACCGGAATTGGTGGTGAGGCAGAGATAGGAGGAACCGTTCATAGCGATTCCGTGGCTGTCATATATGATGACACCCTTATTGGTGTAGTTCTGTGCGATTGCAGGACCGGTCGCATCGTGGCCGGCAAGTATGGTTACGTTGCCGCAGGTAGCCTCGGCAATGCTTGCAGCTTCGTTGCGATACTGGTCGGTAAAGTTATTGTCGTAGCCGCCGTAGTAGGGTCCGATAAGCAGGACGTCGGCAGAGCCTGCATCCTTGCTTCCATAGGAAACAACGGTGGTTTCGCCCTTGACTTCAACGTTCTTGTCAAGCTCATTGCGAAGCCTGAAATTGTATGCGTTGTACATTCCGTCAACAGTAAAGAGGAAGCCGTCCTCGCTCATGTCGGAAAAGCTGTCGATGTTGACGAGTCCGGTGTTGAGTGCTGCGCTAAAAACGGCGGAAATGACCTCGGTCTTTTCTGCGCCGCCTGCGATTGCTTCCGCTTCGGCTGCGTCGAGCTGAGCCCAAACGTTATCGAGCTTGGTGATCGCCGCTGCTTCGTTTGCAATGCCTGCTGCGCTTTCCGCAAGACCCACAACGGGGACGACTGCGAACAACATGACGACTGCAAGGATTACGGAAAGGATTCTGCGATTCTTCATTTTGTTTTCTCCATTCTTTATTTTGTGACACAGTATGCCACTTAGTTATTTTATCATTTAATAATGACTTGTCAAGCTTTTCCCTCACTATATTTTGCCGTCGGTGTTGAAGCGTCAAGCATAGGTGACACATTTCCTCTCAAGAGAGCAGTCAAGGG
>UQNF01000065.1 GCA_900542285.1 uncultured Clostridium sp.
CAATCGGTGACCTGTAGGGCGGGGACATGTCCCCGCCGACTGCGTAAGCGGCAGACAGTAGGGATGCACAGGCTTGTACGCAGTCGGTAGTTCCTGCACCGGCTTATGACATGTCCCTGCCCTACAGAGGGTGACGATAGATTAGGAGAAGGAGGCTGCTTGTTGTGGCGAAATATATGATGGCGTTTGACGCCGGGACGACGTCCAATCGCTGTGTGCTCTTTAATGAAAAGGGTGAGATGTGCAGCATGGCGCAGAAGGAGTTTACCCAGCATTTCCCAAAGGCGGGCTGGGTGGAGCACGATGCCAACGAGATTTGGTCCACGCAGCTCGAAGTCGCAAGGCAGGCCATGGAAAACCTCGGCGTCACTGCCGCGAACATCGCCGCCATCGGCATTACCAATCAGCGCGAGACGACGGTCGTCTGGGACAAAGAAACGGGCGAGCCCGTCTGCCGCGCCATTGTGTGGCAGTGCCGCCGCACCAGCGAATATTGCGATTCCCTAAAGGAAAAAGGCTTGACAGACACCTTCCGTGCGAAGACGGGGCTTGTCATTGACGCCTATTTTTCCGGCACAAAGCTGCGCTGGATCTTAGAGAATGTACCCCACGCGCGGGAGAGAGCCGAGCGCGGGGAGCTTCTCTTCGGGACGGTTGAGACATGGCTGATTTGGAAGCTGACGGGCGGCAAGGCGCATGTGACGGATTACTCCAACGCCTCGCGCACGATGCTCTTTAACATCAACACCTTACAATGGGACGACGAAATTTTAACGGAGCTGAACATCCCAAAATGTATGCTGCCCGAGGTTAAGCCCAGCAGCTGCGTCTACGGCGAGGCGCTGCCGCAGTATTTCGGCGCGGCGATTCCCATTGCGGGTGCGGCGGGCGACCAACAGGCGGCGCTGTTCGGGCAGGGCTGTTTTATGCCCGGGGAAGCCAAGACCACCTATGGCACGGGCTGCTTCATCCTTATGAATACCGGAGAAACGCCTGTATTTTCCAAGAACGGGCCGCTGACCACCATCGCATGGGGGATCGACGGAAGGGTTCAGTACGCCCTCGAGGGCTCCATCTTCATGGGCGGTGCGCTCGTCCAATGGCTTAGGGACGAGCTGAAGCTCATAGATTCCGCTCCCGATTCCGAACCGCTTGCGCTGTCGGTCGAAAACACCAACGGCTGCTACGTCGTGCCTGCGTTCACCGGGCTGGGCGCTCCGTATTGGAACAGCTATGCGCGCGGCACGATAGTCGGGCTTACAAGGGGCTGCGGCAGAGCTCATATCGTTCGCGCCTCTCTCGATGCGATTGCCTATCAGGTGCTCGATGCGCTTGCCGTCATGGAAAAGGATTCCGGCATACCGCTCACCGAGCTGCGCGCGGACGGGGGAGCAGCCAATAACGGCTATCTGATGCAGGCCCAAGCCGACCTGTGCGGCGTTGACGTCGTACGCCCTGCCTGCGTTGAGACGACCGCCATGGGCGCGGCATATCTTGCAGGGCTGAAGGCAGGCTTCTATTCCGATGTTAAACGCCTTGTGCGCGGCGAGGAAACACGCTTTTCGCCCAAGATAGGCATGATAGAGCGTGCGGAACGGCTGTCCGGCTGGCGGCGTGCGGTCAGGTGCACGCTTAACTGGGCTGAGGGTGCGGAGTAAAGCCCTCAAAGCCTTCGGAATATGTACGATGCGGCGGTTTCCGTGTCCGTCATGCTCCAAATTTGATACTCACCTGCATATTTTTGGCAAAAAAATCAAAAAATACTATTGACAAAAGCTATAATGATGATAAAATACTGTTAGCACTCAAGAATAGTGAGTGCTAACAAGTTTGATAAGCAGGTTTGAAGGCGTCTGTCGCCCTCAAGCCTTAAAGTTTTCAGAAAGGAGCTTCCGAAACTCGGAAGTCAAAGAGCAATGGCAAAGAAACAATTCAAGACCGAGTCCAAGCGTCTGTTGGACCTGATGATCAATTCGGTTTACACCAACAAGGAGATCTTCCTGAGAGAGCTTATCTCCAATGCGAGCGATGCGCTTGACAAGCGTTATTACAAGAGCCTCACCGACGGTTCACAGCTTGTGAGAAGCGAGCTTGAGATCCGCCTGACCCCCGACAAGGAAGCGAGAACGCTCACCATCTCCGACAACGGTATCGGCATGACCAGGGATGAGTTGGAAGCAAACCTTGGCACCATCGCCAAGAGCGGCACTCTTGCCTTCAAGCAGGAGGCAAATTCCGGTGACAAGCCCTTAGAGGATATGGATATCATCGGTCAGTTCGGCGTCGGCTTCTATTCAGCATTCATGGTCGCGAAGAAGGTTTCCGTACTGAGCCGTGCCGAGGGAAGCGACGAGGCTTGGCTTTGGGAGAGCGAAGGTTTGGACGGCTATACCGTGACCCCCGGCGTCAAGGACGATGTCGGCACAACCATCACGCTGTATCTCAAGGACAATGCGGATGAGGAGAACTACGATACCTATCTCGAGATCTATACGCTCCGCAATCTCGTCACCAAGTATTCCGACTATATCCGCTATCCCATCAAGATGCTGGTTGAGGTCAGAAGGCCTGTTGAAGAAGATAAATGTGAATGCGAGGAGTGCGAATGCGAACATGACCACGAGGAGTGCGAATGCGAACATGACCACGAGGAGTGCGAATGCGAACACGACCACGAGGAATGCGAATGCGAGCATGAGCATAAAGAGCCCAAATATGAGACCGTGACCGAGGATCAGACCCTCAACAGCATGGTGCCTCTGTGGAGAAGGAACAAGAACGAGATCACCGACGAGGACTACACGGTATTCTATACCGACAAGTTCCACGACTACGAAGCGCCCCTCCATCACATACACTACAAGGCCGAGGGCGCGATAAACTATAATTCCATTCTGTTCATCCCCTCCGCAGCGCCGTACAACCTGTATTCCAAGGGCTATAAGCGCGGACTCCAGCTCTATTCCAACGGCGTTATGATTATGGAAAGCTGTGAGGATCTGCTTCCCGAATACTTCGGCTTTGTAAAGGGACTTGTGGACTCCTCCGATATCTCGCTCAATATCTCCCGTGAGCTGCTCCAGCAGAGCCGCCAGCTCCGCGCGATCGCCAACGGCCTTAAGAAGAAGATTAAATCCGAGCTTGAAAAGCTCCTTGAGAACGACCGTGAGAAGTACGAAAAGTTCTTCAAGGCATTCGGGCTTTCCCTCAAGTACGGCATCTACGAATCCTACGGCATGGAAGCTTCCTTCCTCCAGGATCTGCTGCTGTTCTACTCCGCACGCGAGAACCGCATGATAACCTTCAAGGAGTATGTGGCGGCTATGATCGAAAACCAGACCGAGATCTATTACGCCTGCGGCTCCGACATCGAGGGCATCAAGCGCCTGCCCCAGCTCAAGTACATGCTCGATAAGGGCTATGACGTGCTGCTCATGCCCGACAACGTGGACGAATTCTGTCTTAAAATGCTCAACGGTTATGACGGCAAGCCCTTCAAGTCCATCACCGATAACGACCTTAACATCGGCGGCGAGGACGAAAAGAAGGCTGTTGAAGAGAAGCAGACCGAAAACAAGGAGCTGCTCGACGCCGTAAATGAAGCTCTCTCCGATAAGGTTCACGAGGTCAGGCTCTCCGCACGCCTTGGTGATGCGCCCGCTGCGCTCACAAGCGACGGCCCCATCTCGCTGGAGATGGAGAAGATACTCTCCGACCTGCCGAATTCGGGCGAAATGCGCGCGGACAGGATACTGGAGCTGAACCCCGACCATCCAATCTTCGGTGTCATTCAGGGCGTCAGGGATAACGAGGAGCTGTTCAAGACCTATGCCGAGCTGCTCTATGACCAGGCCTTGCTGCTTGCCGGGCTGAAGATCGAAGACCCGGCAGGCTTTGCCGCAAGGATTACAAGGCTTATGGTAAAATGAGCCTCGCTTATGACTAAATAAGCCTTGCTTATGGTAAAAAGCAGGCGACTGAATATAATAATGCTGCCCCTTCCTCCCGGAAGGAGCAGCATTTTTTAGCCTTATTCCGTTTATGTCAGCTCCAATACATACCTTGCGCCTGCCTCCGTTTTTTCGCATTCACGAAAACCTACGCTTTCAAAGCACCTTTTGGAGCCCTCGTTGTAGGAATAGATCTCCCTTACATACAGCCTATCATAGCCGAGCAGCCTGCCTCGCTCCGCAAGGGCGGCTATCACCCTGCTGCCAATGCCCCTTCCGCGGTATTCCGGCACCCCGATAACTATGGGCATATCGGTTTGAAGGAATGTCACATCCCCGATCGGGATAAACCTGCCGTTTTCACGAACCTCGATAAAGTACAGCTCGCCTATCCCGTCAAGAAAGCGATAGATTCGTTCCAGCCTGTCCGGGGTATAGGCAGTCCTGTCCCCGTCAACAAGGTAAACAAGCTCCGTATCCTGATACCATCCAAGGGCAAAGCCAAAGCTGCCGTCAAATCTCCTAAGCCGCAGCGCATCATCAAAGCTGGCGATATTAATGAATTCGGGCTGCTCTATTCCGTTAATTGGCATTTAATCCTCCGTCATTCCAAATGACGCTGCCGTCACTCCATGCCTATCCTGTCGATATGCCAGATGCCCTCCGCATACTCCTTAATGGTGCGGTCGCTTGAGAATTTGCCTGCATTGACGATATTTCTCATGCACTTGGTGTAGAAGCTCATCTCGTCACGGGTATCATAGATGGCATCGAGCTTGCGCTTTATGTAGCCCTCAAGCTCATAGAGGTTGAAGTAATAATCCGGCTTTCGCCAATCGCCCACGAGCAGGGAGTTATAGATCTCACGGAACACGCGGTAGCTTTCGGGATCGTTTGCGATGCTGCCGTCGATGAGCGAATCGACCGCACGGCGCACCGTCGGGCTGCTCTCATAGACCGCGCGCGGATTGTAGTTCGGACGCAGTGCGTTCAGCTCTTCGACCCTTGCGCCGAAGATATAGTTGTTCTCCTCGCCCGCGCATTCGACTATCTCGATGTTCGCACCGTCATAGGTGCCGAGCGTTACAGCGCCGTTGAGCATGAACTTCATGTTGCCCGTGCCGCTTGCCTCCGTGCCGGCAGGGGATATCTGCTCGGATATGTCTGCGGCAGGAATGATGTGCTCCGCATATGAGCAGTTATAGTTCTGCACAAAGACCACACGGATCCTGTCATTGACATCGGGATCGGAATTGACTTTTTTGGCAAGCTCATTGATGAACTTCATGAAATCCTTTGCCATGATATAGCCGGGGGCGGCCTTTGCTCCGAAGATGAATGCGGTGGGCGGCATATCGGAGAGCCTGCCCTGCTTCAGTTCCTTATAGATGTGAACGATGGAAAGCGCATTCATGAGCTGACGCTTGTATTCGTGCATACGCTTGACCTGAACGTCGAACACAAAGCTGTCCGGTATCTCCACGCCCTCCTTTTCAAGGATTATTTCGCTGAGCCTGTGCTTGAGCTGCTTCTTGATGCCGATGAACTCCCTGACCAGCTCCTCGTCTATCATGGGCTCGAGCTGCTTTAGCTCATAAAGGTCGGTAAGGAAGCCGTAACCGATGCGCTTGCCGATGAGATGGGTGAGTCCCGGGTTGCAAAGACCCAGCCAGCGGCGCTGGGTTATGCCGTTGGTCATATTGGTAAAGCGTTCGGGATAGACCGAATACCAATCCTTGAGCACATCGTGCTTTAGAAGCTCGGAATGAATCTTTGCGACGCCGTTGACATAGCTCGATACATAGGTGGCAAGCCTTGCCATATGCACCCTGCCGCCGTCGATTATGCGCATCCTTGCGATCTGTCCTTCCGAAACGCCGCGGCCGCGAAGCTCCGAAAGAAGGGCGTTGTCAATGCGCTCAACTATCTCGTAGATATTGGGGATAACGCTTCTGAACAGCTCCACATCCCATGTCTCCAGCGCTTCGCTCATCAGGGTGTGGTTGGTATAGTTGAAGAACCGCTTTGCAAGCTCGAGAGCCCTGTCAAAGCCCACGCCCTCATCGAGCATCAGGCGGATGAATTCGGGAATGCTGACTGTGGGATGGGTGTCGTTGAGCTGTACGCAGTTCAGGTCCGCAATTCGCTCGATACGCTCCAGCCTGTCGGCGTCATTGGCCGTGATGTTGAGACAGCGTTTATGCCTGCGCAGCAGGTCCTGCATGGAGGCCGAGGAAAGGAAGTACTGCTGGCGCAGACGGAGCGCCTTGCCCTCGAGGTGGTTATCGTTCGGGTAAAGAACCTTGGAAATTACCTCCGCATTGGAGGATTCCTGAATAGCCTTTA
>UQNF01000066.1 GCA_900542285.1 uncultured Clostridium sp.
CAGAGTAACTTCCACTTCTAACTTCCACTGTGGAAGTTACTTTGGGAATTCACTATCTGTTGATTTTTTCTTGGAAACAAGCCGTATTTATTTGACATATCCCAAACGCTGTTATATAATACTAATTTGAGAACGTGTTTTTCGATCAAACCCCTTTGGAGGAAAAGAAATGGGATTCATGGATCGCTTGCTTGGCAATACGAGCGAGCAGCAAATTAAAAAGATAAGACCTTTGGTCAAGAGAATAAATGAGCTTGAAGGCAGTATGCAGGCGCTCTCGGACGAGCAGCTTCGAGCCAAGACCGACGAGTTCCGTGCACGCCTTGCTAACGGCGAAACGCTGGATTCGCTGCTGCCGGAGGCTTTTGCCGTTGTAAGGGAGGCGGCCGTCAGGACGATAGGGCAGAGGCATTACGATGTCCAGCTGATCGGCGGCATCGTGCTGCATCAGGGCAGGATAGCAGAAATGAAGACGGGCGAAGGCAAGACTCTGGTTGCCACGCTTCCATCATACCTCAATGCGCTTGAGGGCAAGGGTGTTCATGTCGTCACCGTCAACGACTACCTTGCGGCCCGTGATGCCGCATGGATGGGCAAAATACATAGGTTTCTTGGGCTTACCGTCGGCTGTATCGTGCACGATCTAACAGCCGAGGAGCGGAGGAAGGCGTACAACGCCGATATTACCTATGGTACGAACAACGAATTCGGTTTCGATTATCTGAGGGATAATATGGCTATCTACCGCGCAAGCATGGTGCAGCGCGAGCTTCACTACGCCATCGTGGACGAGGTAGACTCCATATTGATAGATGAGGCGAGGACTCCGCTTATCATTTCAGGTCAGGGCGAAAAATCGACCGATATGTATGTGCGTGCGAATCGCTTCGTCAAGACCCTTACAAGGGGCGAGGATATCAAGCAGATTTCCAAGGCTGACACCCTCTTGGGCGAGGTACAGGAGGAAAGCGGCGACTACATGTGCGACATCAAGGCACGAACCGTGGCACTCACCGAGCAGGGCATGAAAAAGGCCGAGCAGTATTTCAACATTGAGGATATTTCTTCCACCGAGAGCACCGAGTTAAACCATTATATCAAACAGGCGCTCCGTGCAAATGCGCTGTTCACCCGGGATAAGGACTATGTGGTTCAGGATGGACAGGTGCTCATCGTCGACGAGTTCACCGGCCGCCTTATGATAGGAAGAAGGTATTCCGAGGGCCTGCACCAAGCTTTGGAGGCAAAGGAGAACGTTAAGGTCGAGAACGAGAACCAGACCCTTGCGACAATAACCTATCAGAATTACTTTAGAATGTACGGCAAGCTTGCCGGCATGACGGGTACCGCAAAAACCGAGGAGAACGAATTCATCGGTATCTATGGGCTCGATGTTGTGGAGATCCCGACGAACAGACCCCTTGCAAGGGTCGATCTCAACGACAGCGTTTTCACCACCGAAAAGGGCAAGTTTGCCGCTGTTGTGGACGAGGTCATAGCCGCTCATGCAACCGGCCAGCCCATACTTGTCGGTACGGTCAGCGTCGAAAAGTCCGAGATGCTGAGCGATATGCTTAGGAGAAGGGGCATTGAGCACGAGGTATTGAACGCCAAATATCACGCCAAGGAAGCGGAGATCGTCGCACAGGCAGGCAAATTCGGAAATGTCACCATTGCCACCAACATGGCGGGCCGCGGTACCGATATTCTGCTTGGCGGAAACCCGGAGTTTTTGGCAAAGCGCGAGATGCGCCGCAGCGGCTATACGGATGAACAGATCGAAGCCGCTACCAGCCATGTGGAAACGCATGACGAGGAGCTGCTTGAAGTTCGCAGCGTCTATAACGAGATCTATAACAGGTATAAGCAGCAGACCGACGAGGAGCATGACCGAGTTGTTTCCGTCGGAGGACTTTACATAATCGGTACCGAACGCCACGAATCCAGGCGTATCGACAACCAGCTCAGAGGCCGTGCAGGCCGTCAGGGCGATCCGGGCAAGACCAAGTTTTATGTGTCGCTCGAGGACGACCTGATGCGAAGGTTCGGTATGGAACGCATTCAGGGAGTGATGGGAAAGCTGTCACCCAATGACGATATCCCCATAGAGATGGGGCTGATGTCAAAACAGATAGAGAACGCTCAGAAGCGTGTTGAGGCTCATAACTTTGAAATGCGTAAGAACGTTTTGAAGTATGACGATGTAATGAACCAGATGAGGGAGATCGTCTATGCCCAGCGCCGTAGGGTGCTGATGGGAGAGGACGTACATCCCGCGATTATGGAGATGAGGGACGAGGTCATAGACTCCATCATCGAATTCTACTGTCCTCCCAAATCCAAACCCGAAACATGGGACTTCGGCGGTATGAGCCACGAATTCACGCAGAGCTTTTCCATCACCAATGTCAGCAGGGAATTCGCAACCGAAACCACTCGCGAAGGGCTGCGCGCCAAGATGCTGCATATCTCCGACACCGTCTATAACGACAAGGAAGCACGGTTTGCCGAGGCAGGCACCGATATGCGTGAGATTGAGCGCATAATGCTGCTGCGCGCGGTCGATGAGCATTGGATGGATCATATTGATGCGATGGATCAGCTCCGCGAAGGCATAGGGCTCAGGGCGATGGGCAAGCAGGACCCTGTCGTTGAATACCGCAATGAAGGTATGGATATGTTCGACGCCATGAATGCGGAGATAAGGAACGATACGATAAAGTATCTATACCGTGTTGAGCTTAAAAAAGCGCCGCAGGAGCGCAAGCAGGTTGCAAAGGCTAATGAGCCGGCAGGCGATTCAAAGCCTCAGCCCAAGCGTGTAGGCAAGAAGATAGGGCCGAACGATCCCTGCCCCTGCGGGAGCGGCAAGAAGTATAAAAAATGCTGTGGGCGCACCAACGAGTGATGAATGCGTTCCCCGACATACGAATGAAAACAACCTATAAGGAGAAATAACAAATGCTTGATATCAAACGTATACGCAAGAATCCCGAAGCGCTCGTAGCCGCAATGAAGGCGCGCCGCAATAAGGGCGCGGATGTCAGCGGACTTCTCGAGCTCGACGAAAAACGCCGCAGCCTCATCGTGGAGGTCGAAGCACTCAAGGCCAAGCGCAACGAGGATTCCGCAAAGGTTCCTCAGCTCAAGAAGCAGGGACTCGACGCAAGCGAGCTGCTCGCCGAAATGAAGCTTGTCGCCGACAAGATCAAAGAGCTGGATGCGGAGCTGTCCGAAATCGATGCGCAGCTTGACGATATGCTCATGAAGATACCGAATATTCCGCATGAGAGCGTTCCGGACGGAGCGGACGACAGGGATAACGCCGAGATCCGCCGCTATGGCAAGCCTACCGAATTTAGCTTTGAGCCCAAGGCGCATTGGGATATCGGAGAGGCCTTGGGCATTCTCGATTTCGCCAACGCAGGCAAGATAACCGGCGCAAGGTTCACGGTCTACCGCGGACTGGGCGCAAGGCTCGAACGTGCAATAATCAGCTATTTCCTCGATTGCCACACCTTGAACGGCTATACAGAAATACTGCCTCCCTACATGGTAAACCGCGCTTCCATGACCGGCACGGGGCAGCTTCCCAAGTTTGAAGAGGATGCCTTTAAGGTTGCAGGCACCGATTACTTCCTCATTCCCACCGCAGAGGTTCCCGTTACCAATCTTCACCGTGGAGATATCCTTGACGGAAACGACCTTCCTATAAAGTATTGCGCATACAGCGCATGTTTCCGCAGCGAAGCGGGCAGTGCAGGCAGGGATACCCGAGGCCTCATTCGCCAGCATCAGTTCAATAAGGTTGAGCTTGTAAAGTTCGTTAAGCCGGAGGACAGCTATGATGAGCTTGAAAAACTGACCAACGATGCGGAAAGGGTTCTGCAGGGGCTTGGCCTTCCTTATCGCGTTGTGTGCCTGAGCACGGGCGATCTCGGATTCAGCTCCGCAAAGACCTATGATATCGAAGTTTGGATGCCCAGCTACGGCAGGTATGTCGAGATCAGCTCCTGCTCCAACTTTGAGGATTTCCAGGCACGCCGTGCACAGATCCGCTTCCGCAGGGAGAAAAACGGCAAGCCGGAGCTCGTACATACCCTTAACGGCAGCGGTGTTGCCATCGGCAGGACGGTCGCGGCAATCCTTGAAAACTATCAGCAGCCCGACGGCAGCGTTATCGTACCTGATGCACTGGTTCCGTATATGCACTGCGAAGTAATCAAATAAACACTAATCATTAGAATAGGTGAAAAATCCGGGCCGAGTCATTGCTGCAATAAGCGGTATGATTCAGCCCGGACTTTTGTTGTCGAATATTCAGCCTGCTATTTAGAACCTAAGCTATTCCACGGTAAAAAATACACCCTCATAACCGTACAGAGGCACAAGCGCATAGCGTTCGCCCTTTCGAATCTTTTGGCTGTGGATAATGCCCTCACGTCCCATATGCGTGGAGAATGCATAGCGGAGCTTGACCGGGCGCCTGAAGCCCATGCCAAGGCTGATACGGTAGCCGTCAAAGGTACGGGGCGTAAAGTTCATCACCGCGATGACCTTGCTCCTTACGTTCGTGCGCATAAAGGCAATGACGGAATTCTCGCTGTCGTTCACGCTCAGCCACGAAAATCCGTCCCATCCCAGATCCTCGCGGTGAAGAGCAGGGGTGTTCAGGTAGAAATGGTTCAGCGATTTGGTGAACTCCTGCATACTCTTGTGCGCAGGATAATCGAGGAGGAACCAGTCCAGCGGACGCCTAAAGTTCCATTCGATAAACTGCCCGAACTCATTGCCCATGAAGTTCAGCTTTTTGCCTATACACGCGGTCTGATAAAACAGCAGCAGGCGGAGCTGCTCAAACTGCTGTTCATAGCTGCCATGCATCCTGCCGATGAGCGAACGCTTGCCGCATACTACCTCGTCGTGAGAGAAGGGAAGGATGTATTTCTCCGAAAACGCATATACCATCGGGAAGGTGAGCTTGTCGTGATGATGCTTTCTGAATAATGGATCCTCTTCAAAATAGGATAGAGTATCGTTCATGTAGCCCATGTTCCACTTGAAATCAAAGCCCAAGCCGCCCGCATACACGGGCTGTGTGACCAACGGATAGGCGGAGCTTTCTTCGGCAATCATCAGACAGCCCGGACATTCGCGATGTACGGCTATATTCAGCTCCTTGATAAACTCTATCGCATCAATATTATCCCTTCCGCCAAAGCGATTGGGCCGCCACTGCTGCTTGCAGAAGTCGTTGTACAGCATACAGCTCACCGCATCCACTCTCAGCCCGTCCGCATGAAGCTCCTTAAGCAGAAACAGAGCGTTTTCGGTCAAAAACTCACGCACCTCGGGCTTTTCATAATCGAACAAAAGCGTTCCCCATTGGGGCATTTCGGCACGCAGCGGGTCGCTGCTTTCGAAAAGGGGTTCGCCATCGAACTGCCTAAGCCCATGCGCATCCTTGGTAAAGTGTGCCGGTACCCAGTCCAGGATAACTCCGAGTCCCTTACTGTGGGCAAGGTTTATCAGGAACATGATATTGTCGACGCCGCCAAGCCTTGCACTTACGGAAAAATACCCGGTCGCCTGGTATCCCCAGCTGTCGTCAAGCGGATATTCCGTCACCGGCAGCAGCTCTATATGCGTGTATCCCATGTCCTCTGCATATGAAACCAACTGCTCACACCGTTTATGCATATCGGTCTCGCCGTTCCAGGATTGCAGCTGAACCTCATAGATGTTCATCGGGCTTGTAAAGGGATCGCGTTTGCTGCGTTTCTCAAAGTATTCACCGTCGCTCCAATCAAATCTTGGTATATCGCTCAGCACGGAAGCGGTGTTGGGTCTCAGCTCAGATCGGAAAGCATACGGGTCGGCCTTCAGCACGACATCGCCTCTGCCGCTCGTGATGGCAAACTTATACAGCATACCCTCGCATAGATCCGATATCTCGGCACACCAAACTCCGTCATCTTCCCTTGTCATAGGGTTAGCCCCGACATGCCAGCCGTTGAAATCGCCAACGACCGAAACGGCGGAGGCCCTTGGCGCAAAAACAGCGAAGCGCCAATTCCCTCTTTCACCGCGCCTGTGCGCCCCGAGCCTAAAATAGCTCATCTTTCCGTTCATATCTTGCATCCTCCGGAAAAATCCTGATTTTGCGGAGATTATACCATATCACTGTCCATGCTTCAAGTGGAAAAGACTGACGGATCGTGTCAAGTTCTTCTGGGAGAAATCAAGCGCAGGAATCGAGTGGCCGGAG
>UQNF01000067.1 GCA_900542285.1 uncultured Clostridium sp.
GGTCGGCTCGGCGGTGATTTCGGGCGTTGTCATCGCCTGCGTGTCGGGCGTGCTTACGGGCGTGATGTCAACGCTTGCAGGCGTGCATGCTGAAACAATCGACAGCAAAACGGCAAGGGAGAGAATAATCCCTATGATTTTCTTAAATTTTCCGTTCATTTCTTTACCACTCCAATCCGCAGAAGCGTATGCTTTCCGCTATCATTTCAAGCTGATCCGCCTCAAGGATACCGTCAGCAAATTCAATGAAGATGCCTACATTACGCACAATATCGAATGACGCAACTGCCGGAAGCATAATGTACATTCTATCATCGATATTATCGTAGTGCCGTCCGTATTTGTCGTTGAGGACTTCGCTGTAACTGGTTGTTGTCACCAAGTTGCATGCATTCCTGCCGCCTGTTACGGAATATGTTGTTTCGTGATCAATGTCTAGACTTCTATGTGGGAGCATTGAAGACCAGAATGCAATTCCCATAATTCCTTTACCGACCTCCGATGCCTTCCATTCCTCACGAGGACCATAGATTTCTTCAAAGCTGCTGACAAACTCCTCGAAATCCTCGCCGGAACCCTGCCATGTATGGCATCCGTAGCCTATCGTGCCAACGCAGTCACCGTTTCCATCGTAAATGGTTCTTTTAGTCGAGCTGCTAAGATAGGCAAGGCATTCATCCGCAAATTCCTGAATGGGATAGTATGCCATTCCTTCGAACTGATCCTCACGGTATGTCCAGCCCTTGGGTAGGAGCAGCGTGACCCCGAAAGGCTGCGCAGGATCCTGCTCATAGGCGTTTCCTTCGGGGAAATAAATCGTAACTATATCGTACTCATCGTACACGGAATCATCATATTCCGGCATCTCATCGCCCTCGGCGTAGACGAGCCTCTTAGGTTCGCCAATCGGGGTGGGCGCCGGGGTCATGGTCGGCTTCGGAGTCGGCTTTGCGGTCGGCTCTTCGGTCGGCTCGGCGGTGATTTCGGGCGTTGTCATCGCCTGCGTGTCGGGCGTGCTTCCGGGCGTGATATCAACGCTTGCAGGCGTGCATGCTGAAACAATCGACAGCAAAACGGCCATTACCATGCCGATAGCGGCATACTTTTTTGCTTTCAATAACATTGTTCTACTTTCCTTTCGTTTTGTTAAAATTGTCACATATGATAAATATGACAGTATCATTATACCATATGCTCCGGCAAATGCAACTATTGAATTGTGGCATTTTTGTTAACTTTTTAAATGTGAAAGAAATTGTGTTCGTGTGCGCTGTGATGATGTGAAAAACGTATGGGATATGGCTATTATGCCTTTCTCCCGGATGCTCCCCGTGAACCCGTCATGCATTTTATTGTGAGCAGCAGCTTAATGTCCTCAAGCCTTTCGTCATCCGTTATCTCGGCGTGTATCCAGCCGCTGCTTCCGCAGGGATATTTGTTATCAATTATACTTTGCATGTGTGCTCCAAGCTTTGGATATGCCTCCGCAAAAGCCGCATCGGTCAGACGCAGCATAACATTGACCGCTCCGCATTCGGGGAAGATATCGCATATCAGCTTTTTCTTCTTTCGGAAGGTCGTACACCAACCGTATGTATTTCCATATGGGAATCTAATCTCCGGTTCTGCGCCCATTTGATTTGTCATGAACCCTATCAGATCCGAATACAGAGTCTCACACTCACCGCACCATACGGTAAGCTCGGCCGGCGTCGGGGTATTAAGCTTATCAAGCATTCTTTCGTACATGGTATTCACTCCTTCAAATTAATACGCGTCGAAAAAATTATTATCAGGCAGTTGGGCTGCCATTTGTCGATTGGTTATCAGGCAGATTCCTGATATACCTGCATTTTGGGAAATTTGAGCAGCCCCAAAAACGCTTCCCAATGTTTTCCCCTCTTTCAGCCACGCGCATTACAAGCCTTCCTCCGCAGCGCGGACATATCATTTCCGCAGCATCAGCACTGCTGTTGTCATAATTTGCGGTATGCGATGCTTTCTCCTGTTTCCGATTAACCTCCTCGATATGCTTTGCTCTCAATTCGTCGTCTGCCTGCGTAAGCGGATAAAGCTTTTCATAGATTGAGTCAATCTCATCGTTTGAAAGCCTTGTTACGGCATTTGCGGCATTGTGCTTAACCTCCTCAAGAATGTTGTATCTGTTGATGACATGGTGTTCATCGCTCGTCAGATGGATATCTTTGAGCGTACAGCGATCACTAAAGACGATGTATGAGTAAATAGGCAGTGATGCATCTTCCAAATAATGCCTGAGCCATTTCAAATGCACCTTGTTTTGGATGATAGGATTTAAGAATCTTGATTTGCTGCTTCTGCCTTTGCCGCTCGGAAAGGTTTGTGTCCAATACTGCTGGTTCTCCGTTCCAAATATCCAGCCTCCGTAATTCTTGGATTCAAAGACATAAATGCCCGATTCATGAATAAGAATGACATCCGCTTCTGTGGTCTCGCCGTTTTCCTTTGGAAAATAGACATTGAATAGGTATTTTTGATAGCCTTCAAGGGGAAGCAGATACTTGTAGATGTAAAACTCACCCAACCGACCCTTGTCAAATATCACGCTTGAATACGGATGCCTCGTCTGCAAATAATAGGCAGTTTTCTTGTATTTGTTGTTCTCAACCGCATTTACCGTCAGTGCGGCTGCTGCAAGGATCAATAGAAGAATCAGAATTATCAAAAAAATATGCATCTCGGGTTCCTCCGCCATTTTCTCAAATAGTTATACCATATTCCGGCGCATAAAGATAGTATTTTTTAGTAAATGTTTACCGATTATCTTTTCAGTAACTATCCACATAGCCGGAAAACTCCTGAAGACGGATCCATTATCAGAATCTGCTTGAACTTATCCGGGCAAAAGGATATAATCTGATTGATAGCTTTTGACTTTTGGCAATATTCCTATGAAGGAGGCTGAATTGGACATTTCATTCGGAACAGAGGAGATGAAGTTTAACTACCGTGCCTGCGCCATCATCATCCGCGGCGACAGGGTCTTGGCGATGCGCGATGAACGCTGTCCGTATTTCTATCTCCCCGGCGGAAGGGTCAAGATTGGCGAGACTGCGGAGGAGGCTTTGAAAAGGGAGGTTCGGGAAGAGCTTGGCGTTTCGGCAAGCATTATCCGGCCGCTGTGGCTGAATCAGGCAATTTTTACGGAGGATGTGGACAGGCGCCGCTATCACGAGCTGTGTCTTTATTTCCTTACGGAGATCCCGGAGACCGAACCCCTTCCGAGCGGCGACGGATTCACCACTGCGGAGGGCAGCCGTACGCACTGCTTTGAATGGCTGGAATTCGGCCGTCTAAAGGACGAATACTTTTATCCCCTGTTTTTGAAAAAGGATATCTTCCGACTGCCGGAGGAATTTACGATACGCACGGAGCGCGAATAGCAAGTCGGCGGACAGGAGCGGCTGCCGCGGAAACAGCCTTCTGCTCCGCATGAACCGGCTTATTACGGCATCAAGCAAAATAGTACAGTAAAGGAGAGTGTTCCATGCCGCTTTATATCATCAGAAACGACATCACAAAAATGAAGGTCGACGCTATCGTCAATGCCGCGAACTCCTCGCTCCTTGGCGGTGGAGGCGTTGACGGCTGCATACACAGGGCCGCAGGGCCGGAGCTGCTTGCGGAGTGCAGAACGCTCGGCGGCTGCGAGACCGGAAGCGCAAAGATAACCGGAGCGGGAAAGCTGTCATGCAAGTATGTCATTCATGCCGTTGGGCCCAGATGGGTGGACGGAAGCCATGGCGAGAAAGAAAAGCTCACCTCCTGCTATCGTACCGCCCTCAAGCTGGCAAAGGAGCACGGCTGCGAAACGGTCGCTTTTCCGCTCATCTCATCGGGCATCTACGGCTATCCCAAGGACAGGGCGCTGAGGGTTGCGGTCGACACGATAAGCGATTTCCTGTTCGAAAACGAGATGACCGTTTACATCGTCATCTTTGATAAGAAATCGTATCAGATAAGCAGCAGGCTCTATGCCGATATTGCCGAGTACATAGACGATAATTATGCGGAGGCCGCACTTGATAAGGATAGACGGCGGACTGCTTTTGTCCGTTCCCGACGCCTTCAGAAGGACAGCGACTATAGCGATTACAGTGATTACCATGATGTCGACATTGCCGCCGATGCTGCGAATGAGGGCGGCAGGTGCGAACCGCAGGCCTGCGAAGGTTCATGGATGGGCTCGCCTGCAGCCATGTCGGCAGCGAAGGGTGCCGGTAGCTTCATGTCGCTTGACGAAGCGCTCAGCTGCATAGACGAGAGCTTTTCCGAAATGCTGCTTCGCAAGATAGACGAAAAGGGCATGACCGATGCGGAGTGCTATAAAAAGGCCAACATCGACCGCAAGCTCTTTTCCAAGATACGCAGCGACAGGCTGTACAAGCCCAGCAAGCCCACCGCGATCGCCTTTGCCATTGCCCTGGAGCTTACGCCGGAGGAAACGAAGGAGATGCTCATGAAGGCAGGCTTTGCTCTCTCGCGTTCAAACAAATTTGACATAATAATTGAGTATTTTATCAGGAACGGCAACTACAATATCTTCGAAATCAACGAAGCGCTGTTCGCATTCGACCAAAGCCTGCTCGGGGCGTAGCGACTGATATGGAAACGGATTATATTAACCTCACGGCAGAAAACATTGACAGCGAGCAGCTATGCTGCATTATCCGCACAAAAAAGGCTCATCCGGGCGTTGAAGCAAAGCGCAGATGGATTTCGGAACGGCTCAGCGAAGGGCATGTGTTCAGAAAGCTGAACGCAAAGGGCTGCTGCTTTATTGAGTATGCGCCATTGGAAAAGGCATGGACACCGATTATCGGGGACAACTATTATTATATCTACTGTCTTTGGACGGCAGGAGAGTTTCGCGGCAAGGGTCACGGCAGGGAGCTGATGGAATACTGCATTGACGATGCAAAAAAGAACGGCAGATCCGGTATCTGTATGCTTGGCGCAAAGAAGCAGAAGAATTGGCTGTCCAATCAAGCGTTCGCCAAAAAATACGGATTCAAAGCCGTTGATTCCACAAACAGCGGCTATGAGCTGCTCGCCCTTTCGTTTGACGGCACCTACCCGGCGTTCACGGAAAGAGCGAAGAGCGAGAGCATTTCGGCTCGGGAGCTCACCGTCTATTATGACGACCAATGCCCATTCATCCGTCAAAGGATAGATGAGATAAGCAGCTTCTGCGCCGACGAAGGCGTACCCATCAGCCTTATTCGCGTTGAAACGCTCGAGCAAGCCAAAGAGCTTCCGTGTGTTTTCAATAACTGGGGCGCATTTTACAACGGTCGGTTTATTTCGGTAAATCTGCTCGATATAGCGGCGGTCAAAAAGCTGCTTCAAAATTAGTAGTTTTCTGCGGAATTTGGCTAAATGATTTGCCTCCCTGCGCCAAAAGGTGAAGGGAGGCGTTGATATGAGCGAGTTCCGGTCTTGCGATGCGTTTATTGGATTGAATAGAATCAGTTCCTTTATTCTGTAAATTTTTTGTTCCATTCACTCATTGATATGTCGTATTGTATTATATTGTCGTAGTGTGGGGAGCCATCGGGGTTATTGTTAAAGGATCGCTTTCCCATAATCATGCCTGTCTTGCGCATACCTAATCTTTCACAAAGGCGTTGACACGGATAATTGATATCCTCGGTTTCTATATGGATGCGCTCTGCGCCTTTTTCGTGAAAGAGATAATCAAAGAAAGCGTGTGCTGCTTCATACGCGTAGCCTTTTCCCCGGAATGGTTCATTCAGCATCCAGCAAATAGTGAAGAGGCAGACCTGTAAGTTTGTTTCGTCATCCATTTTGTAGCTTCTAAAGGCTTCCATCTCGCCAATGACTTTATTTTTCTCCTTTAGAACAACAGCAAAGTAGTATTCAGTATTATGGGCACGCCGCTTCATCTCTCTTCTTGCATCCCAAATGGAACGCAGTCTAAAAAGGCAAAAGCAGTCTCTTGGCGGTTTTCTCAAATACTCCAATACATCAGCCGCATCGCGTTTCATAAATGGGCGCAGAATTAAGCGTTCTGTTTCGATCACTGTGGTATCACACCTCCTTGATCTCAATTGATCTGCTCTTTTGTTTAGTCAAGTATAGCAACTAAATGTTTAGAAGTCAAATATCCAAACGGGGTACGATCGTGTCAAGTTCTTCTGGGAGAAATCAAGCGCAGGGATCGAGTGGCCGGA
>UQNF01000068.1 GCA_900542285.1 uncultured Clostridium sp.
AGCACACTTCGGCCTGACTCCGGCAGAGCCGCCCATTTGGGCGGCTCTGCTGCGTATATGGAAAAATATCTCTGAAAACAATAATCAATATTTCGCCACTAAATACTCATAATGGTTAATTATATGTTGCTATAAACGGCAAAAAGTTGTATAATCCTTTGGACGGTATGCACGAAAGCTGATGACCGCCCAAAATAAATATAGGAGAAACACATGAGAAAGCTATTATCAATTCTAATGTCGGTTTTTATGCTTGCCATGCTTATACCGGTTTCCGGTATGGCTTCAAACGGCATTGCTGAAACCACGATTGAAACGAACAATACCGACGGCATCACCCTTGCCGGATTTGCAAGCCGAAAATTAACAAACGGCTATACACAGAGCACAAGACCGTTCCAGTTCGTTGGTTTTAACTCCTCAAACCCCGGAGCTACCCAGGCACTGCTCTCTATGAGCAATCTGGAATCCAATGCGGCAACGATTATTGGCGATGTAGTCTATGCGTTTGCGCATAATTACAGCTCCGAATATGATGATATCGGAAATGATAAGCTGTATCGCATAAACACGAATGGCAGCTGGACTTCAACACCTGTCGGCACCGGCTATGATTACCTTAATGTAATGTCGCTTACCTATGCGGCAGATACGGATACACTGTATGCTCTTGTAAACAATGAAGACGATGTGCATGACCATCTGATGATAGTTGACCGCACAGCAGGTACTCTCGCCGAGGTTGTGGACCTTACAGATGCACAGATCAGAATCAAGCCTTCCATCGCATATATCGGAAACGGAAGGTTCTTTGCCATTCACCATACTACCGGCAACGGAATGATCTTCAATCTTGAAGGCGAGCTCGTACAGGAGCTTGGCAACACGCTCAACACTCAGTTCGAGACCGTGTATTCCATGTACTATGATTCGGAGGATGGACTTGTCTACGCCGCTATGGGTCAGATGTTGTTTGGCGGAACGCTTGGAAAGCTAATCACCATCGATGTCGCAAACGGCGCGCCGACAGAGCTTGGGATTATCGGACAGGGATGCGGCTATGTAATGACCAGCATTTTCCCCGTTCCCGGACTCGTTATTGACGCTCCCAACACTCCTTCGCAGGAGGAATTCGATGCTGCAGTAAATGCGGAAGGAAGCCACCTAACATTTACTAATGATAGGGGAACTCCGTGGGAGATAGTCAGCGAAAACGGCAGAACGTATGTGCGTTCCACGATTCAGGATCAGCACAGCAGCTCAACAACCATAACCGCAGTATTTAACGGCCTGACCGCAGGACAGGCACTCTCCTTTGATTGGAGCGTTTCAAGCGAAAGCAATTACGATTGGATGAGCTTCTATGTTAATGGTACCAGAGTGCAGCGCATCAGCGGAAGCCAGAGCTTTACTACTTATACATACACAGTGCCGTCAGACGGCAGCTATACCTTCAAATGGACGTATTCCAAGGATTCCAGCGTATCGAGCGGCAGCGACTGCGCCGGCCTTGACAATGTATCGATAACAGGAACGCAGCCCGAACCCATTGTTGCTGAAGATCAGCTCAACGAGGCACTTAACGTCCCCGGCGGCAGCATTGAGTTCATAGATGACCCTGTAAATCCCTGGGGAATTGATACGAGCGAAAACGGAAGGATGAGCATAACCTCCACTATTACCGGCGATAATCAGCATCAGGTCGTATGCTTCCGCGTTCGCAACGCATATGCAGGCGACGCTGTTCGCTTTGATTGGAAGACAAACTGCGAATACAATTTTGACAAGCTGAACTTCAGGATCAACAGCGCAAAAGTTGATTTCATAACCGGTGATAATGATTGGGAGACATATACCTACATTATTCCGACTGATGGCGACTATGTATTTACCTGGGAATACTCCGAAGCACATGGCGATACCAGGGGAAACGGCTCGCAGAATGCAGAGGGCAACGCATGGATTGATAACGTGGAGTATATCCGTGAATATGGCGACCCCTATGCCCCCGCACCCAACACTCCCGAACAGTCTTTGTTCGATGCAGCAATCAACGCTCCCGGAGAAAATCGTTCATTCAATAATGATTTGACCAATCCCTGGCAGGTCACTACCGAGGATGGCAGGAACTGCGTTGTCAGCGATATCGCAGGCATGCCAAGCACTGAGACCGAATTTTCCATCAACTTGGGCTATCTTGAGGAAGGCACAGTGATAAGCTTTGATTGGAAGACCGATTGCGAGAGTGATTTTGACCTTCTAAGCCTTACCTTCAACGGCGGAAGTTATTTGGATTTTTCTGGGCAAAGCAATTGGACGACACAGACAGTTACTCTTCAGGATTCCGGTTATTATGTGATTGGCTGGCGTTACTATAAAAACCATGTAACCGATTCGTACACCGATAAAGTATGGGTCGATAATGTAAAGATTACACCGGTACGCACGCTTACGTATCATACCGCAACCTTTGTCGATGGCTATGATAACTCGGTGATAATGGCTATTTCCGTTCCCGATGGATATTATGTCAACTATCCCTCGATCGTCCCCGTACACCTTGGATATCAGTTTGTAGGCTGGGAAGGTCAAATCGAGGATATCACGACCGATGTGACCATAACAGCGGTCTATGTACCGAGGGGAGAAGAGCCTCCCATTGGTCTGTTGGGCGATGTCAATGGCGATGGCGTTGTCAATATGGTAGACGCTACGAATGTGCTGCGTCACGGTCTCGGTATTTTCGCAATACAGCCTTCATATCTACACAATGCCGATGTGAATGGAGATGGCGTGATCAACACCGTTGATGCAACGCTTATTATCAGAATGTGCTTGGGTCTTAACTGATAGGCGAATAGAATAATGAAGGGCTGCAATCTCCTGACCGGGAGGCTGCAGCCCTCTTTTGCAATGAAAGCATCTGTTATGTATGTAATAATCTGCTGCGATAAAGAAATGGTAACGCCGGCATTTTGCTACGCTTTCAGCATTATTGCCTGTCACTTAACAAGCGTATATAGTGATTGACTTCGCGCAGAACGTGATCGGCAAGCAGAGGCAAAATGATCGACCGAATACGGCAATTCTCTATGCCCTGAACACCAGCAGTCTTAAAATCACGGAATTTCATTGTCTCCTTCAAGGACTCCTGCCGGAGCATCACAGCGTCGTTTGTCATCCTGCTTTTCGAAAGCAAAGCGGAGTATTCCTGAGAAAAAGTGTTGGAAGCCTTTATAAGGTCATCTTCTGTGGGATCCAATGCCCACGAATGAATTGTGTATGCTCCATCATGATCTGATTCCAGAAAAGCTCCGTCTGTCTCATGGATTGTTCGTCTGTATTCCTTTTTAAGTATAATCGAATCCATAATATATGGGAACCATTCAAAAAATATGAATAATATATAGCCATTTTTGGGTGAGACCGTTGAATTTGCTGTCAGCAAATGATATAATATGATTGATGCAATTTTAGATGTGAAAATATATCTTCCGCATCTGAATGGGCAATCAAAAATAATTTGGAAGGAGAACCAAATGAAAAGATTTCTCGCAATGCTTGTAGCGGTTCTTATGGCACTTTCTCTTGTGACCATACCCGTTACTGCAGAAAAGGATCCCGAGCCTGAAGCAGTTTTCACTGCAGGCAGCGCAACGGCTGAACCCGGTGAATCATTCGATCTTTCAATCGATGTTACCGGCGAATATGAAGCCCATACGCTGAATATGCAGGTCAACTACGATCAGGACGCACTCACCATCGATTCTATCGATTGGGGAACAGTGCTTAACTCAGTACAGGGCGCAATGGTAATTGTGGATTCTACCACGATTCCCGGAAGCGTTCGCATCGGCATGATCTGCCCCTCTGATGGAGTCACCGAGCAGGGTCAGATCGTAAACATCCATTTCACAGTTGCGGATGATGCCGAAGCAGGCGAATATCCCGTCGAGCTGGTCATCGTTAACTTCGATTACCTCCCCGCCGGTGAAACCATCGCTGATCCCTATGAAACCGCAGTTCAGAACGGTGTTGTCACCGTTTCCGGCGACGAACCCATTCCTGCGACCGAACTTGATGAGGCGCTCAACGTAGCTGGCGGAACTCTCCACTTTGAGCCCGTAGGCAGCTATACCTTCGAGGTTGAAGAGGATCATGCGGTAAGCAACAACTATAATGTACATAACTCCGATGCAGCAGTTGAAATCCAGAATTTTGATTTCAGCGCAGGCACCGTACTTAACTTCAAGTACAAGATCAGCTCTGAAGCAAACTGGGACAAGCTTCAGGTTCTTGCCGATGGCGCAGTCGTATTTTATGACAGCGGCGATAAGGCAAATGAGTGGATCGATGCGTCCGTTTCGATTCCAATCGGAACTACGACCGTAACTGTTCGCTACCACAAGGATAGCTCCGGAAACTCTTATGAAGATAAGGCGTGGATAGATGAGTTCCAGTGCACCGATCTCGTACACGTTACAGGCGTTGAGTTTGCTGAAGATGAGGTCACTATGCCTCTTAACAGGACTTATCAGCTTGAGTGGAACGTTCTTCCCGAGGATGCCACTATACAGACTGTAAGCTTCCACACCTCTGATTCCAGCATCGCAACCGTAAATGCAAGTGGTCTTGTAACCAGCATTGCATCCGGCGATGTTGAGATCGAGGTCACGACCACGGACGGCGGCTACACCGATATCTGCACCGTACATGTTGAAGCGTCTGTGGATGTAGCAGAGGTCATCGTTGCTCCCGCTTCGATCACCATTCCCGCCACCGGCACCTTTACCGAGAGGCTCACTGCAACCATACTTCCCGAGAACGCGACCAACACTGATGTGACTTGGTCAAGCAGCAATGAATCCATCGTTACTTTCGACAGCACCGGCTCCATCAAGGGCGTCAACCCCGGCGTAGCAACCATATACGCGACTGCAGATAACGGCGTGTTTGGCACTTGTGAAGTGACCGTTGTTGCTGTTGAAGATTTCCCAGGGATTTTTGACCTCGACTTCATCAGCATGAATCCCCTTGATTACTACAATGAAGGAATCAATATCGGCTATGGTTATGGTACTCCCATTATGCTCAGAAGGAGCTCCTCCAGCAGCACATCACTTTATTCCTATGCAACCGGATTCTCCTATGAAGCAACCGGCAATGAAACCGTTTACTTTTTCACCGATTGGTCTGACGATGAGCATACAATCCGTGTTGATACCTACATGACGCTGTATGACAGCGAAGGCAACATTCTTGCCTATAATGATGATGATAATGCTCACAACAACAGCCCCTACAGCGGAATCGAATACGAATTCACCGCACCTGGGACCTATTATATCGTCATTACTCCTTATAACCTGACCTCCTCCGCTAGCGCTGGTCTCATAAGGGTAGGCGCAACTGACATCAGCCCCGAGGAAACTGCCGACTTCTTTGTAGACAACTACACGGCAGCAGTTAACGATGATATCGTTGTTCCCGTTGTTCTTTACAACTATGCAGGCGATGCTCATATCCTCAACATGCAGGTAAACTACAACGCCGCAGCTCTTGAAGTTACTTCCGTTGAGTGGGGTGAATTACTCACCGGAGCACAGGGCGCACTGGTCATTGTTGATCATACATCTATTACCGGTTCCGTACGTATCGGTATGGCTTGCGCTACAGATCCTGCTCCCGCAGGCGATAACCCCATCGCTATTGTAAACATCCATTTCACCGTTCTTGAAGGTGCAGAAAGTGTTAACCCCATAGAGCTCGTTGTTACAGAGTTTGCAAACATGGCATTTGGCGAGGATACCGCAACTCCCATCGAGTTCACCATTACCAATGGTGCTATCACCGTTGAAGGCGCACCTGATGAGACCCCTGTTCCCGAGACTCCCGCTCCCGAGACTCCCTCTCCCGAGACTCCCGCTCCCGGCGGCACCGCTACCATTATTCTTGAGGTTGGCGATGTTTGGGGCGATGGCTCCGGCTACCAGATGCTGCTTGA
>UQNF01000069.1 GCA_900542285.1 uncultured Clostridium sp.
TGGGTCACCCTGCCGCTGCCAGTCGTCCGCACGCTCGACCTGGAATCCATCGACGAAGCTCTGTTTGAACAGGCCGAACTTATAGCGGATGCCGTAACCGTCCAGCGGAAGATCATGGGTTGCGGCGCTGTCAAGGAAGCACGCCGCAAGCCTGCCAAGGCCGCCGTTGCCGAGAGCGCAGTCCTCTATCTCCTCCATCATGGTTATGTCCACGCCCCTGAGCGCAAGCAGTCTTGCGACCTCGTCGAGAAGGCCCAGATTATAGAGATTGTTATAGACCATGCGTCCGGTGAGATATTCGGCGGAAATATAATACGCCCTGCGTCCGCTTTCACGCGCGCGGCGGCTTCTGCGCCAATCGTCCGCAATGGCGTACATCGTCGCATCGGAGAGCGCGCGGTGAAGCTGCTGTGCGTTGGCCTCGGGCAGATCTATCTGGTAGTCGTTGCGGAGGATATCCTCCGTGCGGCGGATTATGCCTTTTGCGTCCATTAACATAATAAAGTCCTCGATTCCATACTGATTGTTATCTGTTGATAGATTGTGCAGAAATCATTTTCCCACACAAAACCTTTTGAAAATTCCGTCAAGCACCTCTTCGCCTGCCGTGCGCCCGGTTATCTCGCCCAAATACATCAGGGCGGAATTAAGCGTGAGGTTCCTAAGGTCGGCGGTAGGTGCGCAGAGAGCGTCGCAAAGCTCCTTCCTTGCCCTCTTAAGGCAAGCAAGGTGGCGTTCGTTGGTTACTATCGCGCTCTCGCCATCGCTCGCGCCCAGCACATTAAGCATGTCCTGCGCAAGCTCATCAAGTCCGCAGCCCGTCCGGCAGCTTATCATTATCGGCTTCAGCCCGGGCTTCAGCCCGATAAGCCTCTTTGACAGGCGTTCGCAGCCGGGGGCGTCAAGGTCATACTTATTCACGGCATATAGCGTGCCGTCACCGTCCGACAGCACCGCCTGAGTTTCCTCATCGGTCAGCTCTGAGCTGCCGTCAAATACACGGATTATTATCTGCGCCGTTGCCGCCTCATTGAGTGCGCGCTCGATGCCTATCTTCTCCACGGTGTCATCGGTCGAATGCAGTCCTGCGGTATCCACGAGCCGTATGGGACAGCCCGATAGGTCTATCCTTTCCTCCAGCACATCACGGGTCGTGCCGGCAATATCGGTGACTATGGCCCTGCCCGTGCCGGTAAGCGCATTCAGCAGGCTCGATTTTCCGACGTTCGGGCTGCCCAAGATGACCGCCTTCGCGCCCTCTCGGAGTATTCTGCCTGCCCTGCCGGAGGCGATGAGCGCATCGAGCTCCGCAAGCTGCTCGGTTATCACGGCTTCGGAGTCGGAAAGGGCCTCCTCCTCCATCTCCTCGGGGTAATCCATAGCGGCGGACAGCTCCGACGCAAGGCCGATGAGCTTGTCCTCTATCGCTGCGATACGGCGGCTGAGCCCTCCGCCAAGCTGCTCCAATGCGGCTCTTGCGCTGCGCTCGGTATCCGAACGCACCAGATCCATGACCGCGTCGGCCTGTACCAGATCCAGCTTGCCGTTCAGAAATGCGCGCTTGGTGAATTCGCCCGGCTGCGCTTCCCGCATTCCGTGACGGAGCAGCAGGCCGCAAACCGCCCTCGCTACGGCATACGAGCCGTGAAGGTTCAGCTCGAACATATCCTCCCCGGTGTACGAATGGGGAGCAGGAAAAAAGACAGCCATTGCGGAATCCAGAGTTCTGCCGTCCTCCGGGTCGATGACCCTGCCGCAGTTCAGCACTCTCGGCTCTATCCTGCCGGTAAAAACGGCCTTCAGGACGGTCAAAACGCCGCTTCCGCTGGCTCTCAAAAGAGCAATCGCACCGCCCACAGGCGTGGACAGTGCGAAAATATTAGCTTTTAAGCCGGAATCATACAAATCTATTCCTCCGTCCTCTGCTGTACGGGGACGGCAGGGTTTTCCGGGGTGAATGCGGGGGTGCTTGCCTCGGCGTGGCTGCGTGCCTCGCCGGTTCTGGCAGCGTTCATCGTGCGGCCGCCGCGCTGGCCGTCGTTTCTGCGCCTGTTATCGGGACGGCGGCTGCTGCCGTAGCCGCGGTTCCTGCGCTTGGGGGTCACGACAACACGGCGATTGGGCTCCTCGCCCTCGCTGTGGGTATCTACATAGGGATTGCTCTGCAGCGCGGAATGGAGAATCCTGCGCTCATAGGGATTCATCGGCTCGAGCACGCGCGCCCTGCCGGTGTTCTTGACCTGCTGCGCAACGCGCTTTGCAAGCCTGACGAGGGTCTCCTCACGCTTTTCGCGGTAATCCTCGGTATTGATGGTGATGCGTGTATAGCCGTCCTCCTTGCGATTGCGGTTGACGACAAGGCTGGTGAGGTACTGGATAGCGTCGAGGTTTTCTCCGCGGTGACCGATGAGCACACCCATCGCTTCGCTGTCGATGCGCAGACGGATCGCACCCTCCTCGCAGGAAGCAAGCACCTTGCCCTCGATATCCATCTTTTCAAGCAGTCCCTTGACGAATTCGGCAGCCGGGTTGCCCTCTGCGGCTTCCTCGGTGTAGACTACCTCGCTCTCGGGCTGCATACAGGGCTTGGGCTCCTCGGAGAACTCCTCGGGTTGTCTGACGGGCCTTTCGGGACGGCGGTTATTCCTGGAATTGCGGGTCTGCGGTCTTTCAATGCGTTCGGCAGGCTCGGCAGGTTCGGTTCGTTCAGCCATATCGGCACAGCGCTCCGCATCGCGGACGACCTCGGAAATGCTCCTTTCGGGCCTTTCGGTGCCGATGCTTCCGGAATACAGTCCGGACGAGCCGGAACCCAGCAGCGTGGCGGCGCCCAGCTCATCGTCCGATTCAAAGCCTTCGAACGACGGGCTCTCACTTGCACCGCCCTGTGCGGCAAACATTTCTTCTATATTCTTATAAGGCTTTTTCTTCTCCGGACGGCGGCGCACCGTTTCGACAGGCGCTGCTTCGACCGTTTCGGGGGCTGCTTCGGCCGGCTTTCTTTCGGTTCTGCGGTCGTTTCTTCTGTCGCTGCGGCTGTCGGTATTTCGCTCGCTCCTGCGCTCATCACCATATCTCGGGGTGGTTCCATGGTCACGGCTGCGTCCGAATTCACCGTCATTGCGGCGTTCGTTGTTCCTGCGGTCACCGCCGCGGCGTTCGCGCTGCTGTGTACGCTCGGCCTCAAAGTCGGGAACCACTATCTCCTCCGCAGGCTTTTCGGTCAGGCGCACCTTAGCCGGCTTTGCGCCGATGCCAAGGATGCCCTTGGTTTCGGTCTGAATGATCTCTATTGATACTTCATCGATGGAAAGCCCCATCTGCTGTAAGCCATTGAATATGGCGATGTCTACCGATTTATCGGAAACTTCTAATGAACGCATATAAGTCCTTTCAGTATTCAAGTAAGCGGACATGCTCCGTCATGCCCGCTATGCGGATTGTTTATTTCTTTTTTGAGTAATAATGCCTGGGATTGACCCTTTCCTCCTGCTTTTTCGGAGTGAGGACGACCGGCTTTTTATCGAGAATGGCGTTGATAATTGCGGACGAAACGACCGTGAATACGCTTGAAAGCACCCAGTAGAGGGCGAACGCGGAGGTTGCTGTCAGACAGAAGTAGAAGCTCATCGCCGGGAACAGCCACATCATGAAATTCATGCTCTTTGCGGCCTGAGCTGCGTTCGGGTTCTCCTTCTTCTGCTTGCGCTGCGGCAGCCATGCGGCGAGGAGCTGGAAGCCTGCCGCAAGTATGGGCAGAATGAAGAGACCGTTGTTGTAGCCGCGCTTATAGAGTGACATGAGCTTATCATACTTTTCCTCGGCTTCACTGCTCGAAAGCAGCTTCATGTTCTCCGAGCCAAACTCACCCTCGGCGATGCCGTTGTCAACAAAGGTCTGCCAAATATCCTCACCGTTGACCGTATTGCCGTCAAGATCCGTATAGCCCTTGTGGAAGAGCACGAGGTTTTCGATCTTGGGATACTTCTTAACATCCGCTGCGGTGGAGACGACGGGCTTGAAGCCGTTGTCGGGCTGCCAGATATTCGTTATCCAGAGGAAACGGAAGCTGTCATAGGTCTTTGCGGCTATCGTATTTTCCCATTTTGCCCAGTTTTCATCGCTGTTGCCGTTCTCCCAGTCGATAACCTCGGCATGAGCGGCAAGCTGCTGCTCGCTTATGATGGTCTCATAGGTGAGCTTAAGGGTCTGTTCATACCCCCAGAAGCGGAACGCTGCGAGGAAGCAGAAGAATATCGGCAGGGTGAGCAGCATGGGAAGACAGCCGGAAAGCATGTTCACGCCGTTTTCCTTCATGAGCTTGCTCTGTTCCTGATTGAGCTTTTGGGGATTATCCTGATAGCGCTTCTGCAGCTTTTCAAGCTCGGGCTGGAGCGCTGCCTGCTTCCGCTGTGATTTGCGGCTGCTGATGTCGGGGAGGATCTGGATGAGCCTCAGCGCAAGGGTCGTTACGAAGATCGCCAGAAAATAGCTGTTGCCCAATACGGAATACAGCCATCTCAGCAGGTCAAAGAACCATTCGGTTAGAAAGAATTCGTGGATCATCTCTTGCCTTTCTTATCGTGAACGGATATGCCGTCAGTCTTTCTTGTGTTTTTTGGGCGGGACGGGGTCGTATCCTCCCTTGGAGAAGGGATTGCAGCGCAATATTCGCCAAAGGGCATATAAAGACCCCATGAATACTCCGTGCTCCCTGACCGCTTCAAGCGCGTATTGGGAACAGGATGGGGTGAATCTGCAATGGGCCCCAAGCATTGGAGATATCCCGGCCTGATAAGAGCGGATGAGCCATTGCACAAAACGGGAGAAAAAACCGTATTTCTTCTCCTCCGGGGCGTCGGGCCGATCGGTCATTGCGCCGATGCCGCATTATGGCTGCGGCAGACCTCGGACGAACCGTCCGGTGCGGCGTTATTTTGGTCCGCTGAATGGGGATCGAGCAGATTTGCCTTTTTCAGCATATACTGCATACTCGAATTGATCGCCGGAAGCTTTTCGTCCCTGACGGGAGCTTTGGCGATAAAGATAAGCTTCCAGCCTTTTTTTATATCGGGAATAAGAGGCGTGACCGCCTCTCTCAATCTGCGCTTTATTCTGTTGCGGACCACAGCGTTGCCCAGCTTTTTGCTGACCGAGAATCCGATCTTGATCTCATCCTGCCGCCCCTTGGCATAGATAAGAACCATGCTCTTTGAACCGGCGGATTTGCCCACGCGGTAAGCATATCGAAACTCCTTGTTTCGTTTGAGAGAGTAGCAACGCTTCAATGGTTTATGCGGTCAAGCCGCTGTTTCTTTCCGAGAGAATAAGCTGTCCGGCGGAGCCGAATCCGGCTCCGCCATTAAATCCACAGGATATAATTTATGCGGAGAGCTTTTTCCTACCCTTGAGCCTTCTGCGAGCGAGAACGTTGCGTCCGTTCTTGGTGCTCATGCGCTTGCGGAAGCCGTGAACCTTTTTCCTCTGCCTAACTTTGGGCTGATAGGTCATCTTCATGATACAGTACCTCTTTCTTAGTTACTTCTTACATGGGCGGCGTGTCCAATTCAAGGGCACTTTTCCCCATAGTGTCACAAGTACACATTATAGACGAAAAGTCCGGAGAATGTCAAGCGGTTTGTTCAGAAACCGAGCCGTTTTTTCGAAAAGCTCCAAAATATATTTACATTTCGGATGCCTTAATGCTGCAGAAGGCCGCCGGATCGAGCCGGCAGCCTTCGTTTTGACGGTTAATATTGCAATAATCGGATAATGCCGCTCCGGCTGCCTGCCGTCTGCTGCAATATGTAAGGAGGAAGCAAACAGCTGCTATAATCAAGCCCGGTTACGGAACTTACTTATGTCCGGCAGCAATACCCTCCCAAAAAAAGACGGTAAACAGTGACTATTAGCAAGCCCGGTTACGGAACTTACTTATGCCCGACAGCAATACCCTCCCAAAAAAAGACGGTAAACAGTGACT
>UQNF01000070.1 GCA_900542285.1 uncultured Clostridium sp.
TCTTTCCAGCCGATGAACGCAAACTTCGGAATCATGGAAAGTCTCCAGGATGCGCCGAGAGAGAAGCTAAAACGCTTTTTGGCTCTTTCGGACAGGTCGCTTGGCATAATCGGAGAGCTTGCAGGCAGCTGTAAGTAAGGCGTGCAGCAGGACAAACTCCGCACACAGGTACTCACAAAAAGTTGATTTACAGAATAACTCATAAAGAATGGAGATATGGTAAAGAATATGGAAATCAGAGGAACTACTATTCTCGGCGTCAAGCGCAACGGTCAATGCGCCATCGCCGGTGACGGACAGGTTACGCTCGGCGAAAATACCATTATGAAGCGTACCGCAAAGAAGGTCAGAAGGATTTTTGATGACAGGGTCGTCGTTGGATTTGCAGGCGCAGTATCCGATGCGTTTTCGCTCTGCGAAAGGTTTGAGACCAAGCTTCAAAAGCACGGAGGGAGCCTCAAGCGCGCTGCCGTCGATCTTGCTAAGGACTGGCGCGACGATAAGGCGGCAAGGCAGCTCGATGCACTTTTGATCTGTGCAGATAAAGAAGATATGCTGATAGTATCCGGAACCGGTGAGGTCATCGAACCGGACGATGGCATTGCTGCGATAGGCAGCGGTGGAATGTATGCACTGTCGGCGGCAAAGGCCTTGATGGAGAATACCGATCTTTCGGCATCGGAGATAGCCAAAAAGGGACTCATCATTGCTTCCGATATCTGCGTATATACGAACTCGAACATCATAGTTGAAGAAGTGTAACTTCGGGAGGCTTATATGTTTACACCAAGACAGATAGTAGAAGCTTTGGATAAATACATCATTGGTCAGGATGATGCTAAGCGAACCGTCGCAATAGCGCTTCGCAACAGGTACAGAAGAAGCCGACTTTCCGAGGAGATGCAGGAGGAGATAATTCCCAAGAACATCATCATGATCGGGCCAACCGGAGTCGGCAAGACAGAGATAGCAAGAAGGCTTGCAAAGCTCGTAGACGCTCCGTTCGTCAAGGTCGAGGCGACCAAGTTTACCGAGGTCGGTTATGTCGGCAGGGATGTTGAGTCCATGGTCAGGGATCTTGTCGAGGCATCTATTCGCCTTGTTAAACAGAAATGGGAAGCAAAAGTCAAGATAGTCGCAGAGGCTTCCGCAGAGCAGCGAATTGTTGACCTTCTGCTCAACGACGGCGTTAAACCTGCAAAGCAGAACGAAGGCGGTTTGGAAGTACTGCAAAAGCTGCTTGGGCCAATCGCCGGAAGCATGAATACGGCAGACACAGCTCCCAAAGCCGATGCGGAGCCTGTTTCCAACGATGAAAAGCGAGGCAAGCGCGAACGCCTCTTAGACGAGCTTCGCCGTGGATTGCATGAAAATGATATGATTGAGGTCGAGGTCGCTGAATCCTCACAGGGCAGTGATACGATGCTTGCAATGGGTATCGACCTCAATATGAACGAGATGTTCGGAGGGCTCCTTCCTAAGAAGACCAAGCATAGAAAGGTAAGTGTAGCCGAGGGCCGCAGGATAATCGTGGCCGAGGAGACCGACAAGCTTATCGATATGGATGAGGTGATCCGCGAAGCCATAGATAAAGCCGAACAGGGAGGCATTATCTTTATTGACGAGATCGATAAGATTGCAGCCTCCGGAGGCGCCCACGGTCCGGATGTTTCCCGTGAGGGCGTGCAGCGTGATATCCTGCCGATAGTCGAGGGCAGCACGGTATCAACGAAATACGGACCCGTGCGCACCAACTATATGCTGTTCATTGCAGCTGGCGCATTCCACATCTCCAGCGTAAACGACCTGATCCCGGAGCTTCAGGGACGTTTCCCCATTAAGGTTGAGCTTAAGCCTCTGACCATCGAGGATTATGAGCGAATCCTTACCAAACCGCATAATGCGATAATTAAGCAGTACACTGCAATGCTTGAAACGGATAATATTCATCTAAGCTTTGATGATTCCGCAATCCATGCCATTGCAGAACATGCGTATTATGCAAATGAAAACAGTGAAAACATCGGTGCAAGACGTCTGCATACGATTGTTGAAAACCTACTTGAGGATATTTCTTTTAACGCAACGGGTGATCATCCAATGATAGAGGTCACGATTGACGAGAAGTATGTCGAAGAGCATCTCTCAAAGAACGGTGCAAATGATGTAAGCAGATACATCATCTGAATCTGAAGAAATTCCTGAGTTGGGAGCAAAATAACCAAAAGGAGGAGCAAGCAATGAGATGCAGTAATGCCGCAAAATGCCTGCTTACAATCACCTTGGCGGTACTGATAACGGCTGCTATAGCCGTGGGCTGTGCCAGCGCTCAAACCGAGGGAGACAAAAACGTCGCAGAATCATCGGGCGTGTCCGATGAAGGCGACCTACGACTGCCAAACGGCACGGAGATCCCAACCGAATACCCCGGAGGAGATCCGACTGATACACCGTTTGTCGAAGATACGGAAGTGCCTGCAGTAAAGATAACGGAAGAGCCTGTCTTTACACCGGATGGAGAGAATCTGGATGCTCCATCAGATTCGGCGGCACCGACATTGGAGCCTTTACCGACTCCACTTGCCATGACGGAGATGCAGTATGTCTCCGGATATGTTAACGAGGACTTCGTAAATCTGCGCGCCGAGCCATCAACGGATTCCGATATTGTCAAGGTTTTTACCTTGGGCACACAGCTCTATGTGACCGCTCGAAACAATGAGTGGTTCAGGGTTGAGATCGGAAGTTATAAAGGATACATGGCGAGAGCCTATGTCAAGCTTGGCAAGTATGAGCCTGAAACGCCCAAGCCTACCGCAACCCCAAAGCCCTCAACGACGCCAAAACCAACTACTCCTGCCATGTATACCGTGCATGAAGGACAGTTTTCGGAGTATGAGATACGCCTTGTCGCTGCGCTTATTCACAGCGAAGGGCCTGGCAGCAGCAAAGTCGGTTATCGCGCGCTTGCAAGCATTATTCTGAATAGGGTGCTTAACGAGTCGCGCTGGTTCCCGGATGATGTCGAGGGGGTCATCTTTCAACCAGGACAGTTTGGCTACAGCAGAAGCTATCTCGAGTCGGTCACTCCGAATTCAAAGGCGATGGCTGCAGCAAGGTATGTTTTCTCCTCCCATGGAGCGACCCTTCCCAAGAAGGTACTCTTTTATAGGGCTTCGTATTTGGGATATGAATGGGCCTCCTATACCAGATTCTATGCAACGATAGAGGGAAACAACTACTACTACGGAATACACTATTATTAATATTTAACCGATAATCCGGCAAGAATAATACCACATTTCAACCCGAAAGGTGGTATTATTTTTATGAAAGCTGTAATAATGGCCGGCGGCGAGGGTAAAAGGCTCAGACCCATTACCTGCACTATGCCCAAACCAATGGTGCCTGTGCTGAACAAGCCGATTGTTGACTACACAATGGAGCTGCTTAGGCGGCACGGAATAGATGAAGCGGTGTATACCCTCCACTATATGGCAGATGTGATTAAAGAGCATGTTGGGGACGGCAGTGCATGGGGGCTCAGATGCAGCTTCACGGAGGAAAAGATCCCGCTCGGAACAGCAGGCAGCGTAAGACAGGCCATTTGCGAATCGGATGACGAGGTCCTTGTCATGAGCGGCGACGGGATAACGGATATCGACCTGACGGAAGTCATTCGTGCTCATAAAAGCAGCGGAGCGCATGCAACAATAGTACTCAAAAAGGTTTCATCGCCAACGGAATACGGCGTTGCGCTTCTCGATGAAGACGGCATGATAACGCGGTTTATCGAAAAGCCGGAGCAAAGCGAGGTGTTCAGCGACCTTGCCAACACAGGCATTTACATACTTGACAGAGGCGCGTATGACCTAATCCCTATCGGTGTGGAGTATGATTTTTCAAAACAGCTGTTTCCGAGAATGCTCGCACAAGGAATGAAGCTCAATGGATATATTGCTGATGGCTACTGGTGCGATGTAGGCGATATATCCGAATATCGCCGTGCGCAGTACGACATGCTTGACGGTAAGCTCAGCTTTTCGACTATCGCAAGGAAACAATCGGGTATCTTTATTGAACCCAATGCTGAAGTATCCGAGCATGCAGTGCTGATACCGCCATGCTATATTGGAAGCGGAGCAAGTATCGGGGATGGAGCGGCAATAGAATCTTACAGTGTTATCGGCAGCGGTGTCAGCATCGATGGCAGAAGCAGCGTGAAGCGGTCGATAGTGTTCGATAATGCAAAGATAAGGCGTAATGCTCAGCTCCGAGCATCGGTGGTATGTGAGCGCGCGCATATCGATGAGAATGCTTCCGTGTATGAGGGCAGCACCGTCGGAGCGGACAGTCATATCGGCGTTGGCGTGACCGTAATGCCGGGCGTTTCAATATGGCCGGACAAGGAGCTTGAGGGTGGTATGAGCTGCCGGGATAACATAGTCTGGGGAAGTTCTGCTGCACGACTTGAGATAAACGGCAGCAGGGCAGAGGGCTATATGGACAGCAGCCTGACTCCGGAAACCGCTCTACGGCTTGCGGCATCATATGCTTCCGGCTTCAGCGCCAAAGCAAGGCTGGCGGTGTGTTGCGACGGAAGCCAAAGCGCTGTGGTGCTCAAGTACGCAGCTATTGCCGGAATTGCCTCTCAGGGCGTGAATATAAGCAGCGTAAAGGCCGTGAGCAAAGCGGCGTTTTCTCTGACGATAAACCTGCTGGGCGCGGATGGCGGTCTGTATATTGAGAGCGGCACCGATCAATTAGGAAGTATCACGGTTTACGATAGATTCGGAATTGAAGCGAGCAGGGGAACGCTGCGTTCGCTGCGCTCAGCTTTTTTACTCGGGGAACATAAACCAAAGACAGGCGTCGGACTGGGCATAGTATCCCATACTGACGGCATGGAGGAGATGTTCGAAAACAGGCTTTACCAGATGCTTGACACCAAGGCTATGGAGGCGTATACGGGAACGCTCAGGATCAATACGGATGAACTGAAGCTAAGGAGCATTATTAAGCTTCTTCTGCGGCTTGGCTGGAAGGTAGAAGCGCTAAGACCCAATTCAAAGCTTGTTGTACCAAGGGATCGGAAGACC
>UQNF01000071.1 GCA_900542285.1 uncultured Clostridium sp.
ACCTAAGAGGCTCGTCTACGCCGAGGGCGATGAAATGCCGGAATATGATGATTCCGTGTACGATGAGTACGACATAGTAACGATTTACTATCCGGATGGAAACTCCAGAGAGGAAAATCCAAGGCCGTTTGGCGTAAGTATGCTCCTTCCCAAGGGCTGGACTTGGCGCGATGGAATCTTTGACGGCTTGGGCTACTTCCCAAGCGAAGAGCTTGCCGGCTACTGCATCGCGGAATGGCGCTGTGGCTTTCATACTAAATCTATCTACAATGAGAAGGGAGAATGTGTTGCAACGGTCGGCTATACCGAATGGGATTGGAGCGACGAGACATTGGAAGGCTTTGCCGAGGCGCTCGATATCGAGCTTACGAGGGAAACGCTTGAATCATGGAGTAACCAAGAGAAAGCCAGTTTTGGCTTGTATCACACGTTCGGTTGGGTTACACTTGGTCATTCGATGGCTGCGCTGTGTCTTGGAGATCGATACGACCACGATGTTGAGAGCGGCGCAAACAGCAAAACAGTTGTGACAAGTTCGGGATATTGCGAAAAGCTCAATCCAAATTTTGACGAAAGGCTAACCTTGGAGCTTCCTGTCGCAGCGACATTTGATCTAACTTATAATGTTGGTATTTTTGTTGAATTCGGCGACGGACAGCTTACCTCTGAGCAGATAGATTTTATAGCGGAAAGCATACGCTTCTGCGGATTGGAGTGGTAAGAAAAAATCGCTCCGCCGGGAGTCCTGGCTATCGGTTCTGCTTTCTGCGTTAATACGGTAAATACTTATTCCCCGCAATGCGATGCTGATCGGCTTTGCGGGGAATCGTTCATTTCTCCGAAACGGAGTTTATTCTGTTTTAGGGTTTTGCCCGTTATGCCTGCGCTGGCATTTTCGCCTGTTCCGATTTCATCAGCTCTATCGCCTGCTCCCTGCCGTCAAACATAAGAAGTTCAAGCCCGACTTCGGGGGTTATCATGCCGCGTTCGACCAGACGGAACACGGTCTCGTTGTTGTTGAGAATGTTGAACGCATTCTCCCTGATGACCTTGACGGTGACTCGCAGATCGGTGGGCAGCTTGGAAACGGCGTCAAGCGCAAGGCTGACGCTGCGCAGCTTTTCAAGCTTTATGCCCATGTCCTCGCCGATGGTGTCCAGTTCGTGCAGACACCGTGCACGCAGGGTAAACTCCTTTTCAATCTCAAGCTCCTGTGTGACAGCCTTGCGGAAGCCTGCATGGATCTGCCTTGCGCTCATGCGCGAACGCTTGCCGGACGCCTCCTGGAGCGCGGCGATGGCCGTACCGCTGGTAACGCCCGAGTGGGTCATGCCCCTTGCAAATTCGTTTGCGCCGGATTCCTCCTTGATGGAATTGCGAATGTCATCTATATAGGTAAAAATGTACGCAGGCAGCGGTGCGGTGGAAAACCATGTGACGCCGTTGAGGTTGTCGCCGACGTGTACTTCCTTTGACCAATCGCGCAGGTCGTCGGCGTCAAATCCGCTTGCCCCGGTGATGAGAAGCTTGTTGCGGCTTGAAAGCAGGGCGTTTTTCATCACTATCTGGTCGAGCTTGTCGGAATACTGCTGCATTTGAGCATACATATCCACAAAGCCGTAACCAAGGCAGCTTCCCTTCCGTGGGAACAGCGTGGTCAGCACAAAGGGGTATTCACCATGAGCGTAGTAGCCCTCCGGCTTAATCTTGCGGCTGTCCTCCAAAAGCTGTCCGCCTGCAAATTTCAGCATATGAACGCGGTATTTATCCGCTTTTTGATCGTATTCGCGCATCCAGCATTCAATCAGAAGTATGCTCCTGTTGTACCTCGGGGTCAGAAGGTCGTCCTCCATAATGTCGAGAAGGTATCCGTCCTCCCTGATTGCCTCCGCCTGCTCGGGATAATGCTGCTCGAACCATTCGCGCGTGCGATGGGTGAATTTGAACACGGCGCGCCCCTGCTGCAAATCGGTGACAAGGGGATCGAACATGATGCTGCGGTTGTCCACCTGGCGTATATAGGCGCCGCCGATGCCGTGGTTGGCCACGGGATCGAAGCCTATCTCCTGAACGCTGTAACCTCCGACTACGAGGTCGTGGGTCATGAGCGCATATTCCTCGTCATAGCAGCACCTGATGTGGTTTTCCTTTATGATGTGGGTCATGAGTTCGGCAAGCTTTTCATAGCCCTTGACGTCCGCCGTGATGACCGCCTCCGGGAGGTAGTCGAGAAGATCCGCGCGAACATTCTCAATAGTGCTGTGGATGATCGGCGTGACGGGCCTCGGTTCGCCCGGCTCGCCCTCGGGTATGCCTGCCCAGTGGTCGCCTCGGTACATTCGCTCGCAGAACTCGAGCCTTGACCTTTCGCCGGCGTAGGCGTCGTAGTATTCGCGAAAAAGCTCATAAAGCCTTTCGATCTCGGTATTCCTGTTATCTGTATCCATAAATGATCCTTTCATAATAATAGTTTACAGCCAGCTCCTGCCCGCCGTCGCCGGCATGGCAAGCGGGTCGTAGGGCTTGGGTCTTTTGACGCAGGGCTCTCTGCCTGCCCGTGGTCTGCTCATCAGCGCATAGCGGAGCGCCTCCGGCGCGTGGTCGTCGCCGTCCGCTGCATCCTCGCGGTTGTGCTGGTCGAATATCAGCCCGGGGAGCTGACGGATAAGGTTTCTGCAGTCCGAAAAGCATTGCCATAGCGGCCGCCCGTCCGGAGCGTCCGCAAGGAAATCACGCACCCTGTTCCACCCGGCGATCCTCGAATTGTCGGCAGGGGTGAGCGGCATGCCGGAGAGGGCGAAAAGCTCCGCCAGGGACTCGCCCTCAAAGCCTCCTGCGCCGGTTAGCGTTGCGCCGTGCTTTGCCCATATGTCCGGAGAGGCAACGGTGTAGCGGATATCCTCGCCGCGGCTCAGCTCTATGGCCCGCCTTGCAACGTCGGCCGCCCTTGTCTGCCGTACATACAGCTCCCGATAGGTGTAGATCCTGCCCTCGCCGTCCACTGCGTGCCACAGCACGCAGCAGGGGTCGTTGTAGCCCCAGTCCATGGAACGGAACCTACGCCACCATGACGGAAGCTCAATGGGCTCGATAACATGCCTGCTCCTTGAAAACTCGCGGAAGAACTGGCCTGCGTGTACGTCCCAGTCGCCGTCCAGATGCGCGCGCCTAAGCTCATCGGGGAGGGCCTGAAGCTGCCTGATGTAGTTGGGGTCGGCATCGAGCAGCACACGGTTATCATAGATCCTCGCAGGGATGAAAAGATAATCGCCGGGGTTTTCGCCGTCACGGTATATGCGGTCGATGAACAGCCGCTTGACCCATGCGTGGCCGACGTTGCCGGGGTTGCATGTATAGTACATCCTTGGCGCTATGTCGGTGCGCGTCGTGCGGTTGCAGGTCGTGAGGAAGCGCATCTGCTCCTCGGTAAAGTGCGTGGCCTCTTCGAGACCGATAACAGCGTATTCCTGTCCCTGATATTGATAGACGTCCTGCGCGCTGTCGCAGTAGCCAAGCTTTATGCGCGAGCCGTTGGGAAATACGAATACGCGCTCAGTGGAGTTGTAGCCTGCAACGCCGTAAAGCTCCCTCTGCATGGGGATAAGGTGGTTTTCCCGAAGCTCCGGGAGGGTCCTTCTCAGGAGCAGCAGGTTCAGCCCGGGGTAGGCAAGCGCCAGCAGAATGAACTTTCTCCGCATCGCCCAGCTCTTGCCTCCGCCTCGCGCGCCGCCGTATGCGGTGTGCCGCGCTCTGGACAGGAAGAATTCCTTCTGCCTTTCGCTCGGAACGCCTTCAAGCTTTAGATACATATAGCTCCTTTCCTTCAATAACCGCATTCAGCAAGCGGAAAAGAGAATTCATATTCAGTTATCGGAATGAATTAAGGATGGTGCTGACAGCAGAACGAAAGCCGAATGGGAAACGCTTCTCCGCTGAAAACTGAATCAAAAGACGATTTGGGGACTCGGTATTTGATCTGTACCCTGCTTGCCGGGGGGTATGCTTTGCTTCATCCCCCCGCAGGGCTGCGTTGGCAATTATTGAATTGATAATATTATACCTTAAATTTTTGCGGCGGACAACGCATATATTTTTCTATCGGTACAAAAATACGCACAGATAGACAACGGTTTTATGTTGAAAATTGACTCAAACGGTGGTATTGGAACATAACCGAAATGTTAGTGTAAAATAATTCTGGGATAAAGAACGAGCATGCGCCGGCAGGCCTGACCTGTGGCAAGCTTACCGGTACTGCTGTCCTGCTCAAAGCTTGCGCCAAGCTCCGGCCACTCGATCCCTGCGCTTGATTTCTCCCGGAAGAACTTGACACGATCCCATACTCAAGCATACGTTGACGATTGTGAGCTTCTGTGGTATTATTCTTGCGCA
>UQNF01000072.1 GCA_900542285.1 uncultured Clostridium sp.
TTGGAGCGTCTTCGAGAACGAGCATGCCGGCCTGACCTACGGCAAGCTCACCGGCGCTGCTGTCCTGCTCAAAGCTTGCACCAAACTCCGGCCACTCGATCCCTGCGCTTGATTTTTCCCAGAAGAACTTGACACGATCCAGCAATAGATTTGCATTGCAGCCGGGCAATTTCTGTGGTATATTGCATGCATGGAAGCTTAGTCCGTGAATCATTCGCTCAAGCGTGCCATGATTATTGGAAATCGGAAAGCGAGGAAGAAATTCAATGAAACTTTTGATAACCGAGGAGTTTTGGAGCATATGTATTCGCACCGGAAGAAGCAGTGTAAAAAAGACCGCCCAAAAGACCTTTGAATGCGTAGTAGGTATGCTTCCGCAGTTTGAAAGGGGAAGGAGAAGCTTTTCGATAGACGAGGTAACGGATACAGCTGTGACGGTGACAGTGCATTGCGCCGATGAAAGATATAATAGAACATGGACGCTTAAAAAAGGGGAGTCGGTTTTCTACCGTCCACGCTCCTTTGATGGCGGCTATCAGTACAAAATAAAGCTGAAGTAGAGATATATGGAGGTATTCACAATGAGCAGAGCTATCGGAATGCGTGTCAGAAGAGCCGAGATAACGGACGATCCCGGAGTAAGCAAGTTTTTCGGAGACCCGACGGTACCTAATGCGTGGTGTGACAATTGGCCGGATGATGTTATCTTCTTCTGCCAGCTGCGTCTTGATGACATTGCCGCGCTTGATAAGGAGGATCGCTTGCCCCACAAAGGGTATCTCTATATCTTCCTTGATACGGAGATGTATCCCTATACACCGATGGTGTACTATTATGACGGAGAGCCGGATACCGTTATCGATGGATTCAACGATTCGGAGCCCGGATTTTCTCATTTGACGCAGGGATGGCTGATAGATTTTTGTGAAACTGAAGAAGATGCAGACGGCTTGAAACTCTTCGGGAATCCCTCCGACTGGTGCTATGCCGAGCCGTCACCCAAGCTGTTTATGCAGTTCGATCCTCTTGTGGAGAATATGGGGTTCATGGATGATGTCGATGGCTTTATCTATTTCTTCTTTGACGGTGAAGATGAAAACCCGGTAAACATCAGAATGCATGTTGAAAGGTCATAGTTATTTTTAACATTGGGCATGCAGCTATGCGCATAGGTTTGCCGGCAGTATACTTCAAAACATACCGCAAAATAGATTACTTGGCGGAAGCCACGGCCGTACGACCCATTGACGGAAACGTAGGTAGGCTGTAAAATACGATCGGTTGGTAAATGCGCTATAACTAATGAAATGAGAGGGGAATATGGAATTATCTTCCTTTTTTAAAAAACATCCCAAGGTGGCGGTAGCGTTTTCCGGAGGCGTTGATTCCGCATATCTGCTGTATGAAGCTGCCGTGAACTGTGCGGATGTCTGTGCGTATTATGTCAAGTCAGCTTTTCAGCCCGGATTTGAACTTCGGGATGCAATGCGGCTCGCCAAGCAGCTAAATACAAAACTGGTCGTAATCGATGCGGATGTACTGGCTGTAAGCGAAATAGCCGCAAATCCGAAAAACCGCTGCTATTACTGCAAAAAACTCATATTCGCCAAAATAAAGGAGCAGGCAGCGGCAGACGGGTACACGGTACTGCTTGACGGAACAAATGCTTCCGATGATGCTGCGGATAGGCCGGGAATGAGAGCGCTTGAGGAATTATCGGTGCTTTCTCCTCTGAGGGAATGCGGCATTTCGAAGGCGGAGATCAGAGAACGTTCAAAGGAAGCAGGCCTGTTTACTTGGGACAAGCCTGCATACGCCTGCCTCGCAACAAGGATCCCTGCCGGAACACCGATTACGGTGCAGGCACTTGAGAGTACGGAGAGAGCGGAGGACTATCTGTTTTCACTTGGCTTTTCAAATCTCAGAGTCCGCATGGCAGGAAAAGATGCAAAGATTCAGCTGCCTTTGTCTCAATTCGGACTGCTGGCGGAAAAAAGGGAACAGGTAGTTCAGGAGCTAAAAAAATACTATTCAAGCGTAACGCTTGACCTGGAGGCGCGGGATGAATGATATTAAAAAAATGCTTGAGGGAGTACGAGACGGAACCGTATCTGTCGATGAAGCGGTGCTCGAACTCAAAAAATCCCCATTTGAGGATATTGGCTGTGCCAAGGTCGATATGCATCGCAGGCTCCGTCAGGGGGCTTCCGAGGTTATCTATGGCGCCGGAAAGACTGCCGAACAGATAGCGGCTATTGTCAAGAGCATGCTTGGAAGGGGACAGGAAACGATATTGATCACAAGGCTTTCCAAGAGCACGGCGGATGCAATAGCTTTGGAATATGACCTTGACTATCACCCCGAAGCAGGTATTGGGATAATCGGAAAGATGGCTGAACCAAAGGGGCTTGGAAAGATCGTAGTGGCAACCGGAGGGACCAGCGATATTCCCGTGGCAGAGGAAGCCGCTCTGACCGCTGAAACGCTTGGAAACGAGGTGGTGAGGCTATATGATGTCGGAGTGTCAGGCCTCCATAGACTCCTTTCCCATCTTGATGATATTATGAATGCGAGCGTCATAATTGCGATAGCCGGTATGGAGGGAGCGCTCGCAAGCGTTATTGGCGGACTTGCCGACTGTCCTGTTATAGCAGTCCCGACGAGTGTCGGCTATGGCGCTTCGTTTGGAGGCGTGGCTGCGCTGCTTGCCATGCTCAACTCATGCGCCAGCGGCATGGCGGTCGTTAATATCGATAACGGCTTTGGAGCCGGATATATGGCCAGCATGATAAATCATTTGGAGGCAAAGAAATGAAAACCCTATTTATTGACTGCGGAATGGGCGCATCGGGCGATATGCTTACGGCAGCTCTTCTGGAGCTCATTCCGGACAGGGAAGCTTTTATTAAAAAAATGAACAGCATCGGTATTCCCGGAGTCGAGGTAAAAATGGAAAGCTGCGTCAAGTGCGGCATCACCGGGACGCATGTTACTGTTACCGTAAACGGAGAAGAGGAAACCGAAACGCTTCATGAGCACCATCACAGCCATGAGCATAACCACGACCATGACCATGAGCAACACCACCATGACCATCACGACCACTACCATGAGCAACACCACCATGACCATCACGACCACGACCATGACCATGAGCATGAGCATCACCACCACAGCGGTATTCACGATATAATGCACATAGTGAATGAGCTTGCTATTCCGCAGCAAGTCAAAGAGAATGTGATGGCGGTCTACAAACTTATCGCAGAGGCTGAGAGCAAGGTTCACGGTGTTCCGGTGACAGATATCCATTTTCATGAGGTGGGTACGATGGACGCAATAGCAGATATTACTGCGGTGTGCCTGCTGATGGATATGTTGCGTCCGGGCCGAATAATAGTATCGCCGGTGCATGTGGGAAGCGGCCGTGTCAGGTGCGCACATGGAGTGCTTCCGGTCCCTGCGCCTGCGACTGCACACATTCTTCGCGGCATACCCATATACGGCGGAAGCATTGAAGGAGAACTATGCACGCCGACGGGGGCTGCGCTGTTGAAACATTTTGCCACGGCATTTGGAGATATGCCGGTAATGAGGACGGAAGTCATCGGGTACGGCATGGGGGCCAAGGATTTCGCTGTCGCCAACTGCGTCAGGGCGATGCTCGGAGAAATCGAGGACGAACGAGATACGGTTTATGAGCTTAGCTGCAATATTGATGATATGACTGCAGAAGAGATGGGCTTTGCAGCCGAGAGGCTGTTTGAAGTCGGCGCGCTGGATGTCTTTACAGCACCGATATGCATGAAAAAAGGCCGTCCGGGCATGCTGCTGCATGTGCTGTGCAGGGACGAACAACGTTCGGAGATAATCAACGCCATATTCAGGCATACATCAACGATAGGCATTCGCGAGACAAAGTGTGACCGCTATGTGTTGACGCGCAGAACCGAGACCGTTAAGACCCAATACGGAGAGGTACGCAGAAAGGTATCATCCGGCTACGGTGCGGACCGCTGTAAATACGAGTATGAGGATATTGCACGCATCGCAAGGGAAAATGATATGAGCATCAGGGATGTTATAGATACACTCAACCGATAAATCAGGAAGATCAAAGTATCGACGGCAGAGACTCCGAAAACGGAGGATCTGCCGTTACTGCTTATACGCAGAATCAATGGATAATTAGGAAGTGTTCGATTAGTGCAAATTAATCCCGGGAGAAATAGCGAGCCCAGTACCGCCGACAGACGGAGCGGCAAACAAAGAAAGCGGGGACGCGCCTTTCGTGGTAAAATTTGTTAGCCAAAGCAAAAAACTACGAAAGTGAGGC
>UQNF01000073.1 GCA_900542285.1 uncultured Clostridium sp.
CCCCGCTGCAGCCGTACAGTGGAAGCGTGCCGAACAGTCCGAGTATCATCAGCTCTGCAAGCAGCAGCGATAATGTCCTCGTCATTATGTGGTCTTTTGTATGTGTTGTTGAATTGTTCATTTTTACTTCTCCCTTCTTTTGTGTGGCTTAATTATAACTCATCTTTTCAGCTTCTTCAACGCTTTTCGCTAAATAATCATTATATATGTTTGGCGGCCGCTAATTTTTATCGATGTCCGTTATGTGATAAATCGATATACCATGCGCAGCATTTGCTCTTTGTCCGCTCAAATGAAACTGTACGCTTTTTCCATCTCCGGCGCAGGGTCAGCATATGTTTGACAGCAGGTCCAGGCGATACAATCCGAGTAAATAAGCGTGAATATATGATTTTAGTGCGCAGAAAACAAATATATTGCTCCAAATCTGCTGATTTACTCCGTTTTAGCAAAAAAACTTCCAAATGCACCTTGTTAATTTGGTTATGTTTATGGTAAAATGAAACGTGAATTTGCAGAAATGTGTGCAGAAGGGTCAGCTCTATGAGCCAATTGGCTTCGGGCTGCTAACTTTGCTTGCAGCTAAGCAGATGGATCCCGCAGGCGATTCGGCTGCCTTATGGCGGCGTTTCAAATGCAGCAGCGGGATCGACGGTTTTTTGACTGGGGATGTTCACTCATTCCTGCGATATGCCCAAGCAGCAAATAATTCTGTAAAACAAATAAATAATAACCATTCGGAGGTATTATCATGATTTTAGCAGGCGATTTCAGAAAAGGCATTACCGTTGAGATCGACGGGCAGGTTTGGAGCATCGCTGATTTCCAGCACGTTAAGCCCGGCAAGGGTGCGGCATTCGTTCGTACCAGGCTTAAGAACGTTATGACCGGAGCCGTTCTCGAAAGGACCTTCAGCCCCACCGACAAGTATCCCACCGCTCATATTGAGACCCGTGAGATGCAGTATCTCTATACCGACGGCGACCTCTACTACTTCATGGACAACGAGAGCTTTGAACAGCTTGAGCTCAATCATGAGCAGGTAGAGGATGCTATCGACTATATCGTGGAGAATTCCAACGTTACCATTCGCTTCTATAAAGGCAGCGCATTCTCCGTTGCGGCCCCCAACTTTGTTGAGCTGACCGTAACCGAGACCGAGCCGGGCTTCAAGGGCGATACCGCAACCGGCACCACCAAGCCCGCAGTGCTTGAGACCGGCTACAAGATCAACGTTCCTCTGTTCGTCAACGAGGGCGACCGCATCCGCGTTGATACCCGCACCGGCGAATACATGGAGCGCTGCTGATCCGAGATCGGCGGTTTCATAACACGGAGGACAAGGATATGTGCAGCATGAAAGCAAAGGTCGAATACCTCAAGGGGTTCTCAAAGGGTCTGCAGCTCTCCGATAAGGGCGAGGACATGAGTGCGCTCCTCTTGGCCATCATCGATTGCCTTGATTCCATGGCAGAGCAGATCGACGAGAACACCGAGCAGATCGAGGATCTCGACGCTTCCATCGAGGATATCGAAGATGAAATTGCTACCTACGACGATATTCTCAGCGACCTGCTCGATGCCGATGACGATCTCTTTGACGACGACGATATTCCCATCTGGCTCGATGACGATGACGAGGATGAAGACGACGAAGATGATGACGATGACGACGAGGAGGACGACGACGATGACGATGACGACGAGGATGAGGACGACACTCGAGTCGAAATTCATGCCGATGCCGACATCGCAGGCAGATTTCTCGATCTGTTCAACCGTTTGATCGACCTGAGCGTACCCGATGCTGCCAAGAAGAACGACGCAGATGCAAACGGAGACACGAACGAATGATTTCTGTGCTTCCGTGTCTACGGAAGTAAGCTAATTGTCGATTAAGGGTTCGAGTTATGTCGAACCCTAAGATTTTATTTGGCTGTCGATTACATCGGCTTATTTTCGACAGCCGGGAGGCAAGCTTGATGAAACAGATCTCCCTGACCCCGAGGCTGAACGCAGCCCTTGAAATGCTGACCGATAATGGCTCCGTCCGGTTTGATGTCGCTGCAGACGTTGGCTGCGACCACGGAAAGCTGTCCATTGCGCTGCTCCAAAGCGGAGCGGCGGCTCGTGTCATTGCCAGCGATATCAGCATTTCATCTCTGGAAAAAGCAAGGCTTCTCGCTCAGAGCTTCGGACTCGAAGACAGGCTCTGCTGCATCGTCAGCGACGGCTTTTCCGCCTATTCCGACACGAGCGTGGACTGTGCGGTGCTGTTGGGCATGGGTGGAGAGCTTATCGCCAATATTCTTGAATCGGATGGCGTTTTTTCTCACAAGCTAAAGCGACTTGTAATGCAGCCGATGCGGGGCGAAGCCGAGCTTAGGGAATATCTTTACGCCCATGACTACCGGATTATATCCGAGCGCATAGTATTCGACGCTGGCAGGTTCTACCAGCTCATTTCGGCCGAGCCCGGCAATGCCGGCCCCCTGCCCCATGGCTGGCCCGTCGGCTATTATCAATTCGGTGCAGCCGCATATGAGAGCGGAGAGGCTCTTTTGAAGCCCATGGTGGAAAGGTATCTCGGAATAATGCGAAAAAAGCTTTCGAAATCCCCGGATGATCCGCCTGCTGCACTGCTTCGCGAGATCGGGAGCTGCGAGCGAATTTTGGAGCTTATTTCATCAAAGGAGGAGACAAGGCTGTGAAGCTGAGCGATTTTATTGCCGCAATGGATAATTTTGCGCCGCGTGAAACTGCGCTTTCATTCGATAACGTGGGGCTTCTTATAGGCACGGAACGAAAGGATATAAACCGGGTGCTGGTTGCGCTGGACTGCACGCTCGATGTCGCCCGCGAGGCCGCACAAAAGGATTGTGATCTGGTGCTCACGCATCATCCTCTCCTATTTAACGCTGTCAAGCGGATCCTGCCCGATGACGCTGTAACCGCACCGGTATTCTGCCTAATAAGAAACGATATCGGGCTTTTTGCCGCTCATACCAATCTGGATGCGGCAAAGTCGGGAGTGAACGCCGAGCTGTGCCGGCTCTTGGGCATACATAACCCCATGCCGGTCGGCGAAGAGGGTATCATGCGTATCGGAAAGCTTGCCGAGCCGATCATGCTGGAGGATTACATCGGTTTTGCGGAAAAAGTGCTGAATACTAAGATGCACTTCACAGGCAGGAATCGTCCGGTGCAAACCGTTGCCGTCATGGGCGGCGCCGGGGGCGGAGATTATCGGCTTGCGGCAGAGGCAGGTGCGGAGCTTTATATCACCGGCGAGTGCAAGCATAATCAGGCTATTGAAGCGAGTCACCTCGATCTCAGCATTGCTTTCGGCGGACACTACGAAACCGAGGCGGTTATACTCAAGCCTCTCGTAAAGTATTTACAAACCAACACCGATGGTGTACAATACATAATGGCCGAGACTGACGTCCCGGTATTCAGAATGGTTTGACGACCATTGCTAAGCCATTTTTATGGGGATAAGGAGGAATGTATGAATCAATGGGAAGCATTATGGGAGTATCAGCAGGCAAATCAATCGCTTGCGAAGCTCAACGAAGAACTTAAATCCACCCCAAACTATAAAAAATACCTAAAATCAAAGAGTGCGTGCAGGCGTTACAGGGAATCTCTTGCTGAGCTGACCTCTCAGTGTGAAGCAAAGGCCGCACTTGTCGGAGAGTATTCCGCCAGGCTGGGCGAGCTGAAGAGGCAGTATGAGCTTGAAAGATCCGAACTCGACATCATGCTCGAGGACGAGGAGACCACCTCCGAAGAAGCCACGGAGTCCAAGAGGGCTATTGATAAGCTGAGCTCCGCAATCAAAAAGGTTTTGCAGGAGCTAAACACACTGGTCAAGTGGTGCGAGACCGCGCAAAAGACCATAGAAAAGACCTATTCGCAGCTCGATAAGGCGACAGCCGAGTGCGAACAGGCAAAGGCACTGTGTGAAAAGGAGAGAGAGGATGCCGTTCCCGAAGCGGAGCGCATAAAGGCGATAATCCGTCAGAAACGCGCAGCAGTGCCCAAGCCGCTGCTGGATAAGTACAATTCATTGAAGAATTCAGTCGCCAACCCGGTCGCAAGGCTTAACGGCGACACCTGCGGCGG
>UQNF01000074.1 GCA_900542285.1 uncultured Clostridium sp.
CAGAGCTATGCACGATTGCTTAACTCTGCTTTAGGTGTTTTTGTCTTCAGTCTGATGGGAGTAGTTTTCTACTCCCTTTTCTGCTATAATTTATTAAAAAGGGGGTTTGTATATGGGAATACTATCCAACCTTTTCAAAAAGGATATTCCGCAACAATCTCATGCTGTTGAATTTACAAAAGAAGAATTATCTTTAATCAAGAATGTTCCAGTAATGCCCAGCGATCAGTTCAATCAACACGCAAGAAAACAGAGCATTTATGAGCAAAGCTCTATGTACATTCAAGGTATCGCCGCTCATTTTGTTTCAGCAAAGAATTACTTGTTAGCTGAAAAGCTCGCCACTTTATCTGAGAGTGTTGCCCAAAACGCAATAGAGCGTCACTACTGTTATAATTTGTGGATTGATTTGCTCTATAAACAAAGGGACAATCAAGAAAAGCTAAATCTCTGCATAGAATACTGCAAGAAAGACATTGCTTCTTACCCCGACTTTGATAGAGCAAATAGGGCTAAACATGGCAACACAGCATTGCACATTCCTTCATTTGAACGCTTGGCAATCATTTACGAAAAAAGCGGTGACTATGAAAATGCCGCCCATATTAACGCTTTGGCTTTGTCCTATCCTTTTATTGCTAAGCATGAAAACTATCAAAAACGCTTAGATAAGGTAAAGGCAAAAATCTGAATACATAGAAAGAAGGTTTTCCAATCACGGAAAGCCGCCTTTTTTCTTTAATTTGGCATGAGAAAACCGCCCAGCGATTGCCGGACGGCTTCCTTATTATTCCATCTTTCCCTTAGCTAAATCAGTCAGCATAAAGGACGTCAAGGTAATAGTGCTGGACATTATCCCCAATCATGGGTATGAAGCTGGACTCTTCATCAAAGTGAATGTGGATGATTGCTGTATCACCGTCAGAGGTAATGACACGGACATAGGTTGCGGCATCTGTTTCGATGGGGGTAACTGTCTTGTCCACAGCAAGCGTGGTATCGGTGGTAGTGCCGTCTTCGTTAATGATTGAAATGGGCATTTCGTTAATGACCTTAACGGGTTCAACGGTTTCGGGATAGGTGAAGCAGTCGGAGACCCTCTCAAAGCCATCGGAGGTAATGGTATAGTCGGCATACAGATATGTGGTTGCGAGTATGTCGTGGCTCATCATCATGCTGATTCTTCCGTCTGCGATAATGGGGCTGTTGCTGCCGTCAACCATGCCTGCAAAGCCTGCAAACAGTGTATGGACCGCTATTGCGCCGTCATCGTCCACACGGAAAGCGACGGTGTCATAATCGTCGCTGTCATGAGCGTAGCAGAGGACAACTTCGAGCCTGCTGTCGCTGGAATCGCAGTCGATGACCGCTGCGTTTACTTCATACGCATAATGGATCTCATCATAGGTAAATGTCTCACCGTTGAGCTTGATGGTAACGGTAACGGAGGAATCATATTCATCAATTTCATTGATCACATATGAGACCTCATCATCGGTACCGTTGAAGTCGAGATCGCATACGAATATCTGACCTTCCTCGAGCACGCCAAGCTCGGGATCATCGACTTCGGTCGGCACGGCGGTGGGCTCTTCGGTTTCCTTTTCAGTCGGGTCTGCAGTAGGATCCCCTGAAGCCGGAGTGGTATCGGAGGGAGCCTCGGAGGGTGCCGCAGTGGGATCGCCGTTTGCAGGCTTGCAGCCGGTGAACAGCACGCCCATTACCAAAATAAGGGCAGCGGCGAGTGCGATAAGTCTAAAAAATTTGGTATTACTCATAAGAATTTTCCTTTCTTATTTGATAAAATTGCCTTGAAACAGGGAATGCGCCCCCCTCAAGGCAGGCGCATTATAACATGTTGTTTTTTAGGTGTCAATGGGAAATAGCAAGTTTAACAAAACAGCCACATTCTTGCAACACTATTTTAACATCGCTATCCACTTGTCGTCACACTTTACATACTGGAACTCATTAAGAGCATCATCAAGCATCACCCTGATAAGCTTATCAAAGTCATCAACGGTACACAGCCCGGGAAGCTCCGAAAGCTCGACCCACTGCATTTCCCCTTCATCGGAGGAACGAAGCTCGCCCGCATAATCGTCGGCACGGAACAAAAACACGATATAGCGGCCGTTCTCGATCGGGAACTGCTTAACTCCGCAAAGCTTTGGTTCGAGGATGGTCAGCCCGGTTTCCTCCTGCATCTCGCGTATTACGGCGTCGACTATCGATTCGTCCCTTTCGATGTGCCCTCCGGGGAGAGCAAAGCCTTTCCAATCGTCCTTGACCCTGTTTTGCAGCAGCAGCTTGCTTCCGCTGCGAAGCAGGCAAAGCACAGTCAGTTCAACATTCTCGGTCCGTTTCATCAGATCTTTTCCTCCCGGATCATAAAAAGATGGCTTTGACAATAACAAAGGCTATCAAAGCCCATACGATTATTATAGGTATGGCGTAGTACCATTTCTTCGGCCTTCCGTCCGTCCACATACCCTTTGCCTGCGTGCGACAGGCTTCCATAATATCCGAAGGGATGAGCTTAAGCGTAAGCGAGACAAGAGCGGGGAGCAGGATGACATCATCCAAATATCCCAGAATCGGCACAAAATCAGGGATAAGGTCGATGGGGGACAAGGCATATGCGACGGTGATTCCTGCCGCTATCTTTGCTATGAGCGGCGTTTCCTTTGCCTTTAGGGCAAGAAATACCGCCGGAATATCTGTTTTGAGGGCTGCGGCCCGTTCCTTATGACTCATAATTGAACCCCAATATCGACAATGAAGGGCTGCATACACTGCTTCCTGTTAATGATTGGGCCTGTATGTCGGTGGGCGCAATACTGCGCAGCTGAAATGCAGGCTTATATGAGCTTCCTGCCCATTTCTATCCGCATTTCATGGCGTTCGGGATCGTCATTGGAATAGGCGTACATATCAAAGCCGATCACTTCAAACCCATTCCTGCGGTAGAAAGCTATGGCGTGCTCGTTACAGCTCTGGGTTTCCAATACCGCCATTCGAGCTCCGCTGATTTCAGCCTCGTGCAGCATACGCTCCATTAATAGACTGCCTGTTCCGCGATGCCTGCTGCCTTCTTGAAACACGCAGATATTGCTTATGCGATATCGGGCGTTCCACTTTTCCAAAAATCCTTCAGAAAATCCCAATAGTTCTTCGCCCTCAAAAGCGCCGAACAGGATCGGCTCGTCCAGCCAATCAGAGAGGATTGTATCGGATAGATCGAATACTCGGGGCTTTGGGAACTCCCTGAAAACAAATGAAAAACCGTCCCCAAAGAATTCGATATCATAATATCCGCAAGAGGAATAGGTGGTGTGATACTTAATCCCTCTGTACTCGTCATTTTCAAGCTTTCTAATCTCCATTGAATCGACCTTGTGCAGAATACGGAAGTCCGTTTCTGCTATAACTAAAGTTGTAACGAACCGCTGAATGCCGAGAAGGATTTCGGCGGATTCCTTTTTTGCGCCCCACACATTTTTACATGCATATCCGGAGCGTCCCATGTCCTATTATTGTTATGATTTTGTGCGATATTGCGGTTCACTAAATTCGAAAACAGCTAAAACGCATATTGATAATATTTAGAGCTTCTGCCGTACTCAGAAACCCATTATATGATAGCACAATGCGGAGATACATTCAATACCGGGGAAACGGATAAACGCTTTCGGCTGTTAGTGTAAAATAATTCTGGGAGAAATAACGAGCCCCGATCCGCCGGC
>UQNF01000075.1 GCA_900542285.1 uncultured Clostridium sp.
CTCCGGACACCTTGATTAAAAGTCAAGTGCTCTACCGACTGAGCTAACGGGTCAAATCTGGCTGGGGTGGCAGGATTTGAACCTACGATACGGGAGTCAAAGTCCCGTGCCTTGACCTCTTGGCGACACCCCAACAACAACTCCCGAGGTTATAAAAAATGGGGTGAGTGGTGGGATTTGAACCCACGACTTCCAGAGCCACAATCTGGCGCTCTATCCAGCTGAACTACACCCACCATATGGCACGTCTGCAGGGATTCGAACCCTGGACCTACGGCTTAGAAGGCCGTTGCTCTATCCAGCTGAGCTACAGACGCATTATCTCGAGCGGTCATGACCAATCTGCGTCCGCTTGCTCATGATTTATCCGCTGACGTCTAAGCATTTTAGCAAAAGAAATCATAATTGTCAACAACTATATTGAACATTTTTCATATATATTTTATCGGATTCATTCTTCCGTTAGATCAGCAGGCTTGATATGAGTTTACTCTAATCATCCGGCGTTGTCCTGCGCCGCATTTTCGTTGCTTTTGAGGGTTGATAATGTGGTATATTTGCTGTAGAATGGTGTTATTATATAGGGATTCGATAATTATTTTCTTGTACGGAGGTACATATGAACATCAAAATTGAGGGAAAGAGCGCTGAACTTATCAGCGGAAAGGGCTTGTATTCCTATATCAGCGAGCTTGGACTTGATTCAGACGATCTGAGACTGAAGCCTCTCGCCGCCATGCTTGGAGGCGAGATATTTAATCTCAGCTTTGTCCCAAAGCGTGAATGTGAATTCAGGCTAATAAGGTATTCGGACGATGAAGGCAGGCGCGTCTACGAACGCACGCTTAGATTCGTGCTTATCCTTGCCGTACGAAGGCTTCTGCCCTCTGCGCGTGTCATTGTCCAGTATTCCATGGGACAGGGCGTATACATAACTATCAGCAAGGAAGGAGACGGTCAGCTGACCGATGAGGACGTTTCCATGCTGAAGAAGGAGATGGAGTTTATCACCTCTTCTGCTTTCAAACTGTATCGAAGCAGGAGAAGCATAAATGAAGCCGTCGAGCGTTTTTCCTCCGATGGTCAATTGGATAAGGTCAAGCTGCTCAGTTGGAGAAATTTTTCCTATTTCGACCTCTATTCCTGTCCCGATTACAGTGACTATGTCGATTACTTTTACGGTGAAATGACGCTCGATACGAGCTATGTAAGCATCTTTGACCTGCACAGGATCGATGATTCCGTGGTATTGCTGCTCCCCGATGTCGATGACTGCAGCCGCGCTGCGGCATTTGAGGACAGTCCCAAGCTTCTGGCGGTATTCGGGCAGAGTGACCGTTGGGGCAGGCTTATGGGCTGCGCAAGAGCGGCGGAGCTTAATGAGCGTGTGGCTGACGGCAGTATACGCGAGCTTATTCGCGTCAATGAAGCGCTGCATGAAAAGGTGTTTTCAAGGACTGCCGACGAGGTAATTTCCTGCGGAGCAAAGGCCGTGATGATCGCAGGCCCTTCATCATCGGGCAAGACTACCTCCGCTAACCGCATAGCGACCCAGCTGCGCGCATCCGGTCTGGATCCGATCATGCTCTCGCTGGACGATTACTATATCGACAGGGATCTTATCGAGCGTGATGAAAACGGTGAGATCGACCTTGAACATATCAACACCATAGATACCGCAAGGTTCAGCCGGGATCTGTCCCTGCTTATAGACGGAGAAGAAGTATCGCTTCCGCGCTTCAACTTCCTTACCGGGAAGCGTGAGGAAGGCTTCCGAACGCTGAAGCTGCACAGCGATCAGCCCCTTATCATCGAAGGGCTGCATGCGCTGAATCCGCTGCTGCTCGGTGACATTCCGCATGACAGGATATATAGGGTCTATGTTTCTGCGCTGACAACGCTCAACCTTGACGACCACAACCGCATCCGCACCGCCGACCTGCGCCTTCTCAGAAGGCTGGTCAGGGACTATCGAACCCGTGGGGCGAGCATGGAGCAAACGCTCAGCATGTGGGCAAGCGTGCGCAGGGGCGAAAGCCGATGGATTTTCCCGTTTCAGGAAAACGCAGACTGCATAATCAACACGACGCTGCACTACGAAGCGGCTGTGCTGAAAAAATACGTCCATCCCCTGCTGCAGGAGGTGCCTATAGAAAGCCCCTATTACACGCAGGCGCGTTCCATCGTAAAATACCTGAATTATTTTGTCAGCGCAGATGTAGAGGACGAAATTCCGCCGACATCCATACTCCGTGAGTTCATCGGCGGGAATACCTTCTATCGCTGAGCGAATTTATCGAAAGGGCTTGATTGACCGTCGATTATTTGATATAATGTCGGCAGGGACAAGCCATTACTTAAAGGAGAACAGATATGCACTACACATATAAAACCAACGGCACCTGCTCATCCATGATAGACTTCGATATCGTGGACGGCAAGCTTCACAACATCACCTACACCGGCGGCTGCAACGGCAACCTCAAAGCCATCGGCTCCATCCTCGAAGGCGCTGATGCCAAGTTCGCCGTCGAAAGGCTGAGCGGCATCCGCTGCGGCTTTAAGGACACCTCCTGCGGCGACCAGCTCGCAAGGGCTATCAGAGAAGCCATTGCGGACAACAAAGATTAATCTTTAATGGTTATAACGAGTACAAAAAATGAACTCGTAAAGGCCATGCGCCGTCTCAAGGAGCGCAGTGCAAGACGCGATACGGGACTGCATCTTATAGAGGGTGAACGTCTCGTATTCGATGCACTCGAAAGCGGCGTAGTTCCCGAAACCATCTTTATCGAGGAAGGCAGAACAAAGCTTGCCCAAAGGCTTGAAGGATTCGGGCTTCCCTATATCGAGGTATCGTCTTCCGTGCTTCAGGCGGTCGCGGATACTCCGTCACCTCAGGGCATCGCCGCAAGCGTGCGAACTCCCGATACCAGCCTTCCCTCGGAGCTTGGCGATGGGCTTTTTGTGGCACTCGACGCACTTCAGGATCCCGGCAACCTCGGCACCATCATCAGGACTGCCGACGCCATGGGCGTTGCCGGCATTCTGCTCGGAAGGGGCTGTACCGACGCCTTTTCGCCCAAGGCACTGCGCGCCTCTATGGGCAGCAGCTACCACCTCCCCATCTATGAAGCGGAGCTTGTCTGCTGTATTCCGCTTTTGAAGCGTCAGAGCTTCCTTCCGATCTGCGGTCATCTTAACGGCAGGATCGGATTACCCGATATCGGTGAGAA
>UQNF01000076.1 GCA_900542285.1 uncultured Clostridium sp.
TCAGCAGCCGTCTTGCGTTGCTCCGCATGACCTCGATATTCCCCGCCGCCTTGTCATACTGCTGGTTAAAGGTCATAAAATCACCCGAAAAATCAATATCATTCGGGTCCTCAAACTCCCAGTCATATTCGCCCTCATAGCGGCAATGCTTTAGTGCCTCAAAAAACTCTGTCTCTGCGCCGTTGCGCAGAATCAGGGACAGCAGCGCACGATACCCTTTGCCCTCATATTTTTCCGCATGAGGCAATGATGCCTTGGGTGCAAATATCGTGTCCGCCGTGAAAAAGTGTGTTCCCGCCCGAAACGCCGGAGCGGAGTAAATGCCGATGATCGTGTAATCCTTTTGAAATCCGATCCTGTTTTCCGGTGTCAAGGGTCCGTGGTGAATCGTCTGAAAGCGCTCTGCTTCCGAGGCGTAAATGCCCGATTCATAGACCGTTTCCGCTTGAATCGTTGTATTATAATAATCGACGCTGATCTTATCGCCGACCTTCAATTCGTTATAAAGCGCATATTCTGCGCTGACAATACATACGCTGTCGCCGTTTAAGTATTCCTCCGGCGTCATTTCCCGCCCCTCTGTCAGCGACGCCTGCCCATTGTTAAACATATAAATACTCTGCAAGTTATCAGTTAATACGACCGATGCAGACCGTTGATTGAGTTCGCAGAGCGGTATCATTTCCTCACGCCAAGTGCGCCCCGCCTCGCTTGCGATAAACTCCTCAACATCCCCCGTGTATTCCTCATAGTGAAGCCACGCTTCCGGCATGGGGTAGTAGTAATAGGTGCCGTCCTTACGCTGCCCCAAGCGCTGAAGATGTATCCAGTCCTCCGTTGCAAGTCCTTCTACATAAGCGACATCCTTGGACATGAATTCTTCAGAAGGAAGATTCATGCGCCACATATCATACAGAGATATGGTTCGTTGGCTGAACGGGTCGGGTCCCTCCGTTACAGCCAATATCGGCTCGCCTGTTTTGGGGTCATATTCCCGCTCATACAGATAAGTGATCGGGCAATCCCGATAGTACCCGAAAATCAGATACTGCTTTCCTTTCTCAAACGGAACCGTCCCATCTTCGTTATAGCTTTTGCTTGAAACAGTGATTTTCTCGCCGACTTTCGGCGGTTGATAACCGTCCGCGAGAGAGATGACTTTATCAATCGTCGCCTCAACGCTGTAAGATTCCATTGTCGGAGACCAAAGCAGGTTGTCGTCTTCATCATACGTTTCTTGTTTGTCCTTGTGCCTTGCAATGGTGTTACATGTAATTGCAAGTACCGCCATATTATAAGAATCATCATCAAAAGCGGCATCATAATCCGTCGGATTCACAGCGCCCGAAATCAGCGCCTTGCTGCCCCCAATCTCCGCGCCGAGCATACAGCGGCGATCGCAGTGAATAACACTATCGCTGTCCATTGCCGCAGTAAGCGCCGCTTCGTCGTAGTATTTTGAACTCCATTCTGTATCCTTCATAATTGCAATCGAAACGTAGTTGCCGGAGATCCCATCAATTTGCTCTTGAATCATCGCATTAGCAGAAACACCGATTGATACGAAGGCTACCGAAAGAGCCAAGACGGTAGCAAAACATACCCACAACGGCAGCCTCCGACGTATCCATGTCAGAATAACGCTCATATCTTCCCCTCCAAAGCTCCTTATTCATCCCTCCGCAGCGGTATAACCGCTGCGGAGGGGAAAATTATATTACGTCGGTGCGCTTATGCGTAAGTTAGGACGGAAGCCACTGACACACGCTGCCGTGCGGTGCTCCATAACACGGGTGCGTTACGCCTACCGTGTCATGATTACATTTCGTGCACCAATAGTACCATGTTTGGTTGTTGCCGTCGCAAGTTGCGTAAGAAAACTTATTGTCGTGTGCAACAGCAGCCCCAAGCTTGTAGCTTGTGAGGGTTGCATAGCACAATTTGCATTTTTTAACAACCTTAATCCTTTCGCAGTGGGTTCCTCTGTTATTGTATACATAGACACCCGTCCCACTCTCGGTTGGCGTGGTACAACTTCCATGACCACAGGTCGCCTGCGGTGCGATCTCGTCCTCGGGCGGGGCAGCAAAAGCAGGAAGCGCGATGGAAAGGAGCAGCATGGAGAGGAGCAAAAGACTGATCAGTTTTCGTGTTGTTTTTTTCATTGTATTTACCTCCTGTTTTATACTAGAATCTGTTAAAAAGCTTGAAAAGCTTTTTATAGCGCCAAAGGCGCGTCAGATTCTGCATGAGACGGCGCATCGTGCATTCGCACGATGCGAGTGTGCGCAGCACATGGGATTCTTGATGAAATGTTTTAATCAAGAATCAGTATCAGTTGATTTTTCCTTACAAAAATACTGTGTTGTTACCGCTCGGAAGAAGCCGCCTCAGCCCATCGGAATCACCGCCCATCGTTGCTCATTTTCTAAGCCGACGTGTCAAGGGGCTTCCTTTGCAGCGACAGAACGTAAGCCACATTGGCGTGTTGACCTTTCTTATGAAATTTAGGTTGCTTTTTGTTTGTTTTATATAATTCGAGTATAACTTACAATAATAGCAATGTCAATTATACAAAGCAACCAACAAATGAGCGGTTAAATTGTTAATATTGTATATTAGCTAATCATTTTTCGTTTTTTGACCTGCATTAAGCCGATTTTGGAGAGCTTCAACGCGCTGAAAACGGTCGTAAGCGTCAGCACGATTGCCGTTGCTGCGGCGGAGAGGAGCAGCGTCGTGAGCGGGAGCTGCAGGGTGCCGACGTTGGCGCGGCGGGTGATCTCGCCGAAGAG